>JBKPRE010000145.1:0-5757 GCA_046734435.1 Pseudomonadota bacterium | reverse complement strand
GGCGATCCGGTTGTTTGTGCTTCAGCGCTTTCGCAATGAAGACAAGCAAGCGGAAGGAGCGTAGCGCCTCGCGCATCTGCGGGTGCTTAAGGAATGCAAGTGAGCCGGCGCTAGCCGCAGCTCACCTGCCGCCGTTGCATTGATCTCGGATCAATGCTTCTCGCCCTAGCGGGACATGCAGTCATGGATAAATTGCCGGCGCTTCGTCAGCGGGACTTTTTGAGTCTTGGCCTGCTTGCCGCACTCGGCGCGCTTCTTCTTCAAGGCGGCCTCTTTCTCCCGCATGGCCTGCAGCTGCGCTTTGTCGGCAACGGTGCGGTCCGGCTTCATGCCGGTCATCGGCTTTTCGGTCGTTGGGGGCGGTGTTTGCGCGCGGACAAGGGTCGGCATGACCGGCGCCGTGACAACGAGTGTGGCGATCAGGATTACGGGACGAAACATCTGCTGCTCCCAGCTAAAATTCCGGTTTATCTTAGCACACGGCTGCGCGGGTGTTTGGGGCGTATGTCTCCCCGCTTCTGACCGATGCCGTATTATTTCTTGGACCCAGGCTCTGCTTTCGCTCTCAGCTGCGCCATCTCGCTATCAAGCTTTGTCACCGTGGATTTGAGTGCGGCGATTTCCGCCCGGCTGGCCGCAAGGTCGCGGGTGAGGGCGTTGATCTTCTCCCTTGTATCGCGCTCAAGCTTTCCCAGGGCCTGGTGGAGAAACTCGACATTTGCCTGCAGGCATCCGGTGCGGCGCTCCATCTGCGCTTCCACCGTGCATTTTTCGACGCCGCGAATGTCCTGGGCGAGCGCAGGCGGAACAAGTGTGCCGATTATAAGTGCGGCTGTGACGCAAAGCCGCGAGGCGTGATTTCTTCGGGATATCATGCAATTTTTCTCTTGCGTTTGTGTGCAATCATACAAACAATCATACAAGATTTCTTGTATTGAGTGGCGTCGAATGGCGAACGGCGAACGGCATCCGCGGCAGGCAACCGAACCAAGCACGTTCAAAATTTCGCTATCGAAAGGCAATGGCCGCCCGCTGTTCGTGCAACTGCACGAGCAGATCATCGACCGCATCTCCGCCGGCGAATTGACGGCCGGTGCACGGCTGCCGCCGGTCCGACGGCTCGCCGAGCAGCTCGGCATCAACCACATGACCGTCGCGAAGGCCTACAAGGATCTCGCCAAGGCAGGCTTCGTCGAGAGCCGCGCCGGCGGCGGGACGCATGTCCGCGCGCCATACGGAACGAAGCGCGCCCGCGGAGCGGAGCCCGCCGTTGCAGGGCCGCTTTTGTCCGAGCGCCTTTATGAGCTCGCGCATGCGCCGGGTGTGATCGCGTTTGTGACCAACTATCCCGAGCCGGATTCCGAATGCATGAAGGAATTCGAGAACTGCCTGCAGTCGGTCATCGCGGACGGTCTGTCGCCATATTTCATCTACGATTCCTCGAACGGCCGGATCAGCCTCCGCCGCGCCATCGTCGAATACCTGGCGCAACGCGGCCTGGCGACAACAGCGGAAGATGTGATCGTGACATCGGGGGCGCAGCAGGCGATCGAGCTTGTTATTCGCCTGCTGGTGTCGCCCGGATCGCCGGTGATCGTCGAGCGTCCGACATATTACGGTGTCGTCAACGCGTTGCGCAGCGCCGGCGCGCGTGTTCTCGAAGTACCGCTCGATTCCGATGGCATGGACATTGGTACGCTTGAGGCGCATTTGTCGCGGCACAGGCCGCGCCTGATCTACACGAATCCGACGTTTCAGAATCCGACCGGCGTGACGACAAGCATCGAAAAGCGCCGCACCATCCTTGCGCTGGCGCGCAAACACGGCGTGCCTATTCTGGAAGACGATCACAATTCGGAGCTGCGCTTTGCCGGCTCACCGATCGCTTCGATCCGTGCGCTGTCGGAACCGAGCGACGACGTATTTTTTGTACGCGGATTCGGAAAGGTGTTCCTGCCCGGCACACGCCTCGGTTATGTCGTGGCTCCGGCGCGCGCGCGGCAGGCTCTGCTCGCCCTCAAGGCGCAGAGCGACATGCACACAAACGGCATCATGCAGGAGGCGATGGCGCGCTTCCTCGCCCGCAAAAACTATCCGAAGATCCTCGAACGGATGAAAAGGATCTACGCCGGCAAGCAGCGCAAGCTGATCGCCAGCCTGTCAGCCGGTATGCCGCCCGGCACTTTGATTGCGAAGCCCGAGGGCGGCCTCAGTCTGTGGGTGACCCTGCCGGAAGGTACCGAGGTTTCCGAACTTTATTATCGCGCCGTTCGCCGCGGCATCGCTTTCGTCGCGGGAGAGGGTTTCTATGCCTCCAACGTCAATCCGCGCACCTTGCGCGTGAGCTTCGGGTTTGTGCGAGACGACGTGCTCGAGGAGGGTGTGGCCAGGCTCTGCTCCGTGGCAAAAGATCTGATGCCGCCGCGCAGCGCACCGAGTCCGATATTCACGTAGCTGTTCGTGGCCGAGCCCGGTTGAGAGGCCGACAAGCATGAACATGTTTTGGGCTAACCGGAGACACGCACTCCGCGTGCGGTAACATTGAACACCCTTGCGATTTTTTCTGGTACCCAGGTACCCGTCGCCGTTGTATTTTTGGCACAGAGCGGCAGGAAGTTGTGCACGTTATGTGATTTCATGAAGCCTCTTTAAGGTCCGCGCATTAAAAAAGCGTCATGGGTCATCCCGACCGGCATTAGTAAGGGGATCTGTCATGCGAAAATTTTCATTGGCGCTGCTGTCTGTCGCCATTGGTCTGGCTGCGAGTCAGGCATCGGCGGCCGACCTGCCGCGCAAAGCACCACCTGCGCCACCACCACCGCCGCCACTGACTTGGACGGGATGCTACATCGGCGTCAACGTCGGCGGGGCCTGGGGCCGCTTCGAACTAGACAGTTCGATTGGAGATTTGTCTCGGAGCAGGGCCGGCTTTGCCGGTGGTGGTCAGCTCGGCTGCGATTACCAGTTTGCCGGCAGTGGCCTGGTCATCGGCTTCCGCAACATGTTCGATGGGACAACCAACCATATAGATCGGTCGTTCTCATTCGTAGACGCAACTGGAGGCGTCGGAACTGCAACGGGTGAATTCCGTAATCGGTGGTTCGATGCTCTGACCGCTCGGATCGGCTATTCGTGGGCGTCCCCCTGGCTGGTCTACTTTCAGGGCGGCGCGGTCTGGAGTCGTGTCACGGCAGACTTGACGGTGGCGACGCCGCTCGGAGTTACGGCAGGCTCGTTCTCCGACACCAAGACCGGCTGGACGATTGGACTTGGCGGCGAATACAGATTCTCGCCAAATTGGTCGGTGTTCCTGGAAGGCAATTACTATGACTTCGGCTCGCATGATCGGGTTCTATTTACCCCGGCCACGACCTCCTGTGCGGCTGGCTGCGCGTTTAGCACCCACGCAAAAGCGGCCACTGTTCTCGTCGGTGTGAACTACAGGTTCTGGACAGGGATTTAGTTTCCCGCCGCAATCAGAACATCGGAGCCCCGAGCCAATCGGCTCGGGGCTTTTAGTTAGACGTGATGGAATTTGAGAGACCGCTGTAACAGGCGCGGCTCGATCAGGCCTGAAACGCCTTGAAGGTGATGATGGTGTGCGTGTCCTTTATGCCCGGGATGCACTGCACCTTCTCATTCACGAAATGGCCGATGTCGGTGCCCGTATCGACATAGAATTTTACCAGCAGATCATAGTCGCCGGCAGTCGAATAGACCTCGGAAGCGATCTCGGCTTCTGCGAGCGCGTTGGCCACCTGATAGGACTTGCCGAGCTCGCATTTGATCTGCACGAAGAAGGGGGTCATTTGAGCGCCTCCGGTCGGTCCGCAATCCAGCAAAATCAGGGCTGACTGGCAAGGGAGGGCACAAACCCGAAATTTGACGGAAATCAATGTGGCAGGCTCGCTGGTTGAAACAATAACAAGTTATTGAAGCGAGGTTGGCAATTTCAATGGGTAGGGCTGCCAGACGCGCAGTGAAGGAATTCGATTTTGCCGCGCAGCGCCGCAGCATGGTCGAGCATCACATTGCTCGGCGCGGCGTTCGATCGAAATCCGTCTTGCGCGCGATGGGTGCCGTTCGGCGCGAGGAATTTCTGCCACCCGATCTCTCTGAATTTGCCTACGAGGATTCACCCCTGCCGATCGCCGGCGGCCAGACTATTTCCCAGCCGTACATCGTTGCGTTCATGACGGAAGCGCTGCTGCTCGAAGGCGGCGAAAAGGTTCTCGAAATCGGCACGGGCTCAGGCTACGCCGCGGCCGTTCTCGCCGAAGTAGCGAAAGACGTCTATTCCGTTGAGCGGATAGGACAACTGGCGGAAAAAGCCGCCACAAAGGTGGCTGAGCAGGGATACCACAACGTGCACGTCCTGCACGGCGACGGCACACGCGGCTGGCCCGAGCATGCGCCCTACGACGCGATTGTGGTCGCAGCCGGCGGCCCCAGGGTTCCGGAAACGCTGAAAATGCAGCTCAAGATCGGCGGACGCCTGGTGATACCGGTTGGCAGCACCACGCGCGCGCAGGAATTAGTGCGTGTGACGAGAGTTTCCGAGACTGAATTCCGGCGCGAAGATCTCGCCGATGTGCGTTTCGTGCCGCTCCTCGGCAAGGAGGGCTGGGAGGCCGAGGACGAGGCTTCGGCGCCGGCGCGGCTTCGCCCCGCGCCCAAAGTCGAGCCGTCGCTGGCAAGACTGATCGCAAGAAACGCCGAGCCGTTTGGATCGATCGACGATGTCGATCTCGGCTCCTTGCTCGCCAGAATCGGCGATGCCCGCGTGGTCCTCATCGGCGAGGCCTCACACGGCACATCGGAGTTTTATCGCATGCGCGAGAGGATTTCGCGCGCGCTGATCGAGAAAAAGCAATTCGACTTCATCGCGATTGAAGGTGACTGGCCCGACGCCGCCCGCATCGATCACTATGTTCGACACCGCGAATATCGGCCATCCGAATGGGTCGCATTTGCCCGGTTTCCGACCTGGATGTGGCGCAACAATGAAGTACGGGACTTCGTCGATTGGCTGCGCGGCTACAACGCATCAATGGAGCCCGAGCGCCGCGTGGCATTTCATGGACTCGATCTCTACAGCATGTACGACTCGATCAGATTCGTTCTGCGTTACCTTGATGACGTCGACCCGGAATCCGCCAGGGTTGCACGCGAGCGCTATGGGTGTCTGACACCCTGGCAATCCGATCCAGCCACTTACGGTCATGCGGCGCTCACCGGCCGATATCCAATCTGCGAGAGCGACGTCGTGCGGGCCCTCAAGGACCTGCTCGAAAAGCGCAGCGCCTATGCTGCGCGCGATGGCGAACGTTTTCTTGATGCCGTGCAGAATGCACGGCTGGTGGCAAACGCGGAGCGTTATTATCGCACGATGTATTATGGCTCGCGTGCTTCCTGGAACCTGCGTGACGATCACATGTTCACCACGCTCAAGGTTTTGCTCAACCACCATGGCGAGCAAAGCAAGGCGATCGTCTGGGCGCACAATTCCCATATCGGCAATGCGGCAGCGACGGAAATGTCGGCGCGGGGGGAGCACAATATCGGCGAGCTTTGCCGCAAGGAGTTTGGTGAAAGTTGCTATGCCATCGGTTTCGGCACCGATCATGGCACCGTGGCGGCAGCATCCGATTGGGGCGGCGCCATGGAGGTCAAGGTTGTCCAGCCGTCACACAAAACAAGCTACGAACGGCTCTGTCACGATAGCGAGACGCCGCATTTCATGCTCGATCTTCGTGA
>JBKPRE010000144.1:0-4191 GCA_046734435.1 Pseudomonadota bacterium | reverse complement strand
AAGCTGCCGAAGATATAGAAGTCGTACCACTCGATGACGTTGCCCACCGCGGCCGCGATGATCACACGCCGGAAGTCCTTTGGAACTTGTGGAGCCATTACCGTTCTCCTGCTAGCAGGGCTTCGTCGCTTCGCAGGGTGCACTTGTCTTCTTCGTCGCCCCCATCGAAACGCCCCCCAGTTGTTGATGTGCCCGACGTCCCGAATTGACGTCGCAATTTTGATTGCGCGGTTCTTCTGTGCCCGCTTTGAAGGCAAAAACTCTACATCGCAGACTATTGGCGGATTATTCGACTTTGGGCCTAAGATGATCGTATAAGGCGTTGGCCGATTGTCGAAATTGGGCAGGGCAATCAAGCATAGAGCGACGTTTGCGGCCGTGAAGTTGCGGTCCAGCGGCGGAAGTAAACTTTAGTCTTACGTGTCGTTATTTGCCGCTAGCGGAAAGAGCAGGGTCATCGTGATGTAGCGATCGTTCGGGCAACCGTTCAAGTGACATTGAGCAGCTAATAGCCGGTCTATCGCACGCTAGAGACCAACAAAGTCGCGCAGCTTTTTGACTGTTGCCGCGGCGTCCTTGGCTTCCTCGGTGGTTAGAACCGTGATCTCGCCGGACCGCCTGTGCAAGACGCTGTGATGGATCATCGCGCCTGAAAGCCCATCCTTGTCCGATTTCACCGCGATGTCGTCGATATCGGCGAGTGCAAACTCGATGGGCTTTTTGCTCCACAACAGCACTTTTTGCTGGAGCGTTGCCTTGCCGGAGTCCTTATCGAGCGTCAGTGTCGTCGATCCTTCCTTCAAAACGAGCTTGCGCTGAGTGTCTTCGATTTTTGCCATGGCACGTCTCCGCCACTCGGACTCGGCTTCGCCATGCGCCACCGCCAGCCTTGGCGGGGCTGTCGCGCCGACCCGCAATATTAGACTAAAGTATTTATAGGACGGTCGAGAAGGGGCGAATTGCCGCTAGTTACTGCCGGCGAACGAGAAGAGCAGTGCCAGTTACCCATGGGGCAATCGCGATCGCGGCAGGCCACCTTGCAAAGGTGAGACAGGTTTCGTGCGTTACGGTTGAACTCGCCCGCTGGGCACGCTCTTGCGCAGGCTGTCTTGCGGTAATTCTTACCGCAGCAAGAAGATCTCGCGCATGCTCGCGATTTGTCGGAAAGGCTTTTAGGCAGTCACGGTCCAGCGGAGGATCAAATTCCCGCCAACGCGAATAGAAGTGCCACTGCCCACATGGCAATCGCGATCGCAGCAGTCCACAACGCAAAGTTATAATAAGTTTCGCGCAGAACCGTCGCGCTCGCCCATTGCGCGTGCGCTTCAGGCGGACGCTGATCCTTCGGCAAGTAGAGCCACAACTCGGTCCTGCGATAGTCTTTGGTGAGCGCTTCGCGCGCTTTGTAGACAAGGATCAATGCCATCAGCGTGGTCAATGTGCCGCCGGCCTGGAACGCCAGTCGCGGCTCGAACGACATTCCGACCATGACGCAAAAAATGGTGAGCGAACCGAACAGGCATGCCCGCTGTACGATCTCGAATGCGAGTCGGCGCATCTCTTGCATGCCGCAATTCTAGCGCAAATTCTTCGCGATGGTACTCACGAAACTGTCAGAGCCCCGATGAACCCACCGAAAGCACCAAGGCTGAACTGTAGAGAATACCGGCAATTCCAGAGGCGGCTTTGGCGAAGCGCAGCAACAACTCGTCTAACTGCGCTCGTGCCAACTGACGCCCCTGTATGCCGGCGGGACGTTCGTCGGGTCGTAGCGCACGCCAGACCTCGCTGCGCAGCAGGCGCTCCTCGGTGAGAAAATAGCTGCGGATTATCAACCCGATCGAAAAGATCAGCGCCACGGTTGCGCCGATTTTGAAAGCGAGCGGAGGTTCGAAACTAAATGCGACCATCAACGTAGCGGCTGTCAGCGCCACAAAGCTGGCATCGCGAACCATGGTGAAAAATGCAAAGCGCGCGAACGGGTTCATGGTCGTCTCCTTTCGGACCATCATTGCCCCGATAAAAAGCAAATGCTGTGCCAAACACGCCGGCATGCCATCCCGGTGCCGCTAACGCTGCTACTAGCGGTGAAGTTCCGGCTCGAAGCCGGAGTGTCATAGTCCGAACTGCAGAAAATTACCGATTGCCGGTAGCGTCAGGATTCCAGTGCCAGCAAGCCAGATCCACAGCGAAGCAATGGTCGAATCATCCTTGGCGCCGATCAAATGTTCATAAATGGCGGCCGGGAGACCGGCCAGGATGATCGTGGCGGTCGAAACCATCAACGAGGAAAACAGCAAGGTGAGAGAGGTGCTGCCAAACAGGAGCGAGGGCGCCAGGACCTGCATGTGAATCAAGGCGAACAGCAGCGCGGTCTGATTGAAAATTCCATTGATCATCCCGAAAAAGGCGATGCCGATATAGTAGGCGTTGCGATTCATGGCGCGGTTCAACCGGTTCGGGGAACGGCGCCCAGCAGCAGGAATAAGTACAGCAGACCTACCCGAAGCCAGAATAGCCAGACGACGCCGAACAGCCAGACGACGACCGGCGCGGTGGCTTTCGGCGTGACCAGAGCAATCGCCGCGACCACCGGATCGGTCAGGCGGCAGAAAAATCGCCATATGTAATTCGGCGAGTTTGCATCCACGAACAGTCCAAGCAGCACTCGCGCGAGCAAAGTGTACATCACCACCGCCAAAACGAAGTTCGGCAAGTGAAAGTACCAATAGGTAATGAGTGATCGGCTATCCACGGACGGATTGCCCTCCAGCGACCAGTGGCATGCTATCGAATCGCACAGCGCCCTCCCATAAAAAAGCGGGACCCGAAGGTCCCGCTCTCTTTGTTTGTTGCGGCTTTCGCGAGCCTCAGGAGGCCTTTTCCTCAAGCACCGTTCTGCCGCGCGGCTTGCGGATTTCGTCGACGTAAGTCTGCATTTCCTTCGACGGCTCCTTGCCCATCAAGCTGACCACGTAGATCACCAGGAACCCGAACGGCATCCCCAGCAGGCCGCAGGCGATGTTGTTGAGGTTGAACCAGCCAACCTTGTTCGCCAACGGGTGGGCAAGCGTCGGGAAGCTCTCCATGGCATTAGGCAACGCCATGGCCTTCGCGATGTCCACCAACGGTGCACCGGTGACCGGGTTCAGTAGCGAAGTCATACCTGCATACTTTACGCCGAAGCCGGGGAAGTACCTGGTGACGACGAGGTAGAACAGGCAGAGGCCGAAGCCTCCGATCATGCCGCAGATAGCGCCCGTCGCCGTGGTCCGCTTCCACCAGACGCCCATGATGAGCGCAGGGAAGTTGCCGGCCATGGCGAGCGAGAATGCCCAGCCGACCATGGCCAGGATATCTGCCGGTTTGGTTGCGGCGGTTGCAGCCGCTGCCACCGCGACGAAGAACAAGAGCACCCGCGCCACGGTGAGCCGACGCATGGTCGGCGCAGTCGGGTCGAGCATCTTGTAGTAGACGTCGTGTGACAACGCATTGGCGATGGCGAGCAGCAGGCCGTCAGCGGTCGAGAGCGCCGCCGCGAGGCCGCCGGCAGCGACCAGGCCCGAGATCACGTAAGGAAGGCCCGCGATCTCCGGGGTGGAGAGCACGATCACGTCCGTATTGATCACGAAGTCCTGCAGCCGCACTACGCCGGGATGACCGGCAATTGCCTTACAGGCTGCGACGATGGCGTCGATGCTGGCGGCGTTCTTGCCGCAGATCTGGATCAGACCGAGCTCGCCCCATTGGAAGAGCCAGGGCCGGACTGCGGTGAGATCCCTGCCAATGATGTTGGTATAGACCTCCAGCTTCGAGAACGCCGCATAGGCCGGCGCCGAGAAGTAGAGCAGGAAGATGAAGAACAGCGACCAGCCTACCGACTGCCGTGCCTCACGCACCGACGGGGTGGTGAAGTAGCGCATCAGAATGTGTGGCAACGACGCCGTGCCAACCATCATGCAGAAGATGATCGCGAAGAAGTTCAGCGGGCTGTAGTTGATGAACGGCTGAATGTGCGGCTTGAGTGCCGCCGCCGTTGTCAAACCCGTCGCCAGCATCTGCTGTTCGCGCGCCGTGATTTCCGCGATCGCGGATCCGTAGGTCAGTTCCGGGATCGGAATGCCGTAGTGCTTGGTGGACAGAATCACGATCGGCGTGAGGTAAGCGACGATCAGCACGATGTACTGGGCG
>JBKPRE010000143.1:0-7330 GCA_046734435.1 Pseudomonadota bacterium | reverse complement strand
GCGTAAATGTCGCTGAGCTTCCACTCGGGCACGACGCCTTTGAGAAAATAAGCCGAAAGAGCAACTGGCGGTGAAAGCCAGGCGGTCTGCAGACACACCGCGACCAGAGTGCAGAACCAGATCAGGTCGATGCCCAGTTTCTGCACCAGCGGAAGCAAGATCGGCACGACGATAAGCACAATCGGAACCCATTCAAGGGGCCAGCCAAGGACGAAGATCACCGTCAGGATGAGGACGAGCATGAGCATTGGCGGCAGCGGAAGGTTGAGAAGGCCTTCCGCGATCATGTTGGCCGAACCCAGCCGGGAAAATACCGCACCGAAATAATTGGAAGCCGCCACCAACAGCAAAATCATGCACGACACTTCAAGCGTCGCGTAGACCGAATTCTTGAGCTTCTGCCAGCTGATCGTGCGGGAAACTACCGTCATCACAAGGACGACGAAGGCGCCACATGCGCCGGCGTCGGTCGGGGTGGCTATGCCCATCAGGATGACGCCAAGCGTCGCAAGGATGACGATGATCACCGGCACCACGCCGAGCGCGAGCTCCTTGAGCACCGCAACGGTTGAGGCCATCCGCTCGTCCTCCCTGAGCGGCGGGCCGACGCTGGGGTCGATATAGCTCCGACCGAGGCAATAGACGATGTAGAGGCCTGACAGAACCAGGCCCGGAATGACCGCCGCCGCAAAGAGATCGGTCGTCGGGACGCCAACCACCGGACCCATCACGATCAGCATGACCGACGGGGGAATGAGGATGCCCAGCGTGCCTCCCGCCGTGATCGCTCCGGCAGACAGGCGCACGTCGTAGCCGCTCCGGGTCATGCTCGGCGCCGCCATGACGCCAAGCAGCGTCACCGAGGAGCCGACAATACCGGTGGCGGCGGCAAATATTGTCGCGGTGATGAGAACGGCGAGATAGAGCGAACCTCTCACATTCGCGAGCAGCTGCTGTATGCCGCGGAACAGGCGCTCCATCAGCCCCGACTGCTCCAGAAGAAATCCCATGAACAGGAAAAACGGCACGGAAGCGAGCGAGGTCTCCTTCATGACCGCAAAGAACTGAATGGTCATGAGATGCAACGCGATGGGCCCCAGCGCGACGTAGCCAACCCCCAGCGCGATCGCTATCAGCGTGAATGCGATCGGGAAGCCGATGAATATCGCTCCGAACAGGAGCGCCAGCGATATGATGCCGATCCATTCCTCAGACATCGGCCACCATCCGCTCGGGCGTCAACGACGGGGCTCGCAGCCACTCGCCCGTCATTGCGGCGTGCAACGAACGCAGGAATTCAGCCACGCCCTGGAGCAGCAGAAGGATGCAGGTCACCGGCATTGTGAATTTCAGCGGATAAATGATCGGCATCCACGGGCTCGATACGACCCTCTCTCCGCGCATGAACGAAATCAGGAAGTAGTCCCAGGTCACATAAAGAAGAGCAATCAAGGGCGGGAAAAAGAGAACGAGATAACAGATGGTATCGACCAGTCCCTGGCGGCGTGGCGACCATTGTCCATAAAGGTTGTCGGTGCGGATATGTTTTCCGCGCAGCAGGGTGTAGGCGGACCCAAGCATGAAAAACGAGCCGTAGAGCATGTATGTCATGTCATAGGCCCAGATGGTCGGCGCGTTGAAGAAGTAGCGCGCGACAACCTCCCAGACGAGGCTCATGACCATCGGAATGATGAGCCATGCGACGATCCGGCCCGACCACAGACTGATCCCGTCGAAAAAGTTCACCGCACGCACGAGACCAGGCGATGCCTGCGTCGTCATGAAAAGGCCCCCGCGCCTATCCGAAGAAATTCGGAAACCCGCGGGCGCGGGCTTCCGGAGGTGAGTTACTTCTTGAGTGCCGAGTTTCCGAGCTCGGAATAGAGATCCAGGATCTTCGTCCAGTACGGCACGACGGTCTTGGCAAAGTTGCGCTGGCTGTCGAGCACTTCCTTGAAGAACGGATCTTTCGCCGCATAGCGATCGAGCACAACATTGGTCGCCTTGACGAATTCAGGATAGAACTCTTTCGGAGTGTCGAGAATCTGCACGTTATATTTTTCGCGCAGCTCCACCACGGCCTGGGCGTTACGATAGACGTTGAACGAATACGTCTCCATCATCGAGGCGAGTGCCGCGCCTCTGAGAATCTCCTGCACATCCGCCGGCTGCTTGTTCCACCAGGTCTTGTTGAACAGCACCTCGCCGATGTCGGTCGACTGGTGCAGGCCCTGCAGGTAGTAGTTCTTCCAGACCGTGTGCAGGCCGAGATTGCGGTCATCGGCCGGGCCGATCCACTCGGCGGCGTCGATCGTTCCGCGCTGTGCCGCCGGCACGATTTCGCCGCCCGGCAACGCGACGGCGGAAATTCCCATTTCTTTAAAGATTTCGCCCGTAATTCCCGGTGGAGAGCGGTACTTCATGGTCTTGAAGTCGGCGACATCCTTAATGGGACGCTTGAACCAGCCCAGCGGGTCTGGCCCCATCGGCTGCACCATCAAGGGCACGACGTTGACCTTGAGGACCTCGGCGTAGAAGCGCTCGTAGAGCTTGTTGCCGCCGCCTTCCAAGAGCCAGGCAACGTGAGACAGTTGGTCGAGGCCAGCGCCTGCGCCTGCCATCGGGTTGGAAAAGATTCCCGCGGCCGGGTGCTTGCCCGACCAATAGTGCGTCCAAGCATAGCCCCCTTCCACAATGCCCTTGTCCACGGCGTCGAGTATTTCGAATGCCGGCACGATGGCGCCATCGGGAAGAACCTCGATCTTCACGCGCCCGTTCGACATCTTGTCGACGCGGTCGGCGTAGCGCTTGAGCAGCTCAAAATAGATGCTGGCCGATGGCACAGCGGTCTGCATCCGGACCTTCTGCTGCGCCAACGCAGTGCCTGCGTAACCGACAAGAACCAACGCAACGAGCGCAGCCAACGCTTTTCGGAACATCATTGTGTCGCCCTCCCGTACACAAGCGCAAAGCCTCCTACTTTTGCCAGAGACACGCAAGCGAACCTGCGGTTGTCTCACGCGGCGGGAAACGACCGGTTCACTTCTGCTCCGATACACCGGTCGAATAAAAGGAACCCAGCGCCGTTCATGCGGCAAAGAATAAATAATTTTTACGCGCCGACGTCATCGACGGTTGCCACGTTTAGGTCGGCGGTGGTCCTGATCGTCTGGGATTGGCCGGCTCGCTCCTGCGCTACCGCAGACAAACGTGCTACGCCGCCTGCGCCGACAATTTCTTGTCTTTCTCCTGCGCGCGCTGCAATGCCGGCCGCTGCGCAATGCGCGCAACGTAATCCTGAAACTCCTTACGCTCCGGGATCAGCTTGAACATCATGCCGTAGCGAAGGCCAGAGCCGATCACGACATCGGCGGCTGTGAACTGCTCGTCCATCAGATAGGGGCCTTTCGCAACCGCCTTGCTCATGATGTCGAGCACGATATCGAAATCGCGCCAACCGAGCGCGGCCGCGCGCGGATTTTCCTTGCGGGGGAAAGCGCGGTCGGTCATCGCCGGCTCGATTACGCTTGGCCCGAAGAACAGCCACTTGAGATATTCGCCGCGCCGCGTATTGCCGATGGGCACGTTCAGCTTCTTATCCGGGAATTCGTCAGCGAGATAAGTGCAGATCGCAGCGCTCTCGGTGATCACCGTATCGCCATGTCGCAGGGCCGGCACCTTGCCCATCGGGTTGATTGCAAGATAATCGGGCTTGAGATTGTCGCCGGCACTCAGCCGGATGAGCTTGATGTCATAAGGCTGTCCGACTTCCTCGAGCATCCAGAGGGCGATGGAGGAGCGCGACGGCGAGGCATGGTAGAGCGTGATATTCGGCATGGAACACCTTGCAAGAGTGGCGACGACAAACGACTTTAGAGCTAGACCATTAATGTGCAGAGACCGTGACCAGAGACAACACTCATGTCCAATAACGTTCGCGACAACAGCAAACTCCATCGCTTCGAACTCGATACCGACGGCCACATTGCTTTTTCGGAATACAAACGCGGCGACGGCGTGCTCACCATCATGCATACCGAGGTCCCTAAGGAACTTGAAGGCCGCGGCATCGGCTCTGCTTTGATCCGCGGTGTTCTCGATACCGCACGCGCAGAAGGCCTGAAGGTGAAGCCGCGCTGTCCCTTCGCCAAGGCCTATATCGAGCGTCATCCCGAATACGCGGACCTGCAGCAACCGTAGATGCGCAAGCGCACCGTTTCCGTCACCGATAAGATGCAGAAGGGCTATCGCTATGTGCGCAGCTCGCCGGTCGGCCGCGGCTTCGATCCGGAATTCAAGCCGCAACTCACGCCCGCGCAGATGCTCGCGCTGGGCGTCTTCGGCGGCAAATACATGACCGACTGCCGGCGTGAATTTCCCAAGAGCTGGTTTGCGAGGGCTAAGCTTTCACCGTACGGCTACGACCGTGACTGCAATTTCTTCCGCGTCGATGCCAGCCAGCCGCTGTCGGAATGGAAACACAAAGGCTGGATCCATCCGGACGATCCACGCGGGTGGTTTCAGTGGTACTGCCGCTATTACATGGGCCGGCGAATGCCGGAGGAGGACCGGCGGCAGATCAAGCGGTGGAAAGCGATCCGTCGTCACGTCCGGCAGGTGGAGAAACATTGCGAGCCCGGGGACCTGCTCTGCCGCCGACAGCAGCGGCAGGCTCTGCTGCACTGGGCCTATGACAGCCGCAAAATCTGATTTGAAATTATTCGGCGGCGACTTCGCGCACCCGCGGGGCGCGGCCGCGCACGCGCGTCATTACGGCGTCGATCGCCACGACAATGAGACCGGCAACCAGCACCTGCCATCCCGGCCGGATGCCCGCGTCGAAATCGAACACGGTCTCGAGCACGCGCAGCGGCGAAACGTGAAATGCAATGGCGATTCCGATCGTCTCGCCCGCAAATGTGAGAAACGAGACGACGATCGCGAGGCCGAGCAGGCTTAAGGTCGAAAGCTCGCTCCTGTCCTGCCACCAGGCGAGCACGCGGTAGCCGATCAGCCAGAGGAACAAACTTGCCGCGAAAGTCGGCACCGTCACGTCGGCCTTGGTCTGCTGGAAATAATGGATGAGGCCAAGCAGCGCGATCGCGTAAATCGCCTGGTGCAGGCGCCGCCAGTGCAGGCCGCCGAGGCGGCGCACCATGCCGTCGGTTGATGTGGCGGCCAGCGCCGCCAGCCCCAGCCACGCAATCGCGCCGATGATCAGATAGACGCGGTGCGTGATCTCGTGAAAGAATTTGGCCGGGCTGTAGCTCTGGTCGGCAAAGAACAGCGCGAGATGTGCGGCGATGTAGCAGAACGTGCCAACGCCCAGCATGCGGCGCACATCGATCAAATTGCCATAGCGGAAGATGCGGCGGGACGGCGTCACAGCCAACGTAACCCCAAGAAAGACGAGCGCCCAGAAGCCGGCGCGGTGAATGAGCTCGTTGAGCGGCCGGGCGCCATGCGCGATCGCACCCGCCTCGAATACCGCCTTCGCAAGCGGCATCAGCAGGAGTGCAAGCACGCCGACACGCAGGAGCGACAGGCGGCCGCGCCGGTCTCGCCACAATTGCCAAGAATGCGTCGCCGGATCGTTCATCGCGCGCGCATCAGACACGGGTCGGCAAAACGACGCAAATCGATCAAAAATCGGCGCCGATTCATGGTTCCCTCGAAATATTCGGCGTTTTCCTGCGCATTGCCGGCGCGCCCAATTAACTTCTCGAATCGCGGCGCCGTGTTAGCATTTTGAAGTCAGTTTGATTCGTCACACGCGATCACAAGCTTGCGTGCAGCCGTCTCGCCGCAACGGAACAAAATTACGCGGCCAATAATTACGGAAAGCGGAGGAGGAGCAGTAACAGACCACAGTGAGGCTGCGCCGGGGGATTTTTATGGAGGCCACCGATGTCGCGAGCTTTGTTACGCTCACTGCTTGTTCTCGTGCCTGCACTTCTCGTCGCGAATAGCGCACTCGCACACGACAGCTGGATCAATCGCGGCGGCTTCAAGAACGGCGCCGGCGAATGGTGTTGCGGCGACTACGACTGCAAGAGTTACACGCGGACGTCGTCAACTGCATCGGGCTGGATGGTCGAAGGCGAGCTTGTGCCATTCGATGAGGCCATGCCGATCGCTCCGCCCGACGGCCAGCTCACGATCTGCCGCAGACCTGACGGCACGCGGCGCTGCGTTTTCGGTCTCAAGCCCGGCCTGTAGGATCAGTGCGCGACGCGTGCCTGCGTCACAGCGACAGCGTGCATCAATCTTCGTCACTCGCTTCGTCGCGGTCTGTGCCGGAGCGAATGACAATTGCAATGATCGCAGCGGCACCCACGAGAATCCAGGACGCGCCGATATTGTCGCGGATCATGAAATAGGCAACGCTGGCGAGAACGAGCGCGCAGAAGGCAATCGACAGTGCCCAGAGGCCCAGCCAGTCGATTGAGTCGATCGCGGCCTGTCTGCGCGCTGGCGCCGCTTTGACGCGGGCTTTCGGAGGCAGATGAATAGGCATGCGAACGTCTCCAACCTTTTTGTCACCCTCCCTCGCAAATTCCGTGCCCGCATTGATGTAACGCAAGTTTTCTTTGCAAGTTCCTTGCAAAGTTGGCCGCAAATTGAGGCGAGTATTGATTCAAATGCGCGGCAGCGGTCGTCCTGTCGATTGTTTCGACGGAACTTTGACCCATGCCTCGCCGTCGAGCACGATTTCGCCATCCACCGAGCATTTGCACGCAAGCCGCGCGCGCGACTTCTCAGGGATGAGCTCGGCCACTTCGACGGCAACATCGACAGTGTCACCGATTTTCACCGGCGCGCGGAAATTTAGGGTTTGTGAAATGTAAACCGCGCCGGGGCCAGGCAGCCGCGTGCCCAGCACGGCCGAGATCAGGCTCGCTGTGTAAAGGCCATGGGCGATGCGCGTGCCGAACGGCGTTTTGGCTGCGAAATGCTCGGATAGATGGATCGGATTGCGGTCGCCGGCGACTTCGGCAAAGCCGACGACGTCGGAGGAATCGATCGTCTTCTTGAGTGTCTCGGTCATACCGACCGAGAGGTCTTCGAAATAAAGCATCTGCAGCGGCAACATTTTACGGACCTACGAGTTATTGGACCGGCGACTGGGTCTGGGCCGTGTCCTCTAGTTCTTGTTCCACGCACATCGCCTCGTTCAAAGGCTTTTTGGGCTTTCTGCAATCATTCTTTCGGGACGCCATACCCGCCATGCTGCTCATTCGCCTCGCCATCAGTATCTTCGCTCTCACGCTGCTCGGTCTCGCCATCTCCTTGAGCGCCGCGCAGAGCGAGCACGCCCCGGCCGCCAAGG
>JBKPRE010000142.1:0-5395 GCA_046734435.1 Pseudomonadota bacterium | reverse complement strand
GTTGGCAGCAGGCGCGCTGAGGTGAGGATGCGATGAGGCTCGATCGCGCGGCTAAAGGCCTGTTTCTGATGGAATTCGTGACCGGCTTCGTGCTGGCAATGCGCTATTTCTTCCGGCCGAAGGCGACGATCAACTATCCGTTCGAGAAAAATCCAATTTCGCCACGCTTCCGCGGCGAGCACGCGTTGCGCCGCTATCCCAATGGCGAGGAGCGCTGCATCGCCTGCAAGCTGTGCGAGGCGATCTGCCCCGCGCAGGCAATCACCATCGAGGCTGGCCCACGCCGCAACGATGGCACGCGGCGGACGACCCGATACGACATCGACATGGTGAAGTGCATCTATTGCGGCCTCTGCCAGGAGGCCTGTCCAGTGGATGCGATCGTCGAGGGACCTAATTTCGAATTCGCCACCGAAACGCGCGAGGAGCTCTACTACGACAAAGAGCGCCTGCTGGCGAACGGCGATCGCTGGGAGCGTGAGATCGCGAAAAACATCGCGCTCGACGCGCCATACAGGTGACGACGATGAAAATGTTCTTTCATTTTCATCGCCGTCATGCCCGGCCTTGGGCCGGGCATCCACGTCTTTCCAGAACCCTTCGTAAGACGTGGATGGCCGGGACAAGCCCGGCCATGACGAAAGACAGAGCGGGGAAACCGGTATGATCGCCGCGCTGTTCTTTTATCTATTTGCCGGCGTCTGCGTGGCCAGCGCCTTCATGGTGATTGCTGCCCGCAATCCCGTGCATTCCGTGCTGTATCTCATCCTGGCCTTCGTGAACGCGGCGGGCCTGTTCGTGATGATGGGCGCGGAATTTCTCGCGATGATCCTGATCGTTGTCTACGTCGGCGCGGTCGCCGTGCTGTTCCTGTTCGTCGTGATGATGCTCGACGTAGATTTCGCCGAGCTCAAGCAGGGTGTGTTGCAATATCTCCCGATCGGAATGCTGATCGGCGGGATTTTTCTCGCCGAACTCCTGTTGGTTGTGGGTGCCTGGGCGATCGGCCCGGGTGTTCCGCAAGCGATCACCGCGCCGATTCCAACAAATATTACGAACACCGAGGCCATCGGCCTCGTCCTCTATACCCGCTATGTCTACTTCTTCCAGGCCGCCGGAATGATCCTGCTGGTCGCAATGGTCGGGGCCATCGTGCTCACATTGCATCACCGCGCCCGCGTTCGCCGCCAGGACATTGGCGGGCAGGTTGCGCGCACGCCGGCAGCTTCGATTGAGATCGTCAAAGTCCGGTCGGGGCAGGGGCTGGGGAGCAATACATGACCATCGGCCTTGGCCATTACCTCTCCGTTGCCGCGATCCTGTTTACGCTCGGGATCTTCGGCATTTTCCTCAATCGCAAGAACGTCATCATCATCCTGATGTCGATCGAACTGATCCTGCTTGCGGTCAACATCAACCTGGTGGCGTTCTCGACGCACCTCGGTGACATCGTCGGCCAGATCTTCGCGCTATTGGTGCTCACCGTGGCCGCCGCCGAGGCCGCGATCGGCCTTGCCATCCTGGTCGTCTTCTACCGCAACCGCGGCTCGATCGCCGTCGAAGACATCAATTTGATGAAGGGCTGACCTAATGCTGCATTGGGCACAGATGAAGGTCGTCATGGCCGGGCTTGTCCCGGCCATCCACGTCTTTCTTTTTGTTGCCAAGGCGTGGATGCCCGCGACAAGCGCGGGCATGACACGAGCGGGAGCGTAGCGGAATGTATCAGGCGATCGTCTTTCTTCCGCTCCTTGGCGCCATCCTGGCCGGCGTGATCGCGCTGGCAGGCGCGCGCGCGCGTTTCCCGGGCAAGGGGCCAGCTCCGGGTGGTGAAGACCATGCACCCGACCATGGTGCGCGCCATGGCGGCACGGCCACTCACGCCTCGCATCATGCCGCAGAGCAGCATGCGCCAGCGGCGGTGGGCTCGCGCACGGCCGAGCTGATCACCACGACATTGCTGCTGATTTCCATGATCTTGTCATGGATTGCATTTGTGGATGTCGGCTTCGCGCACCACGATGCGCGCGTCCCGGTGTTCACATGGATGGCCGCAGGCGATCTGAAAGTCGAGTGGTCGCTACGCATCGACACGCTCACGGCCGTGATGCTGGTGGTCGTGAACACGGTCTCGGCATTCGTGCATCTTTACTCGATCGGCTACATGCACGAAGAACCGTACCGGCCACGTTTCTTCAGTTATTTGTCGATGTTCACCTTCGCCATGCTGATGCTGGTGACAGCGGACAATCTTGTGCAGCTGTTCTTCGGCTGGGAAGGCGTGGGGCTTGCGAGCTATCTGCTGATCGGATTCTGGTATCACAAGCCGGAAGCGAACGCGGCCGCGATCAAGGCCTTCATTGTCAACCGGGTCGGGGACTTCGGTTTTGCGCTCGGCATTTTTGCCGTGTTCATGCTGACCGGCGCGATCGATCTCGACACCGTGTTTGCGCAAGCGCCGGCCCTGACCGGCAAAACCATCAACATGTTCGGCTGGCAGGTCGACGCGCTCACGATCACCTGCCTGTTCCTGTTCATGGGCGCCATGGGCAAGTCGGCGCAGTTCCTGTTGCACACGTGGCTGCCGGACGCGATGGAGGGGCCGACACCGGTCTCCGCGCTCATCCATGCCGCCACGATGGTGACTGCTGGCGTGTTCATGGTCGCCCGGCTTTCGCCTCTGTTCGAGCTTGCGCCGCATGCACAGACGTTCGTAACCCTGATCGGGGCCACTACTGCGTTGTTCGCGGCGACGATCGGCCTCGTGCAGAACGACATCAAGCGGATCGTCGCTTATTCGACGTGCTCGCAGCTCGGCTACATGTTCGTGGCGATGGGCGTGGGGGCCTATTCAGTCGGCATGTTCCATCTGTTCACCCACGCTTTTTTCAAGGCGCTGCTGTTCCTCGGCTCGGGCTCGGTCATCCACGCGATGCATCACGAGCAGGACATCCGTCACATGGGCGGCCTGAAGGATCGTATCCCCTACACGTACATTGTGATGATCATCGGCACCCTGGCGCTCACGGGGTTTCCGCTCACGGCCGGATTTTTCTCAAAGGATGCGATCATCGAAGCGGCCTTTGTCGGAAAGAATCCAATGGCGCTCTACGCGTTCATCTGCACGGTCGCCGCGGCGTTGCTCACCTCGTTCTATTCGTGGCGGCTGATTTTCAAGACGTTTCACGGCGAGCCGCATGACCGGATGCACTGGCGTGACGCGCATGAAAGTCCGATGGTTATGCTGATCCCGCTCGGATTCCTTGCGGGTGGTTCAATCGTGGCCGGTTATCCATTTTATCAAATTTTCGCCGGACACGGCGTCGGGGAATTTTTCCGTGAGTCGTTGACCTTCGCAAAAACGAACCATGTGTTGGAGGATATGCATCACGTACCGATGCAGATCAGCGTCCTCCCGACAGCGATGATGGCGATCGGCTTTGTGATCGCCTGGCACTTCTACATCCGCCGTCCCGACATCCCGGTCGAGCTCGCGCGCCAACACGATGTGCTGTACCGATTCCTGCTCAACAAGTGGTACTTCGACGAGCTCTATGAAGTCATTTTCGTCCGCCCGACCAAATGGCTCGGCCAGCTGCTGTGGAAGAGCGGCGACGGCTGGCTGATCGACGGCTTCGGGCCGGACGGTGTATCGGCGCGCGTACTCGACGTCACGCGCAACGTCGTGCGGCTGCAGACGGGCTATCTCTATCACTACGCCTTCGCAATGCTTATCGGCGCAGCAGCCTTCATCACCTGGTTCATGTTCGCGATGGGGGGTCATTAATGAGCTGGCCGATCCTCACCGTCGTCACGTTCTTGCCGCTGTTTGGCGCGGTGCTCGTCATGTTGCTGGTGCGCGGCAACGAGCGTTTGGCGCGCGGCACCGCGCGCTGGATCGCGCTATGGGCGACGCTTGTGACGTTTGCAATCTCGCTGGTGATGGTCTGGCGCTTCGACGCGAGCTCGGCGGAATTCCAGTTCGTTGAAAAGTACAATTGGCTCGGCATCGCCTCCTATCACATGGGCGTCGACGGCATTTCACTGCCGTTCGTCATCCTCACGACGGCGCTGATGCCGCTCTGCATTCTCGCCAGCTGGACAGTCATCCAGACGCGCGTGAAGGAATACATGATCGCCTTCCTGGTGCTTGAGACCCTGATGGTCGGCACCTTCTCGGCGCTCGATCTCGTCCTGTTCTATCTGTTCTTCGAAGGCGGCCTGATCCCGATGTTCCTGATTATCGGGATCTGGGGCGGTCCGCGCCGCGTCTATGCCAGCTTCAAGTTCTTCCTCTACACGCTGCTCGGCTCGGTGCTGATGCTGCTGGCCATCATGGCGATGTATTGGGAAGCGGGTACGACGGACATCGTGACGCTGGTGCGCCACGGCTTCCCGGTCGATCTGCAGAAGTGGGCCTGGCTCGCATTCTTCGCGTCCTTCGCCGTGAAGATGCCGATGTGGCCGGTTCACACCTGGCTGCCTGATGCGCATGTGGAGGCTCCGACGGCGGGCTCCGTTATTCTGGCGGCCATCCTGCTGAAGATGGGCGGCTATGGTTTCCTGCGTTTCTCGCTGCCGATGTTTCCCGCCGCGAGTCACGATTTTGCGCCGCTGATCTTCACGCTCTCTGTTGTCGCCATCATCTATACGTCTCTTGTCGCGCTGATGCAGGAGGACGTGAAGAAGCTGATTGCGTACTCGTCGGTGGCGCACATGGGCTTCGTCACCATGGGGATTTTCGCGGCCACGACGCAGGGTGTCGCCGGCGGCATTTTCCAGATGATCTCGCATGGCATCGTGTCGGGGGCACTCTTCCTTTGCGTCGGCGTGGTCTATGACCGCATGCACACGCGCGAGATTGCGGCCTATGGCGGGCTGGTCAATCGGATGCCGCTCTATGCCTTCGTCTTCATGGTGTTCACCCTGGCAAATGTCGGCCTGCCAGGGACATCGGGATTTGTCGGTGAATTTCTGTCCCTCATCGGCACGTTCAGGGCCAATACGGCGGTCGCCACGCTCGCCACGTTTGGCGTCATCCTGTCGGCGGCCTATGCGCTGTGGCTCTATCGCAAGATGATCTTTGGAAACCTGAAGCCTTCGCTTGAAGGCATCCGCGATATCGGCTGGCGCGAGGCGGTCATCTTTGCGCCGCTGGTTGTGCTGACAATCCTGTTCGGCGTGGCGCCGAAGCCCGTGCTCGACATGTCGGCAGCATCGGTCGCGCAATTGCTGGAAAATTACAATAACGCGATCGCGGCGGCAAAAACCGCGGCGCTGGCCGTGCAATAGGGTGTGCCAATGAGTCAGTTGCCCACCCTTCGTGAATTGATCCCGCTGTTGCCCGAGCTTGTGCTTGCTTGCGGCGCGATGGCAATGCTGATGCTCGGCGTTG
>JBKPRE010000141.1:0-4881 GCA_046734435.1 Pseudomonadota bacterium | reverse complement strand
GTCGACCGGATCGACCGATATGCCGATGATTTTTGTGTTGCGCTTGTCGAATTCAGGCTTGAGCCGGGCCATGGTGCCGAGCTCGGTGGTGCAGACGGGTGTGAAATCCTTCGGATGCGAGAACAAAATGCCCCAGGAATTGCCCAGCCAATCGTGAAATCGGATTTTGCCTTCCGTGGTATCAGCTTCGAAATCGGGTGCGGTATCGCCAATCGCCAACGCCATGACCAACCTCCACTCAAATTGCTATGAAGTCGTCCTAATATAGTCGACCATGGCTGCGGTGGAATAGGGCGCGTGCCAAAGAGCACCAACGCGCGGCCATACGCGGATAGGGAGAACAAACGCTTCCATGCTAAGGCACCGGGTGGAAAAGCATTTTCCACCTGATGCGGTGGCGGCGATTGACTTTTCCTAATTGACGCAGCAAGCCAAATATCCGGTATCTGGGGCCACTGAGACGGCATGTTTAAGCGTATCCTGATCGCCAATCGCGGGGAAATCGCCTGCCGGATCATCAAAACCGCGCGTAAGCTGGGTATCGAAACGGTCGCCGTCTACTCGGAAGCCGACCGTGATGCGCTGCACGTCGCAATGGCGGATAGTGCCGTCGCAATCGGTCCGCCGCCGGCCTCCGAAAGCTACCTGGTGATCGAAAAGATCGTCGCCGCCTGCAAGCAGAGCGGGGCGCAGGCTGTGCATCCCGGTTACGGTTTTCTTTCCGAGCGCGAGGCGTTTCCGAAAGCGCTCTCGGCTGCCGGCATTGTCTTTATCGGGCCGAACCCGAAGGCGATCGCGGCGATGGGCGACAAGATCGAGTCGAAGAAAGCGGCCGCGGCCGCCAAGGTTTCGACTGTCCCAGGCAATCTCGGTGTGATCGAAAACGAGGTGGAGGCGATCAGGGTTGCCGAGGAAATCGGTTATCCGGTCATGATCAAGGCGAGCGCCGGGGGCGGTGGCAAGGGCATGCGCATAGCGCGCAGCAAGGCTGAGGTGGCGGAAGGCTTCGCCCGCGCGCGTTCGGAAGCAAAGTCCTCGTTCGGCGATGAGCGGGTCTTCATCGAAAAATTCATCACGGACCCGCGCCACGTCGAAATTCAGGTGCTGGGCGACAAGCACGGCAATGTCATTCACCTCGGCGAGCGCGAGTGCTCGATCCAGCGCCGCAACCAGAAAGTCATCGAGGAGGCACCGTCGCCGCTGCTGGACACTGCAACCCGCAAGAAAATGGGCGAGCAGGCGGTCGCGCTGGCGAAGGCCGTCGGTTACGACAGCGCTGGCACGGTCGAATTTGTCGCCGGACAGGACAAAAGCTTCTATTTCCTCGAAATGAATACGCGGCTGCAGGTCGAGCATCCGGTGACCGAGCTGGTGACCGGGATCGACCTGGTCGAGCAGATGATCCGGATCGCCGCGGGCGAGAAGCTTTCGATCAAGCAGAGCGACGTCAAATTCGACGGATGGGCGGTCGAAAGCCGCGTCTATGCCGAGGATCCATACCGAAATTTCCTTCCGTCCACGGGCCGCCTGACCCGCTATCGGCCCCCGCAAGAGCAAACCGCCAATGGCGTGACGGTGCGCAACGATACCGGCGTGTACGAGGGCGGCGAGATTTCACTCTACTACGACCCAATGATCGCCAAGCTCGTGACGCACGCGCCGTCGCGCGCTGCGGCAATCGCCGCGCAAAGCGATGCGCTCGATGCTTTCGTGATCGACGGCATCCGCCACAATGTTCCGTTTCTCGCGGCGCTGATGGCGCATTCGCGCTGGCAGGCGGGGAAGCTTTCGACTGGCTTCATCGCCGAGGAGTTTCCGGGCGGCTTTCATGCTGCCGCCCCGCAGGGCGAAACCGCAAAACTGCTGGCAGCCGTCGCCGCTGCCATCGACCACGTGCTCGGCGAGCGCAAGCGGAGGATTTCGGGACAGTTGGGCGGCAAGACCGTGACGCGGGAGAGCGAGCGGGCGGTGTGGCTCGGCGAGGAGGAAATACGCCTGACCGTGAAGCGCGAGAATGGCGTCATCGAGGTCCGGTTTCATGACGGCAAGGCCCGCGCGTCGCGAGTCATGTCGGACTGGAAGCCGGGTGCGCCGGTCTGGAACGGAACGGTCGACGGCCATCCGGCAACCGTTCAGGTGCGCACCATCCCGAATGGTTTTGCCTTGTCCTACCGAGGTGTCGAAACCCGCGCCTATGTCTATACCGAGCGCGAGGCCGGCTACGCGCGGCTGATGCCAGTCAGAAAGGCGGGTGACACTGGCAAGCAGGTTGTATGCCCGATGCCGGGTCTCGTGGTCTCGATCGCCGTCAAGGAAGGGCAGGAGGTCAAGGCGGGGGAAACGGTCGCGGTCGTGGAAGCGATGAAGATGGAAAATGTGCTGCGCGCCGAGATCGACGGCACGGTCAAGAAAATCAACGCGAAGCCGGGCGACAGTCTTGCAGTCGACGCTGTCATTCTCGAGTTCGCCTGAACCAATCGTCCGGGAACCTCAGGAACCCCCATCATTTCGCAGCGTTGGTTCCCGACACCACAAGAGGGAGCCAGGCCATGCCAACCAAACCGCGACGGGGGCGTCGAGCGCCTGACGAAGCCGACCTGGAAACCAACATCGCGCCGGACGCATTGCGTGACGATTTGCGGCGGCGCGACCAGCGGTCGACGCCACCCGATTCAATGCCGCCACGCGACGACGAGCGGCCGGGCGAAGTGCCGGCCGGTGGCGGGTTCACTCCAACGCCTGATGGCGGCAACGACCAGCATCCGATCCACGACGAGGATCAGGAAGACGCAACGCCCGACGACTACGAGCGCGAGATCGACCGGCTCGACGCCGCCACGCGGGCGCGCTGACGAAGCGATCAAAGTTCTGCTATGCGGGGGCGATGACCCTCTACTTCGCCTATGGCTCCAACATGAACCGGCCGGCGATGAGGCGCCGATGCCCGGGCGCGCTGGCAGTTGGGCCGGCTATTCTTAAGGGTTACCGTTTCTTCGTCGGCCTCGAAGGATGGGGCTCGGTTGCGCCAAGAGCGGGCGCGGTTGTGCACGGTGTTCTCTGGCGCCTGACACCGCGCGATGTCGCGGCGCTGCACGCCTACGAGCTCCTGCACCAGGGTCTCTACGATGTGAGGCATCTGCCGGTGCGGGCCGAAGGGCGGCGCTTCCGGGCGATGATTTACCTTTTGCGGCGGCGCGCGCCTGGCAGGCCGCGCCCGGGTTATGTCGAGATGATCGCCGCGGCTGCGCGTGGATGGAACCTGCCGGAGCCTTATGTTCAGTCGGTTGAGCGATGGTCGGCATCGCGCTGGACCGGTGCGCGCATCATCAACGCGGGAGACGGGGCGTGAGCGATCGCGTGATCCGCCATGTCGTCGTCCGTGGCCGTGTCCAGGGCGTGGGCTATCGCGCTTTTGTCGAGGATGAAGCGCATCAGCGCTGCCTGCAGGGCTGGGTGCGCAATCGCCGTGACGGCTCGGTCGAGGCCGTGTTCGCTGGACCCGCTGCCGACGTCGAGGCCGCGATCGAAGCGTGCCGGCGCGGACCTTTTTCCGCGCGCGTGAGTGCGCTCGATCAGCGCGAAGGGACGGACGTCGATCTCGCCGAGCGAAGCGGCGCTTTTTCGGTGCTGCCGACCGTTTGACCGGCCATTGGCCCGAAAAGCCTGTCGAACTCGCGGCGCAATACTGCATCCACCTCGGTCATGGACGCACGAACATTGAGATCGGCGAGGCTGGTCACGCCGTAGCGCGTTTCGTTGACGCCGCAGGGCACGATGCCGGAGAAGTGCGACAGATCCGGTGCGACATTGAGCGCCATGCCGTGCAGCGTCACCCATTGCTTCACGCGGATTCCGATCGCGGCGATCTTGTCCTCGTAGCCTTCGCCCTTGTCCGGCCGGCGCACCCATACGCCGATCCGGTCGTCACGCCGTTCTCCTACAACGTCGAAGGAGGCAAGCGTGCGGATGATCCATTCCTCCAGGCTGGCGACAAAGCGGCGCACATCGGGGGTGCGGCGCTTGAGATCAAGCATGACGTAGGCGATCCGCTGTCCGGGACCGTGATAGGTCAGCTGCCCGCCGCGCCCGCTCTCGTGGACCGGAAACCGCGCGTCGAGCAGGTCACCGGCATTGGCGCTCGTGCCCGCCGTATAAAGGGGCGGGTGCTCGAGCAGCCAGACCAGTTCCGGCGCGGTCCCCGCGGCGATGGCGCTCGCGCGCGCGTCCATGGCGGCGACCGCCTCCCCGTAGGAGACAGGGGAATCGCTCACGCGCCATTCGGCCGGCGCCGATCCGGCAGGCGAGGGAAGCCCGACAATCAAGGCGTTTCGTGCGTTAACCACTCATTCACCATACCGTGGTGACCTGACGCTTGTCCGCCGGACGCGCGGAACGACAACAAGGAAGCAAGCGTGGCCACACTCGACAAGGTCGCCGTCGACATCACCGTGGTGCTTGGCACCACATCTATGCCCATCCACCAGGTTCTGCGACTGGGTCGTGGCGCCATCATCGAGCTCGACGCCTCCGAAGCAGACGCGGTGAGCATCCTTGCCAATAATCTGCCGGTGGCCAAGGGCACCGTCGTCGTGAACGGCAATCGCATCGCCGTCAACGTCGCGGAGTTGCTGCCGCGACCGCCGGATATGCGCTAGCCGCAGCAAAATCAGGCCTGCGGTGAGGGTGCCCGGGTCTTGTCCCTCTACATCCTATTTGTTACATGGACCGCCATCATCAGGGCGCGGGGTTTTCTAGCCTTTCGTCCTTCTCCCCATGAGCATGATGCCGAAAGGCGGGAACCGGCGTACGGACCAGATCGTGCTCGACAAAATGCGGCCGTGGCGGAATTGGTAGACGCACTAGCTTGAGGTGCTAGCGGTT
>JBKPRE010000140.1:0-21244 GCA_046734435.1 Pseudomonadota bacterium | reverse complement strand
AATTCCTGGGGCATTTTGTTCTCGCATCCGAAGGATTTCACACCCGTCTGCACCACCGAGCTCGGCACCATGGCCCGGCTCAAGCCTGAATTCGACAAGCGCAACACAAAAATCATCGGCATATCGGTCGATCCGGTCGACAACCACAAGAAGTGGGCGGTCGACATCAAAGAGGTCGTCGGCTTTGCGCCCAACTATCCGATGATCGGCGATCCCGAGCTGAAGATTTCGAAAGCCTACGGCATGTTGCCGGCGAGCAGCGGCGGCACGTCGGAAGGCCGCACGCCGGCCGACAACCAGACCGTCCGCAACGTCTTCATCATCGGACCGGACAAGAAGATCAAGTTGATCCTGGTCTACCCGATGACGACTGGCCGCAACTTCGACGAGGTGTTGCGTGTCATCGATTCCCTGCAGCTGACCGCCAAACATCGCGTCGCAACGCCCGCGAACTGGAAACAGGGCGAAGACGTGATTATCGCCGGATCGGTCAGCGACGACGAAGCCAAAAAGATCTGGCCACAAGGATTCAAGGCACCGCGGCCTTATATCCGCATCGTTCCGCAGCCGCGCGGCTAGCGGAGCCCAGATTGCGCACAAAGGGCGCGGACGATAACGTCCGCGCCCTTCTTGTTTGGTTTCGCCCGCTGGGAGCATTGAATGAACGAAGCGGCCAATAAACAACCGCCTTTTGCCGAATTTCTCGGCCTCAAGATCACCCATGTTTCGCCCGAACGAGTGACCGCAGAACTCGTCGCGCGCGATGACCTTAACAACCGTTTCGGCATCATGCACGGCGGCGCCCTGATGGCGCTTGCGGACAATCTGGGTGGCACCGCAACGACCGCCAACCTCAAGCCAGGTCAATCCACCACAACGATCGAAAGCAAGACGAACTTCTTCGCGGCCGTGCCGATCGGCGATGTTGCCAGGGCAGAATGCACGCCGTTGCATCGCGGGCGCACGACCATGGTCTGGCAGACGCGCATCACGCGTGGCGATGGCAAACTATGCGCGCTGGTGACGCAAACCCAGCTCGTTCTCGAGCGTACAAAATAACGATCATCGGCCGTTCGGCTTCGCCGCCCCGCGATTGGCCAGCACGACGCCAACGGCGCAAACCAGCATGCCGAATACCGACAAAGCGTCGAGCCGCTCGCCGAACAGTCCATAGGCGAACAATGCGGTGACCGCGGGCACCAGATAGAAAAGACTCGCAAAGCCAGTCGCAGCCGAGCGACGGATGAGCCAGTACATCAGGCCCACCGCAGCAATCGACAGAACCAAAACTAGCCAGGCGAGCGCGAAGATGAGCTCGCCGCTCCAGTGGATCACACGCGTCTCGAGAGCAAAGGCACCGATCGCGAACAGGATGCCGGCACCAAAATACTGAACGAGATTACCCGCGCGCCAGTCGATGCCGCCGCAATAACGCTTTTGATAAAGCGTGCCGAGCGTGATCCCGATCAGCGACAGAAAGCTCGCAAACCAGCCCAAGGGCGAGCCCGCCATCACGATGTCCCGGTCATGCAGCACCAGGACCACGCCGATGAGCCCGAGCACGAGGCCGAACCACTGGATGCGGGTGACCGTCTCGCCCATGAAACGGTTGGCGATCGTAGAGGTGAGAATCGGTTGCAAGCCAGGGATCAACGCCGATATGCCGGCCGGCACGCCTTGGCTGATCGCGGTGAACACGCCGCCAAGGTAGAGGCCATGCACCAGCGCGCCGGCCGCGAGGCTATGGGCGATGTCCGGCCGGCTTGGGAAGCGCGCACCTCCAACCACCGCTATCAGCGCCATGAGCACGACGACAAAGACCATGCGCACGGCCAGAAAAGTCAGCGGCTCGATGTAAGGCAGGCCATACCGGGCGCCTATGAAGCCGGTGCTCCAAAGCAGGACGAAAACGACCGGAGCAGTCGTGATTGCCAGTTGCGTGAGGCGCGATGGTTGTGGCGGCACAGGCGGCTTTGCGGAAGGCGGGAAGGCGGCACGCCTATACCATTTTTTACGCAGCGTTTCCTTGCCCTCTGTTGCCGGATGGGTCCCTATGCAAAAGCCGCGTGGGGGCGGCATCGGGGGCTTCGCAGCCATGAAACTGTTGGTATTTTACATCGTTTTTGTCGCTATCGGCGAAGCGATCGCTTACGTCGCCGGCCGGACCGTCGAGGTGTGGTCGCCGGCAACAAGCCTGCCGGTATTCCTCAGCCTATTTTTCTTCATGCTGTGGGCCGCGTGGCGGCTCGCCGTGAAGGTGCCCTGAGTTCAGGTTCCACACCTCACGCGCTTGTTAAAGGAACCGCAGGCGTTGCCCGCGGGTTTCCTCCATTCGACACGAGGATATACGTCGAATGGAAGGAGGAGGACGTCATGACAGACCCGCGCTTTACCGATCCACGGTATAACGATCCGCGGCTGAGTGATCCGGTGCTTCGGCGGGACGACAGTGCTGCCGGCGGAATGTGGGGCTGGATTGCGGGCGTCGCGGTTCTGCTGCTGATCGGTTTTCTGATCATTGCCGGCTGGAACAACAACAGCAATACGGCAAGCAGTGGCTCGTCGCCGACGGCGACCAGCAGCACGCCGAGCACGACCGGTTCGGGCTCGACCTCTCCGAAGCCGATGGCACCAGCGGCACCGACGGCTCCGGCTCCGGCCCCGTCGCAGGGCGGCGCCAAATAGCCTGCCAAATTTGCATCAATACTTGACGAACAATCGCTCCGGCGCACGTCAGCGCCGGAGCGATTGCGCCTGGCAAATTATCCTGGCCACATTCGCTCATCGATGCGGCCCGCCGAAAAAGGCGAGCCGGCAGCAACGCCAAACGAAGTGAGTTAGCCCAGGATCGACGAGATGCCGAAGCCGAGGGTCGCGCTGACAACGGCCTCGATCGTTTGAAACTGGATTCCCGTCAATTCATGACTGACATAAGGAAATAGCACCTGGCCGAAAGGCAGCATGAGCGCCGCCACAAGCGCAACGCACAGCAATCTCATGAGCAGAGCCCTGTCGAGCACCGTGTCCTCCCCCCGCTTTTTTCCGATTGTGCACGCCCGGTGCGGCCCGGGCAACCTCAGATCTTCAGTGCGTCGTCGATCGGAACCCTGTAGCCGTTCGCCAGCCGATTGGTCTCGTTCGCCATTCCCACGACCGCCATCAGCTCGCCGAACATGGCCTCACTCATCCCGGCCCTGCGGGCGGCTTCCGTGTGGGTTGCAATGCAATAGGCGCAGCCATTGGTGACCGACACGGCCACATAGATCATTTCCTTAATGAGTGGATCGAGCGTACCGGGCGCCATCACCTCTTTCACGCTTTCCCAGGTTCGCTTGAGAGTCTTTGGATCGTGCGCGAGGTATTTCCAGAAATTGTTCACATCAGGAACGTTGCGGGTTTTCTTGATGTCGTCGAAGACCGCGCGCACCTGCGGTAAAGCATCGGCATATTCGACTGGCGGGGGTGTCGGCATGAGGCACTCCGGGTTTAGCCGTCATGCCCGGCCTCGGGCCGGGCATCCACGTTTTACGATATCGGCTATTGTTGAAGACGTGGATGGCACACGCAACTCGGGCCTGCCCGAGTTGCGCAAATTTATTTGTTGCCGCAAGTCGGGTATACCCGACTTGTGGTGACAAGCCCGGCCATGACGAACAACCGTGGGAATATTCATGCCAAAGACCCCTGACTATTTTGCCGGAAAGACCATCATCATCACCGGAGCTGCAAGCGGCATCGGCCGGGCCACGGCGCTCATTTTCGCGCGCGAGAAGGCAAACGTCGTGTGCGCCGACATCGATGAGAACGGGGTCAAGGAAACGGCGGAAAAGGTCAACGCCATCGGCAGCCAGGCGCTGGCGCTCACCATCGACGTCACCAAGCGCGGTGCGGTCAAGGACATGGTGCAGCTCGCCATTGACGGCTTCGGCACCGTGCATTTTCTGTTCAATTCGGCCGGCGCCGCCCTCAGACGCGCCAAATTCCTCGAGATCGACGACGATCTGTTCGACAGGACCTTCGACCTCAACGTCAAGGGAACGCTCTATCCCATGCAGGAGGTCCTGCCGCACATGCTCGCCAACAAGTTCGGCGTGATCGTCAACATGGGCAGCATGTCGCATCGCCGCGGCGGCCCGGGATCGTCGGTGCATTATGCCGCCGCCAAGGGCGCGGTGGTCACGATGACCATGGGGGTCGCGCGCGAGTTCGCAACGCAGGGCATTCGCGCCCTCTCGATTTCGCCCGGGCCGGTCCGTACACCGTTTCAGGCAGCGGCCAGCAGCTCGCCCGAGCTCGTCCAGCGCTTTCTCGACGACGTGCCGATGAAGCGCTTCGGCGAGCCAGAGGAGATCGGCGAGCTGGTACTGTTCATGTGTTCGGATGCCTGCACCTTCATGACCGCCGATACTGTTTACGTGAATGGCGGCGGCGGCTGGCGCTGAAAAGCCAATGCGCGGGCGTGGACCCGCGCATTGCACTCGTTTTCTTCCGGCATTCTAAGCCGCGACGTTTAGCAAACTTGCGTTCTCCAGCTCCAGCATGGCCGCCTTCTTTGCGTTGGCCATCAGCTCGGCCACCGGGACCGTCGCCATCTCGTTCTCGCGCACAAGCGGGAGGCGCAGATGCGGTGCCTCGCGGAACCAGACGTACTCGTAGACGTGACCGGTTTCGGAATGCTCGACGGCAATCGTCCGGCCGTGAATCTTGATGCCGAAATCGCGCACGCATCCCTCGGTCGCAAGCTTGGGCGACTGCAAGCCGAAAATCCGATGCAGGACGGCGTCGATTTCGGTCGGGAAGAACGGCTTGTGCATCATGGCTGTCGCGCCGAGCTTGAACGCCTCGCGTTCGCGCGCAGCATTGTACTCGCCGGAGATCATCACGACTTTTGCCTGGGGGTTTGCCTGCATCAGCTTGGCAAGCGTCGCGTAGCCGTTCAGTCCGGGCATGTTGACGTCGAGGAACACCACGTCGAAGGTCTCGGCGTTGCATCGTTTGACGGCCTCGGCACCCGAATGCGCCTCTTCGATGTTCAGGTGAAAAATTGAACTCGCCAGAACCTTGCGCATCACTTTCAGCGCGACTGCTGAATCATCGACGAGCAATATCTGCATCGGCGTTGACACGCGCTGATAGGTCGAAAGGATCGCCGCGATCTCCTTGTTGCCGAACGGCTTGGTGAGGAATTCGTAAGCCTCCAGCTGGCGCGCGAGATCGATGCAACGCCGATTGGCTCGCCCCGAAATCAGCGTCACGAACGTCTTGTTGCCGGCAATGCGTGCCGCCCACAGCGCATCCATGCCGCCCATCGTCGGCATGTGAACATCGATGAATGCCAGGTCGACTCCATGGTCGAGCGCCTGCAGACATTCCACGCCGTCGAAAGCATGAATAAGGTTCGCAACGTATTCCGGCGGCAGCGCGTCGCGAATAAGTTGGTGAACCGTATTCGCATCGTCAGCGATGAGCACTTTCGTCTGTTTTTGTTGCATCAAAAATACCCTCTATCAGCCCCCACCGGCACTAAAATGCGGGCCGACCCAAATCGTTCAAGGTCGAGACCAGGGCTGACGAGTTCCTGGCTAATTTGTGCTTGGATAAGTGAAACGATTTTGAGTCAATTCATCGTCGACTGGCGCCACGCGATTGGCGCCGCATTAATGTTCCTACGCCCGTACCTCGAAAAAGTTGCGCTACTTTGCCGGAGTCGCCAGCAGCTCGCGTTTGCGCCGGATCTACACTGCCAAAACCTGGGCGCCGCCTGGGGCGCTTATAGCGTCGCGAGTAGCGGTGGCGCCCGATCAACACGTGGCGGCCCACTTGGGCGGAAGCCTCCCGCTGACCGGGCATGATACGTCCTAACAATCGCGTGACGCGACGGGAATAACCGTGCTCCGGCACAGTTTGTCCATTTAGAATAAAATTCGGCACATGGATGCCGGCATCCCCGGGGGAAACATCATGCAAAAGGTCACGTTTGTCGTATTTGCCACCGCGGCCTGGCTCGCCGGCTCTGCCCTTGCGCAGCAGCCGGCGCCGGCCGGCCCGCCGGTCGGACCCGACTGGTCGAAGATCGAGGTGAAGACCTTTGATCTCGGCAACCGCACCTACATGCTCGAAGGTTTCGGCGGCAACACGACGATCGCTGCCGGCGAAGACGGCGTCATCATGGTGGACGGCCAGTTCTCGCAGATGCATGACAAGCTCAAGGCCGCGATCGCCGCGGTCACGCAGCAACCCGTGCGCTTCCTCGTCAACACGCATTATCACCGCGATCATGTCGGCGGGAATGCCCCATTCAGCAAAGACGGTGCCGTGGTCGTCGCGCACGATAACGTGCGCAAGCGTCTTGCCGAAGGCACGATGATGGCCGTGCCGGAAGTCAAATACACGCCGGCGCCCGAGGAATCGCTTCCGGCGATGACGCACAAAGACGGCATGACGTTGCAGGTAAAAGGCCGGTCAGCCCAGCTCAAGCATCCGCTCAACGCTCATACCGACGGTGACACCTTCGTCTTCTTCGCCGATGCAAACGTCATTTCGACCGGCGATACCGTTGCGATGGGCCGTTATCCGAACATCGATTTCGCCAATGGCGGCAGCATCAAGGGGATGATCGCGGCCTCGGATGCTTATCTGGCGCTCGCCAACGACGGCACCAAGATCGTGCCGGGCCACGGGCCGCTCGCCACCAAGGCACAGCTCGCCGAAGATCGCGCGATGCTCTCGACCGTCCGCGACCGCATGCTGGCGCTGATCAAGGAAGGCAAGAGCGAGGCCGATGTCGTCGCCGCCAAGCCCTTCGCCGACTTCGACGCCAAGTTCAAGGCGAACGACCAGGCCAGCACGAACTGGATGCGCGTGGTCTACGCGAGCGTGAAGAGCGAGTGAGCTGGCAACCGCTACCGGCTACAGCGGCAAATTGTCGTGCTTCCTGGCCGGCATCTCGGCGTGCTTGTTGCGCAGCATGGCCAGCGCCCGGGCGATGCGCCGGCGCGTCGAGTGCGGCATGATCACGTCGTCGATATAGCCTCGTTCGGCCGCGATGAAGGGTGACAGGAACCGCTCTTCATATTCCTTGGTGCGCGCCGCGATTTTCTTCGGGTCGTCCATGTCGGCGCGGAAGATGATCTCCACCGCCCCTTTCGCGCCCATCACCGCGATCTGCGCCGTCGGCCAGGCATAGTTCAGGTCGCCCCCCACGTGCTTGCTTGCCATCACGTCATAGGCGCCGCCGAACGCCTTGCGCGTGATGATCGTGACAAGCGGCACCGTGCACTGGCTGTAGGCAAACAGAAGTTTCGCGCCGTGCTTGATCAGCCCGCCATATTCCTGGTCGGTGCCGGGCAGGAAACCGGGCACGTCCACAAAGGTAACGATCGGAATGCCGAAGGAATCGCAGAAGCGCACGAACCGGGCCGCCTTACGCGAGGCATCGCTGTCGAGCACCCCGGCGAGCACCATCGGCTGGTTGGCGACAAAGCCAACCGTGCGGCCGGCAACACGGCCGAAGCCGGTGACGATGTTCTTGGCATAGGCCGATGAGAGCTCGAAGAAATCGCCCTCGTCCGCGACTTTGAGGATCAATTCCTTGATGTCGTAGGGTTTGTTCGGGTTGTCCGGCACCAGCGTATCGAGCGATTCATCGATGCGGTCGGATTTATCCTGCGTCGGCCATTCCGGCACGCCGCTCTCGTTGTTCGACGGCAGGAAATCGATCAGCCTGCGCATCTGGAGCAGGCACTCGACGTCGTTCTCGAAGGCGCCGTCGGATACGCCCGATTTGGTGGTGTGCACGGAGGCCCCGCCGAGCTGCTCGGCCGTGACGACCTCGTTGGTCACCGTCTTCACGACATCGGGCCCGGTGACAAACATGTAGCTCGTGTCCTTCACCATGAAGATGAAGTCGGTCATGGCGGGGGAATAGACATCGCCGCCCGCGCAGGGGCCCATGATGACGCTGATTTGCGGAATGACGCCGGAGGCGATCACGTTGCGCTTGAAGACCTCGCCGTAACCGCCAAGGGCAGCCACGCCTTCCTGGATGCGCGCGCCGCCGGCGTCGAACAGGCCGATGATCGGACAGCGCGCCCGCATCGCCATGTCCTGCACCTTGATGATCTTCTGTGCGTGCGTCTCGGACAGTGAGCCGCCGAACACCGTGAAATCCTTGGAGAAGAGATAGACCGCGCGCCCGTTCACCGTTCCCCAGCCTGTGACGACGCCGTCGCCGGGAATTTTGGACTTTTCCATGCCGAATTCATTCGAGCGGTGCTCGACGAACATGTCGAATTCCTCGAAGGAGCCTTTATCGAGAATGAGCTCGATGCGTTCGCGCGCGGTCAGCTTGCCGCGCTTGTGCTGAGCCTCGATGCGCGCCTTGCCGCCGCCGAGGCGGGCTTCCTCACGGCGCTTCTCAAGTCTGTCGAGGATGTCCTTCATTCCGCTGTCACCCCTGCCCATCGCTGGGTCGGAATCCCGCCCGCCAGAGGCATACCATGAGAGGCCAATATCGTCATTGGAGAGGCTTGCAGACACTTGGCACCGCCCCCAAAGACTGCTTACAAGCCGGGCATGAGCGAGCATCAGACCGCGGCAGAACTCATCCAGCAGGGCCTCGTGCACCATCGTGCCGGGCAGATTTCGCTCGCCATGGATCGCTATACCCAGGTGTTGCGCAATGACCCGCAGAACGCCGACGCGCTGTACTACATTGCCGTTATCTCCTGTGGTGAGGGCCAGTTTCAGCAGGGCATCGACCTTGCGCGCCGATCGCTGTCTTTCCGGCCCCGACAGGCGCGTGCCTATAACCTCATCGGTCAGGCCCTGCACCGGATGGGGCAGCCCAAAGACGCGCTCGAAAGCTTCGACAAGGCGCTCGAATGCGACGTCAACTTCGCCGACGCCTATGGCAATCGCGCAAATATGCTGGCCGAGCTCGGCCGCCATGCCGAAGCCATATCAAGCTTCGACCGCGCCATTGCCCTCAACCCGAGATCGGCAGCGGATTGGCTCAACCGCGGCGCAACCTTGCATGGAATTGGCCGTGTCGAGGACGCCATCGCGAGTTATGACAAGGCAATCGCGCTCGACCCGGATTTCTGCGTGACGCACAGCAATCGCGCGCACGCTTTGCTCGATGCGGGGCGCAACGATGAGGCGCTGGCCGCCTATGACCGCGCGATCGCACTCGAGCCAAAAATGGCGGAAGCTTATCTCGGCCGGGCGGTTGTGCTGAAAAAACTTGCACGGTTGGACGACGCCCTCGCCAGCGTGGACAAGGCAATCGGGATGAAGGGCGATGTCGCCAAGATGCACGAGGCGCGCGCCTCTCTCTTGCGCGATCTCGGGCGAGACGAGGATGCGCGCGCAGCCGATGCCAAAGCTGCCGAACTCGCCGCAAAGGTCGGCGGGACCAACCCGGGCGCACCGCCCACGCATTAAAGTTCCAGATTTGTGGAACTTTCGGCCGGTTCCGGTCGTTTGGCGGGGTAGTCAGAAGGACATCCTCCATGAATCACGCCACCTCCCGCGGCACCGCGCCGCGCCTTGCCACTCCCACGGATCTGGGTGCCAATGCCGCCAAGGACATCGCCGGCGCTCTCAACGGCATCCTGGCCGATACCTTTGCGCTTTATCTCAAGACCAAGAATTTCCACTGGCACGTCAGTGGGCCGCATTTCCGCGACTACCATCTGCTGCTCGACGAGCAGGCCGAGCAGATCTTTGCCACCACCGACGTCCTCGCCGAGCGCGTGCGCAAGATCGGGCAGCCGACGTTGCGCTCGATCGGCGATATTTCACGCCAGCAGAGGTTGTCCGATAACGATGCCCCCTACGTCGAGCCGCAGGACATGCTGGCGGAATTGCGCGACGACAATCAGCGCGTTGTTGCGTCGATGCGCGAAGCGCACGATGTCTGCGATGAGCACAACGACGTCGCGAGCGCGAGCCTGCTGGAGACCTTCATCGATGACGCCGAAAAGCGCGTCTGGTTTCTTTACGAGGCAAGCCGTAAAGGCGACCCGACTGGGCATTGAGCTTCATCGTCATGGCCGGGCTTGTCCCGGCCATCTCGTTTAGGAAGGCACGGCCATGACTGCATAAGGGGGATACGCGGGACAAGCCCGCGCATGACGGGCAGCTCATCAAAGTGTGTGCTTGAGCACTTTCACCGCCGCGTCGAATTCCGCCTCGCGGAACGCGCGGCGCCGGAGCGCAATCTCATCGCGGCCCCACTGAGACATCTGCCAGTCTTCGTCGACATGGGCCGCCGACCAGACCTCTTCGGGATCGAGCGCCCGGTGAGCAAGCGCGACCGCGAGCAGACCTGATCCGGTGAGCGTGGTAATCGATGAAACGGCGCCGAGCCGCCACGGCTCGGTGGGAATAGCCGAACGCAAAGCCTCAACGGATTCGCGCGGCTGCGCGACGTGCATGACACCCTGCGCCAGCACGAAGCGCGCGTTGAAACGGTCGCGTGCCCAGGCCAGGACCGGATCCCATGCGCGCGCTTGCTTTTCGACCAGACCGGCCGGTGCCTCGGCGCGGTAAAACACCAGATCGGATCGCAGATATTTCTCGATCTCGTCGGCAACAGGCCGCGGTGCGTCGCTCACAGCATCGATGATTGCATTGGCCAGCCGTGTCAGCGGCATGCGTGCAGGGTCGACGACGTCGCTTGGCAAATTCCATTCACCGGCGATTGCTTCAGCGAGTTCACGTGTAGGCGCATTCAGCGTGCGCCGCGCCGGCGTCTTGATTAGTTTCCCGTCGAGCAGAACCGCTCCGTCCTCGCCGATATGCGCGGTTTCGTAGAACCGCTTGCGCAAATTCGGCCGCCCGCCGCGCTGCGCCGATTCAACGGGGTCGAGCGGCTGGTTTTCGAAGATCTCGGTAAATATGTCGCGCATCAGATGATTGTGATTGTGCGCCGCAACAACGGCGGGAACCAAGCCTCTTGAGCGCCTAAACATGCTCGTCATAAGCACCGCTGGCGCGTACCAAAATCGCCCTGCTCCTGTCATCAGGGCGCCGCTTTCAGGGAGCGAAAAACCTATCTTAGACTTGCGGTTGATAGGCCTCAGCCCTGACGGAAGGATAGGTAGCCTTGCGGGTTGGTACCAAATAATATCCGTCCGGAATCGCGCCGGGAAACAAGGCCAATTGAGGACAATCGCCGCCGGGGCTGTGACGCGACGCCGTTTAACAGTGCGGAAGTAACGGGGCGCGTTTCGAGGAATCAATGAAGAATACCGACATTTCTGCCCCGGATTACTTCCACAAGGTCGTGGACTGCCAATGGGCTTGCCCGGCGCACACGCCTGTCCCGGAATACATCCGGCTGATTGCGCACGGCCGTTATTCCGACGCCTACATGATCAACTGGCGATCGAATGTGTTCCCGGGAATCCTGGGCCGTACGTGCGACCGTCCCTGCGAGCCGGCGTGCCGGCGTGTCCGCGTCGAGAAGGAGCCGGTGGCAATCTGCCGCCTGAAAAGAGTGGCGGCTGACTACAAGGACGACATCCGCGATCGCTTACCGAAACCTGCGGCGAAAAAGAACGGCAAACGCATCGCGCTGGTCGGCGGTGGCCCGGCCTCCCTCACAGTTGCCCGCGATCTCGCTCCGCTCGGCTACCACTGCGTGGTCTTCGACCAAGATCCAAAAGCCGGCGGAATGATCCGCACGCAAATCCCGAAATTCCGCTTGCCCGATTCCGTCATCGACGAGGAATGCGGATACATCCTCGACCTTGGCGTCGAATTCCGTGGCGGCAAGCGTATCGACAGCATGAAGGCCCTGCTGGCCGAAAACTGGGATGCGACCTTTGTCGGCTCGGGCGCCCCGCGCGGACGCGACCTCGACATCCCCGGCCGCAAGGAAGCGGCCAAGAACATTCACATCGGCATCGACTGGCTCTCGTCCGTTTCGTTCGGCCACATCAGCAAGATCGGCAAGCGCGTCGTCGTCCTCGGCGGCGGCAACACCGCGATGGATTGCTGCCGTTCCGCCCGCCGGCTCGGCGGCGAACAGGTTGATGTCGTCGTCCGCTCTGGCTTCGAGGAAATGAAGGCGTCGCCCTGGGAAAAGGAAGACGCCATGCATGAGGGCATCCCGATCCACAATTTCCTCGTGCCGAAGGAATTCACGCACGAGAACGGCAAGCTCACCGGCATCACCTTCGAGAAGGTGAAGGCCGAATACGACGCCGAGGGCCGCCGCAAGCTCGTGCCCGCCGGCGAGCCGGTCCAGCATTTCCCCTGTGACGATGTGCTGGTTGCGGTCGGACAGGAGAATGCGTTCCCCTGGATCGAGCGCGATATTGGTATCGAATTCGATCAATGGGACATGCCGAAGGTCGACACCAAGACAATGGCGTCCACGCATCCGAAAGTCTTCTTCGGCGGCGATGCGGCCTTCGGCCCGAAGAACATCATCTGGGCCGTCGCGCACGGCCACGACGCCGCCGTCTCAATCGACAAGATGCTTAACGGCGAGGACATCGCCGACCGCCCTGCTCCGGCCGTGGAGATCATGAGCCAGAAGATGGGCATCCATGAATGGAGCTACGACAACGAGATCGCGCTCGACAAGCGCTACAAGGTGCCGCATCGCGACAAGGTGATCGCGCTCAAAGACATCAAGGCCGAGGTCGAGCTTGGCTTCGATGACAAGCTCGCGTTTGCGGAAGCCGGACGCTGCCTGAATTGCGATGTGCAGACTGTGTTTTCCGCGCAGCTCTGCATCGAATGCGATGCCTGCGTCGACATCTGCCCCATGGACTGCATCACCTTCACGCCGAACGGCGAGGAAGCCGATTTACGCAAGCGGCTGAGCGCGCCCTCACACAATTTGACCCAGGATCTCTATGTCCAGGATGGCCTCAAGACCGGCCGCGTCATGGTCAAGGACGAGGACGTTTGCCTCCACTGCGGCCTGTGCGCCGAACGCTGCCCGACCGGGGCCTGGGACATGCAGAAATTCTTGCTCGATATGACTCACGCAGGGAATTCATGCCGACCGCCACGCCGATCAGCCGCGTAAACGACTTCGTTATACGCTTCGCCAACGTCAACGGCTCGGGCTCGGCGAGCGCAAACGAGATGTTTGCGCGCGCGGTTATGCGGATGGGTGTCCCGGTCGCGCCGCGCAATATCTTTCCGTCGAACATTCAGGGCCTGCCAACCTGGTACGAGGTCCGCGTCTCCGAAGCCGGACATCTCGGCGCGCGCGGCGGCACCGACCTGATGGTGGCGATGAATCCGCAGACATTTGACAAGGATATCGCCGGCATCGAGCCGGGCGGCTACCTGTTCTACGACTCCACCAAGCCGCTCCCTCCGTCGAAATTCCGCGAGGACATTACGGTCATCGGCGTGCCTCTGACCGCAATCTGCAATCGCGAATACACCGATCCGCGCCAGCGCCAGCTGTTCAAGAACATCATCTATATTGGCGTGCTGACCGCCCTCCTCGACATCGATGTGAAAGTCGTCGAGCAACTCATTGGCGAGCAATACAAAGGCAAGGACAAGCTGATCGAGCCCAACCTCAAGGCGCTGCATATCGGCCGTGACTACGCAGTGTTGAACCTGCAGTGTCCGCTCGGCATCAAGCTCCGGCGTGCCAACGCCGTCGGCGACCGGATCTTCATCGAGGGTAACTCCGCTGCCGCGCTGGGAGCGGTCTATGGCGGCGCCACCGTCTGCGCCTGGTATCCGATCACGCCGTCGTCCTCGCTCGCTGACGCCTTTACCCGTCACTGCGCCAAGCTGCGTGTCGACCCGGAGAGCAAGCAGGCCAAATACGCGATCATCCAGGCCGAAGACGAGCTCGCCTCGATTGGCATCGTGATCGGCGCCGGCTGGAACGGCTCGCGCGCCTTCACGGCGACGTCAGGTCCGGGCATCTCGTTGATGCAGGAGTTCATCGGGCTCGCCTATTTCGCTGAAATTCCTGCCGTTCTGTTCGACGTCCAGCGGGCGGGCCCCTCGACCGGCATGCCGACGCGGACGCAGCAATGCGATATCATGTCCTGCGCCTATGCCTCTCACGGCGACACCAAGCACGTGCTGCTGTTCCCGGAAAATCCGACGGAAAGCTTCGAGTTCGGCGCCCAGGCCTTCGATCTGGCCGATCGGCTGCAGACGCCGATCTTCGTGATGCTCGATCTCGACATCGGCATGAACCATCACCTGTCGAAGCCGCTCGCCTGGGACGACAGCCGCAAATACGACCGCGGCAAGGTGATGACGGCGGAAGAGCTCGAGGCCGGCAAGGAATTTGGCCGCTATCTCGACGTCGACGGCGACGGCATCCCCTACCGGACCTATCCCGGCACGCATCCGACCAAGGGCTCGTTCTTCACGCGCGGCACCTCGCGCGACCGCTATGCCCGTTACACAGAAGAAGGCGCGCCTTACGTCGACAACATGCAGCGGCTGATCCGCAAGTTCGACACCGCCAAGGACCTGGTGCCAAGGCCGCTGATCGCGACCGCCGGAAAGCCGACCAAGTACGGCGTGATCTATTACGGCTCGACCTCGCCCGCGATGGACGAGGCGATTCACATGATCGAGGCGCGCGGACATTCGCTGGACCGCATGCGGGTGCGCGCTTTTCCGTTCCATTCCAGCGTCAACAGCTTCGTCGCCGACCACGATTTCGTGTTCGTGGTCGAGCAGAACCGCGACGCGCAGCTGCGTTCGTTGATCGTCAACGAATGCGGCATCGACCCCGTGCGGCTGGTGCCAATCCTGCATTATGACGGCACACCCATCACCGCCCGTTTCATCGCCAAGACAATCGGCGATCACCTCGACAAGCTGACGGTGAAGCCGATGAAGGTGACCTCATGACCTATCTCGCCAAGCCGAAATTCCATCACCCTGAGCTGCCGAAGAACGCGCTCGGCTATACGCATCGCGACTATGAGGGCTCGGTTTCGACGCTGTGCGCCGGCTGCGGGCATGACTCGATAACCGCTGCCATTATCCAGTCCTGCTTCGAGCTCTCGATCGAGCCGCATCGGGTCGCCAAGATTTCCGGCATCGGCTGCTCGTCGAAGACGCCCACCTACTTCCTCGGCAATTCGCACGGCTTCAATTCGGTGCACGGCCGCATGCCGTCGGTCCTGACCGGCGCCAACCTCGCTAACCGGGACCTGATCTATCTCGGCGTCTCCGGCGATGGCGACAGCGCCTCGATCGGCCTCGGTCAGTTCGCACACTGCCTGCGCCGCGGCGTCAATATGGTCTATATCGTTGAGAACAACGGCGTTTACGGCCTCACCAAGGGCCAGTTCTCGGCCACGGCCGACCGCGGCTCGAAGTCGAAGCGCGGCTTCATCAACACTGACAATTCCATCGACCTCGTCGCGATGGCGCTGCAGCTGGGCGCGAGCTTCGTTGCGCGCTCCTTCTCCGGCGACAAGCAGCAGCTGGTGCCGATCATCAAGGCCGCAATCGCCCACAGGGGCGCCGCGTTCATCGACGTGATCTCGCCGTGTGTTGCGTTCAACAACCATGCCGGCTCGACCAAAAGCTTCGATTTTGTGCGCGAGCACAATGAAGCGGTGAATCGCCTCGACTTCATCTCGAGCCGCATGCCGATCGAAGTGAAGCAGGAGCCCGGCACGGTCGAGATCGTCGAGCAGCATGACGGCTCGCGCCTTGCACTGCGCAAGCTTGCCGCCGACTACGACGTGCATGACCGCACCGCGGCGCTCGGCTTCCTGCAGCACCATGCCGCCAAGGGGCAGATTGTCACCGGCCTGCTCTACGTCGAGAAGGATCCGGAAGACCTGCACGCACACCTGCGCACGGTCGACGCCCCGCTCAACGCGCTAGGCGAAAAGGAGCTATGCCCCGGCCAGGCAGCGCTCGAGAAGTTCAACGCATCGTTGCGTTAGCCGAAGTCTCTCGCCCTGTCATTGCCGGGCTTGACCCGGCAATCCATGATGCGCTTCATCAATGGAATTCCTCCCGTAGCGCTTTTGCCGCGCTGAGAATCATCATGGATGCCCGGGTCAAGCCCGGGCATGACGGAAAAATGGACAAACGCCGCCTCGGACAATCCGACCTGCACCTCGCGCCGCTGATGCTCGGCGGGAATGTGTTCGGCTGGAATGTCGATGAGCCGACGTCATTCGAGATCCTCGACGCATTCGTTGACGCCGGCTTCAACGCCATCGATACGTCCGACAGCTATTCGCGCTGGGTTCCGGGCCATCCGGGCGGCGAGTCCGAAACGATCATCGGCAACTGGCTGAAGAAGAGCGGCAAGCGCGACAAGGTGCTGATCGCCACCAAGGTCGGCGAGGACATGGGCCAAGGCCGCAGCCTCCGGAAGGATTATATCCTGCGCGAATGCGAGGCGTCGCTGCGGCGCCTGCAGACCGACTATATCGATCTCTACCAGACCCATTTCGATGACGAGGTCACGCCGCCGCAAGAGACCATGCAGGCCTATGCGATGCTGATCGCTGCCGGCAAGGTGCGCGCGATCGGGGGCTCCAACATCACGCCGGCACGGCTAAAGGCCTCGCTCGCCGCCAGCAGCGAGGTCGGTGCGCCGCGCTACGAGAGCCTGCAGCCGCTCTACAACCTCTCCGACCGCAGGGAATTCGAAACCGAATTCGAGCCGATCTGCCGGCAGGAAAAGCTCGGCGTCATCAACTACTACTCGCTGGCGGCCGGCTTCCTCACCGCCAAGTACCGCTCGCCCGAGGAAGGCGCCAAACATCCCGGGCGCGGCGGACGGCTCACGCGCTATCTCGACGCCCGCGGGATGCGCATTCTCAAGGCGCTCGACGCGGTCGCCGCGCGGCACGATGCCGTTCCCGCACAGGTCGCGATTGCCTGGCTGATCGCGAAGCCGATCATCACGGCACCGATCGCCAGCGCCACCAGCCGCAAGCAGCTCGAGGAGATCATGAAGGCACCGGACATCAAGCTTTCGCGCGAAGATGTCGCGACGCTCGATGCTGCCGGGAATTGAAGGCCGGGCCATCCCGCGCGGCACACGGGCGCCCGGCCTTTTCGCACGCTACCTAATCTCTTGAGTTTCATGCCTTCGTGGTGAACGCGACGTCGCCGGTTTCGAGCAGCGACTTGAGGTTCGACAGGACCTTAGGCCAGCCGCCGGAAACTGCTTCGATGAGCTTCACGCCCTCGCCCTCCAGCTCATGCGTGATGGTGAGCTTCACGGCCTTGCCGCCAAAGTCCGGATAGTAGTCGGCCAGCTCGATCTCCATCGTGCAGCGCGAATACCCTTCCGCCTTCAGTTCGGGCTTGAATTCGTTTCGCCATTTAAGCACCAGCCGTTTTGGCGGAACGGCCTCGAGAACTTCGCCGCTGTCGGCCGTGCGGCCGTCTTCAAACTTGAGGCGCCATGGCGACCCCGGTTTCCAGTCGCATTCGGCCATCATGCCGAACCAGTATTTCCTGATCATTTGCTGATCAGTCAGCGCCTGCCACACCTTTTCCGGCGTGCTGCGAATGTAGGTGACGTACACGAACTTCGGCTTGCTCATCGCTACTCTCCTGTCCCTTCTTCCAATGCTTTTTTCATGTCGCTGAGTGCTTGCAGGCGCCCTCGCTCGAACTTCCCGATCCAGCGCTCGCCGATTTCTTGGATCGGCACCGGGTTGAGGTAGTGCAACTTCTCGCGGCCCCGTTTGACGGTCGCGACCAGATTGGCCTCCTCGAGAATGGCCAAGTGCTTGCTGACCGCCTGGCGCGTCATGTCCAGGCGCTGGCAAAGCTCACCCAGCGTTTGACCGTTCTCGGCGCGGAGGCGATCGAGCAATTCCCTTCGGCTCGTATCCGCCAGCGCTCTGAAGACCGCATCCATGGATCATAATATGCAACCATTTGGTTGCATGTCAAACGGAAGGTCGCGGTTTCATCGGAGGAACTTGCGTCATGGAACTCGCGTTGTCGGCGGTCATGAGTTCGCGCACCTCCCCCGCACTCCGCAAAAACCGCACGCCCAAGCCATCGAAACGCGGTGGCCGAAATGCCATCACGGCCGAGGAGATCAAGGACATCGAGGAGTTGGCCACGCCCCGCACGCCGGTGATCTACGAGGTCGTGCGCCGCCTCGGTGACGAGGAAATGGAGCGCCCCCTCACCTCGCTGTGGTGGTCGGGCGTGGCGGCCGGACTCTCAATCAGCTTTTCATTGTTGTCGCAGGCAATTCTGTCGGCCCATCTGCCGGAGGCATCTTGGCAACCGCTCGTCGTCAGCTTCGGGTACTGCATCGGATTCATCATGGCGGTGCTTTCGCGCCAGCAGCTCTTCACCGAGAGCACAATCACTGCGGTTCTGCCGGTCGCGGCCGAGGTGACACGGGGCAATGTCCTGCGTATGGCGCGACTTTGGGCGATCGTACTCGCGGCCAATCTTGCCGGCACGTTGTTCGCGGCGCTGTTCTGCACGTTCACGCCTGCGCTCTCGGGCGACGTGTACAACGGTATGCTCGAGATCAGCCGCGATCTGCTGGCCTATGGCTGGTGGGAGATGGTCTTCCGCGCCATCGCCGCCGGTTTTCTGATGGCAGCCATGGTCTGGCTGATGCCCGGCGCGGAAGGCGCGCAATTCCACGTCATCACGCTGATGACGTGGCTGATCGCCGTCGGCGGCTTCACGCATATCGTCGCCGGCAGCATGGAATCCTACCTTTTGGTGTTTTCAGGGGAGTGGGTTTGGTGGCGGATGATTACCGACTTCATGATACCAGTTCTGATCGGCAACATGGTCGGCGGCACCGCGCTGTTCGCGCTGATCGCCTATGCTCAGGTGATGGAAGAAATCTAGCGCCCTGAAGCGAAGCCTTAACTTGAAGAAACCCCGCTAACTGCGGATTTCAGACCTCAAGTGAATTGTGAGGATCGCTATTGGTTGATGCAGCTGCCGACATAGGCATTGCGGTTGCCAGTAGCGGTCGATCCATAGACGCCGGCCTGGTGGGCGCAGCGCGCTGCACGGTCCTGATATGTCTCGGCACCGCCCCGTCCGGAGCCTGAAATCGTCGGCAGATTAGGCAATGTCCGGCCGGTTTCAGGCACGTAGAGCGGCGGCGGGGTCACGGCCTGCAGCTGCGGGACGTTCGTTGAGCGCGGAATGACCACCCGTTTCGATGTACTTCCTGGCGACTTGTATTTCGGAGCCAGCCACGGCTCGGGCTTCGACGGCCTGGACCCCTTTTCCGGGACCATGATGCTGTAATCGTCCTGCATGATGCTGTAGCCGTTGCCGCTCTGGGCAAAGGAAGGCCCTGCGGGGACACCCGCCAGAACAAGCACGCTCAGAAAAAGGGATGCGCGCATGGCTCCTCTCAAATAGGAACTCCTTGCCCCGCCGGCTACTCCTCCGGCGCTTCCTCAATTGGATCATAACGCTTCGCGTCAAACCCGAGCAAATTCCAGGATTGCTCCATATGCGGCGGCAACGGCGCCGATACATCAATAATACCGCCGCGCGGGTGCGGAACCGCGATCCGGCGGGCAAGCAAATGCAGGCGGTTCTGTATCCCGCCGGGAAGCTGCCAGTTCTCCTTGTTGAAATATTTCGGATCCCCGACGATTGGATGATGGATATGCGCCATGTGCGCTCGCAACTGGTGAGTGCGCCCGGTTACCGGCTTCAGCGACAGCCAGGCCAGTTGTTGCGCGGCCGTTTCCACAACTGCGTAGTAGGTAACGGCATGCACCGCATTCTTCTCGCCATGCTTTGCGATGCGCATGAACGAATCCTCCTCGACCTCCTGCTTGGCGAGATAGGTCGAAATGCGGCCCTGCGCCGGCTTTGGCACGCCAACGACCAGCGCCCAGTAAATTTTGCGGGCCGAGCGCGAGCGAAATGTCTTAGCGAGCGCTGCCGCGGCAAAGCGCGTTTTCGCCACCAGCAGGCAACCGGCAGTGTCCTTGTCCAGCCGGTGCACGAGCCGCGGACGCTGCCCGTCGGGGCCGCGCAGGGCGCCCAGCATCCCGTCAATATGACGCGTGGTGCCGGACCCGCCCTGCACCGCAAGTCCCATCGGCTTGTTGAGCACCATCACGTCGGCGTCCTCGAAGAGGATGATTGACTTCAGGAACGCGCGGTCCTTCTGGGCAGCAGGTGCATCGTCGCGCGGCGGCGGCGCTTCAACTTTCAGCGGGGGAATCCGCACGGCCTGCCCCGCTTCGAGGCGAGCCTTCGGCTGCGTACGCTTCCCGTTCACCCGCACCTCGCCTTTGCGAATGATGCGCTGGATGTGGCTGAAGGACAGGCCGGGAAATCGCGCCTCGAAAAAGCGGTCGACGCGCATGCCGGATTCATCGGCCGCGACGGATACGGTCTGGACCTTGCCGGCCGCCTGTAACCGCTCCGCGCTGGCCACTGGGGGCGCGGGCCGCGGGACGGCGCGTTGCGCCCGCATCTCCGGCTGACGGAACGACTGATGGCGCGCCTGGCGCGATTGATGCCGCGGCCCGGCTTGCTGACGGCCGCCGCCGGGCTGGCGCGGGCCGGATTTTCCGCGGCTCATGCCCCGCCCCGCTCCTTGCGCAGCTTCGCCCAGTATTCGAGCCGCTTCCTGATTTCACGCTCGAAGCCGCGCTCCGGCGGGTCATAGAATTTCTGGCGCTCGAGCGCCTCCGGAAAATAGTTCTGGCCGGAGAATGCCTCCTCGGCATCGTGATCGTAGGCATAGCCGCGGCCGTAGCCTTCGTCCTGCATCAGCCGGGTCGGCGCATTGAGGATGTGCTTGGGCGGCAGCAGAGAGCCGGCCTCCCTGGCGGTGCGCATGGCCGCGCCGAACGCGGCATAGCCCGCATTGGATTTGGGCGCCGTCGCGCAATAGACCACCGCCTGCGCGATCGCGAGCTCGCCCTCCGGCGACCCCAGGAAGTCGTAAGCGTCCTTCGCCGCGTTGGCGATCACCAGCGCCTGCGGATCGGCCAGACCGATATCCTCGATCGCCATGCGCACCACGCGGCGCGCGATATAGAGGGGTGGCTCGCCGGCATCCAGCATCCGGCAGAGATAGTAGAGTGCGGCGTCGGGGTCGGAGCCGCGCACCGATTTATGCAGGGCGCTGATCAGATTGTAATGGCCATCCTGGCTCTTGTCGTAAATCGGGGCACGGCGCTGCACGATCTCCTGCAACTTGGCGCTATCGAAAGTCTCGTCCTTGCGTGCCGCACGCCAGACTTCTTCGGCAAGCGTCAACGCCGCCCGGCCGTCGCCGTCCGCCATG
>JBKPRE010000139.1:0-23277 GCA_046734435.1 Pseudomonadota bacterium | reverse complement strand
GTCGATGAATCGCATCCGCTCTGCGACGCGCGCCTGCAGGATGGCTCACGCGTCAACGTTGCCGTGCGGCCGATCGGCGTCGACGGGCCGCTTGTCTCGATCCGTAAATTTTCCAAAAAGCCGTTCAATCTCACCAAGCTGATTGATGTCGGCGCCTTGCGCCCGCCGATGGCGGAGCTGCTTGCAGCCGCGGTGAAGTCGCGGGTCACCACGATCATCTCCGGTGGTACCGGCTCCGGTAAGACGACGATGCTTAACGCGCTGTCCGCCTTCATCTCGGAAAAAGAGCGTCTGCTGACGATCGAAGACGCCGCGGAATTGCAGCTGCAGCAACCACACGTCGGCCGCATGGAAACGCGTCCGCCGAATATCGAAGGCAAAGGCGAAATCCGTCAGCGCGAACTTGTGAAGAACGCGCTGCGTATGCGTCCCGATCGCATCATCCTCGGCGAGTGCCGCGGTGAAGAAGCCTTCGACATGTTGCAGGCGATGAACACCGGTCACGAAGGTTCGATGGCGACGATTCACGCTAATACGCCGCGTGACGCAATCTCGCGTCTCGAGCAGATGATCGGCATGGCAGGTCTGCCAATGACCGTTGCCTCGATCCGCAGCCAAATTGCGAACGCCATCCAGCTTATCGTCCAGCTGCAGCGCCAGTCGGATGGCAAGCGCAAGGTGACCTCGATTGCCGAAGTGACGGGGCTTGAGGGCGATATCATCCAGATGCAGGAAATCTTCAAATTCGTGCGCTCCGGTACCGCCCCCGACGGGACCGTGCAAGGATACTTCCAGGCGACAGGCGTGCGCCCGCGCTTCCTTTCCCACCTTACGAATTTGGGAATCACGATTCCCGGCAGCTATTTCGACCCCTCGAAGCAGCTCTGACCGGTCATGGCGAACTTCAATTCGATCTATCTGTTCTACATCTTCATCGGCCTCTCGGCGGCGATGTTTGCAGAGGGCGTGTATCTGCTTGTCTACAGCAACGCTTCCTATCGCAAGAAGATCAATCGCCGCCTCAAGGTAATGTCGGACAAAACCGACCGTGAAAGCGTACTCGTTCAATTGCGGCGCGAACGCGGTCTGACCAGCGGTGGCGACTATCGGCTGCCATTGATCAACCTCAATCAATTGCTGCTTCAATCAGGGCTTTCCATCGGCCTCAGCCGTCTGGTCCTCCTTGACCTGCTCGGCATGGTCGTGATGTTCGCGGCCGTTCTCTTCTTTCACGGCACACTGACACAAGCGACGATCGCGACCCTTGTCGGCGGCGTGGTCCTGCCTCCGCTGGTGCTGAGGATCCTGCGTAACCGCCGCCAGAAAAAGTTCGGCGCGCAGTTTCCGGATGCCATCGACATGATCGTCCGATCGTTGCGCGCCGGTCATCCGGTGCCCATCGCAATCACGATGGTCGGGAAAGAAATGCCCGACCCGATCGGCTCGGAGTTCGGCATCGTCTCTGACGAAATGACCTATGGGTCCGATCTCGAAACCGCCATGCGCAACCTGTACTTCCGCGTGGGCACCGATGATTTGCCTCTGTTCGTTACCGCAGTCGCGATTCAGCGGTCGACCGGCGGTAACCTGGGCGAAATTCTCGAAAATCTTTCATCGGTCATCCGCGACCGCTTCAAGATGCGCCGCAAGATTCGCGCACTGGCCGCCGAGGGCCGCGCCTCCGCGCTGATTCTTTCGTCGCTGCCAATCGGGATGTTTGCCGTCATTCATTTCCTCGTTCCCAGCTTCTACGCAAGCGTCTGGGATCAGAACCTGACGAAAATCGCTCTCGCCCTCGCAGGTTGCTGGATGAGCGTCGGCAATTTCATCATGTACCGCATGGTCAACTTCAGGATCTGACCATGGACACGGTGGTCACGGTATTCGGGAACATGCTGCAGGACAGCAACACCATAGTGATGGGATTGCTGGTCTTTCTTGCTGCCGGCACCCTGGCCTTTTCCGTAATGGCGGCGATTCGCGTTCGTGGTTCGGTCAAGCGGCGCACCGACCGCATCCTGACCGACGAAGAGCGCAAGGCCAATCAATCGCGTTCGTTGCAATATTCCAGTCAGAAGACAGTCGCCAGGCTGATCGAGTACACGACGAAGCATTACGGGTCGGCAAACGACGAGAACATGAAAGTGCTGCGCCGGCGGCTCGTGCAGGCCGGCATCTACGATCCGCGCGGCGTTGCCTTCTTCTTCATTGCGCGTACGGCGTTGGCGGTTGGTCTCGCCGCTGCGATCTTCATGCTTCTGCCGCTCGTGAAATCGAGTGGCGGAACGTTTCTGTGGTTGATGGTGATCGCCGGCGGGGTTGCCGGTTATGTTGGCCCAAGCGTGTACATCGACAAGCGCATCTCGGCGCGCAAGCTCGAACATCGTTCGGGCTTTCCGGATTTCATGGATCTGCTCGTTGTATGTGCGGACTCGGGGCTCTCAATGGAGGCGTCGCTCGAACGTGTCTCGCGCGAGTTGGGGCCGAGTTATCCGTCGCTGACCGCCAACATTCACCTGACCAATCTCGAAATCCGTGCCGGCAGGCCGCTAAAGGAGGCGCTTGAGCATTTTGCCGACCGTCTGGCACTCGAGGAGTCGAGAGCCTTCGCCACCTTGATCAACCAATCGATCGATCTCGGCTCGAGCATCACCGATGCTATGCGCGTATACAGTGACGACATGCGCCACAAACGGCTCTCGATGGCCGAAGAAAAGGCCTATGCGCTGCCGGCGAAGCTGGCGGTGCCGATGATGGTCTGCATCTTCCCGGTGCTGTTCGTGGTCATCCTGCTGCCGGTGATCGTGCGCTTGCATATGAATGGCTATTTCTAGCGCCAACGGCGGCGGGTGGCCGCGCGTTTGCCGCGAAAAGCCGAAGTTCCGATAAGGTGAAGAATTCTTAACCATCCTCCCCTAGCCTGATGGCGTCCCGTTTTTCGGGTGTTTCCGCAAGGCTTTGGCATGCTTATTGGAATTGCCCGACCTCTGATCATCGCCGCCGCCGGTTTGTGGCTGGCGGGATGCACGACCTCCTCCAGTTTTTCGAACTTGTTTGGACCAAAGACTCCAGGCGCTGATGCATCCGCTCAGGCCGACGAGACATCATCAGAGCCGCGTTTGACGGTGGACGGATCGGCGCCTGTGGAGCCAGTAGAATCGACTGGCTCTGTCACGGGTCCTGCGGGCAGGAAGACCGCGCCCGGTTTGCTCGGCAGCGATCCCAACGATGAATTGAGCCTGGGCAAGAAACATTACCGCGCCAACAATTTTGGCCTCGCCGAGAAGCACTTCCGCTTGGCGGTCGAGAAACATCCGCGCGATGCGGAGGCCTGGCTGGGACTCGCAGCGTCTTATGATCGGCTGCGCCGGTTCGATCTCGCCGACCGTGCCTACTCCCAGGCCGTCGGCATCCTCGGGCCGACGGTCGAGATTCTCAACAATCAGGGCTACTCATACATGCTGCGCGGCGACTACAAACGCGCGCACGCAACGCTTGCCGCGGCCCGGCGCAAGGATCCAAACAACAAGTACGTCCAAAACAATCTCCGGCTTCTGGAAGAAAGCTACCGCAAAGGTAAGTCCGTCGAGTAACTCATTGCGCTCGACAAAATTTTCCTCACCCGACGCTAATAACTAAGTACCTTCGAAATTTTGTCATTGACGGCGGAGCCCCATAGCGCCGCTGCGCCTTCTCGAATACCATCCTGCACGAACCGGCACAGACCGGTTAAGGCGTTCCGTTTTCTCGGGGGGAATCCACATGGCTAGTGCAGCAAACGCCGGCGCGCGTCTCGACCGGCTCCCGATCTCGTCGTTTCACTATCGAATTTTCTGGCTCGTCGGGGCTGGCATGTTCTTCGACGGTTATGATCTCTACGTCGCGGGTGGCGTGCTCGCGTCAACGATACAGACAAAATTTTCAACGCTGCCGCAGAATCTGCAATTCCTCTCCCTGACCTTCGTCGGAATGGCAGCCGGTTCGTTTATTACCGGCTTTGTCGGCGACAAGTACGGCAGACGCTTCACATATCAGGTGAACCTGCTGGTCTTCGGCCTCGCGTCAATTGCCGCTGCTTTCGCGCAGGACATGACACAGCTGATCGTCTGTCGGTTCATCCAAGGTCTCGGTCTTGGAGCAGAGATCGTCGTCGGCTATTCGACACTTACAGAATTTGTGCCGCCAGCTACGCGCGGGCGCTGGCTCGCATTCATGGCCTTTCTCGTGGTGGCGGGTTTTCCCGCAACGGCCATCCTTAGCTACCTGATCATTCCGACATGGGGCTGGCGGCCGATGTTCATTATCGCGGGTATTGGCGCCTTGATCGTGTGGTACCTGCGCAAAAATTTACCGGAATCGCCGCGATGGCTGGAAGCGCAAGGCCGTACCGCTGAAGCTGAAGCTCTCTTGAAATCGATCGAGAATGAAGTCGCCTCGTCTGCCGGAACGCTTCCGGCGCCCAAACCCGCGGTCGCGGCTCCGCAACTTTCAGCAGCGGCAATGTTCAAGCCGCCGATCCTGCAGCGGCTGCTGGTCGGCAGCTGGTGCCTGATCACGATCAACACGCTGATCTTCGGCTTCGTGATCTTCCTGCCGCAGTTCTTCTTGCGGCAAGGGCTGACCATCACTAACTCCCTCGGCTATACCGTTGTGCTCGCTTCCGCATCGCTGGTCGGATGTGCTGTCGGCGCCTACCTTTCCGATGCGATCGGGCGGCGCTGGAGCATCATCCTTGGGTCCGTAATTACCATCGTGTTCGGCTGGATTTACGCGCGGTCGAACGCCAGCTCTGATCCGATGACAGTGCTGAGTGTGGGTGCCGTGCTTATTGTCGGCATCTACATCCAGACGGCATTGCTGTTCGGCGTCTACACGCCCGAGCTTTTCCCGACCGAAATCCGCCTGCGTGCGAACGGCATCTGCAATACGCTTGGACGAGCCGCAACTGTAGTATCGCCATTTGTCGTTGGTTACCTCATGGTGAACTACGCATTGCCGGGAGTGGTCTGGCTAATGATCGGGCTGGTCGTCATCCAGATCATCGCAGTCTTTCTCTGGGGCGTGGAGCCTGCGAAGCGCTCTCTGGAGGGCTTGGATCCCAAGCTGGCCTGAGACGTCGCATCTGTCGCCGTCCGGCTTGTGCCGGGTGGCCGATTGCATGGGATAGTCAAAGAATGAACAGCCTGCGGCCCGTGACCGTCATAACCGGAGCCTCGGCCGGGATCGGCGTGGCGCTTGCCCGCGTGTTTTCCCGGCACGGCCACGAGTTGGCGCTGGTGGCCCGGCGCGAAGACAGGCTGCAGGAGCTTGCCGACGAGATCGCAGCCACCGGCGTACCGCGGCCGATCATATTTGCGTGCGACCTGTCGAAGCCCAACGCCGCGCGACTGATCGGTGACGCGCTAGCGGCACAAGGAGTCGAGCCACAATTCATCGTCAACAATGCAGGTTTTGGTTTGGTCGGCCAAGCGACAGCGCGCGATCGTGACGAGCAACTGCAGATGATCGATCTCAACGTGCGTGCGCTGACCGAACTATCGATTGCCTTTGTCGACAGTCTTGTGCGTCATCGCGGCGGGCTTCTCAACGTCGGTTCAATCGCCGGGTTCCTGCCGGGACCGGGCATGGCCGTGTACTACGCCACCAAGGCATATGTGCTCTCCTTCACCGAAGCGCTGCACAGCGAGTTGGCGCCGCGCGGGATCAAGGTCACCGTGCTGTGCCCGGGCCCCGTGCCGACCGAGTTTGCTGCGCGTGCCGGCATCAGCGACCGCAGCATGGCCCCAAGCCTGCTTACCAAATCAGCGGATTATGTCGCGGAGGCGGGCTATCGCGGCTTCATGGCCGGACGACGTGTGATCGTGCCGGGTGTCATTAACAGGCTGGTCACGGGTCTTCTCCGGTTTGTCCCACGGCACCTGCTTCTCAAAGTCGTCGACTCCCGGCAAACTCGCCGCAGATCGGCGCAAGGGTCATAGCGGCTTCCCGTCCCGTGATATTTGCAAATGGCCTGATTGCGGCTAGTAAATGGCCGCGCGCGATCGCGCGCCCGAATCGCCATGTCGAAAAAGCACCCTGTTCTTCTCATCCTGCATCAGGAACATTCGTCGCCCGGCCGCGTCGGCCAGACCTTGGCGCGGCTAGGCTATCCGCTCGACATCAGACGCCCTCGCTTTGGCGATCCGCTACCGGAAACGATGGAAGATCACGCCGGCGCCGTGATCTTTGGCGGTCCGCAGAGCGCCAACGACAATGAAGACTTTGTGCACCGGGAGATCGATTGGATCGGAGTTCCGCTGCGCGACAAGAAGCCTTATCTCGGCATCTGCCTCGGCGCGCAGATGATGGCGCGGCACCTTGGTGCGCGCGTCTACCCGCATCCGCAAGGTCATGCCGAAGTCGGCTACTATCCGATCCGGCCGACCGACGCAGGACGGAAAATCTGTGACGAGTGGCCGGACCACGTTTACCAGTGGCACCGCGAAGGTTTCGATTTACCGTCCGGCAGTGAGCTGCTGGCGGAAGGCGACGCTTTTTCGGTCCAGGCCTTCCGACTGGGGACCGGCTATGCGCTGCAATTTCATCCTGAAGTGACACACGCCATGATGTATCGTTGGCTCGTTCGAGGAGCGCATCGCATGGAATTGCCTGGGGCGAAGCAGCGCCACGAACATATTGCCGATCGTGCGGTCCACGATCACGCTTCTCGCAACTGGCTTGCCACCTTCATCGATCACTGGATGGGGCTCGCATCGGCCAACCGGGCCAATAAGAAAATCACGCTCTGACCGGATTTTCGGAACGTCCTCAATCCGGCCATTGACAAATCGGCATTCGCACTGATCGTTGCGGCGGGGTCAGGGGCAAAACGTCCACGCGGAGGCGTGCGGATGGTGGATTCGGAAACCACCCCTGTGACCGAGCGGCCGATTCAATCGGCGCTGGGCGCCGTTTTGCGCGTATCCGATGGCCTTCTCGATCTTCTGCCAATCGCGACGTTCATCTGCGATGCGCGTGGCACCATCCTTCAATACAATCGTCACGCGGTGGCCCTGTGGGGGCGGGCACCACAGCCCGGGCAGACGCACGAAGAATTCAACCAAGGCTCTTTCTTTTTTGAGCTCGATGGATCGCCGGTCCGGCAGTCCATGGTTTCCGAGGTGCTGGCAACCGGCAAGTCGGTCCGTGACGTGGAAAGGATCGTCGAGCGACCCGATGGGTCGAGTCTCATCGTATCCGTAAACATTGACCCGCTGCGCGACGCAAAAGGCAATGTCGTCGGCGCGGTGAACTGTTTTCTTGACATCACCGAACGCAAGCGAATGGATAATGCACTCGAGCGATCGCGATTGCAGGCGCTCGAGCAGGAGCAACGATTCGCCGCGACCTACGAGCATGCCGCAATCGGGATATCCGAAATTGCACCCGATGGCCGCTTTCTTCGCGTCAATGAGGCAATCTGCGCAATCACCGGGTTCAGCCGCGAGCATCTGCTCGCAAATATGCTGTTCACCCATACACATCCTGACGATGCCGACCCCGACCGCCAGGCATTCCGCAAGCAGGTTGCCGGCGAGCTCGATTTTTATTCGATCGAAAAGAGATTCATTCGGCGTGATGGGCGGGTGATCTGGATTTCGGTGCGCTCGTCGCCGGTCCGCGATGCGAATGACAGGCTGCTCTATGTTGTTCGCGTCGTTCAGGACATCACGGAGCGCAAGGCGGCGGAGCAGCGGCAGCGATTGCTGATGGATGAGCTGAACCATCGCGTGAAGAACACCCTCGCAACCGTGCAATCTCTGGCGACCCAGACCGCACGCGGTGCAACCACGCCAGCTGCCTTCCGAGAGCGCTTCGAAGGCAGGCTGATCGCACTGTCAAAAGCCCACGATCAGCTCACCAGTCATCATTGGGAAAGCGCGGATCTGCGTGAGCTTTTGTCCGGCAGCCTTGCACCCTATGCCGGCAGTACTCCGGATCGTGTCGTCCTTCGTGGCGAGGACGTCGTTTTGCGCCCGCGTGCCGTGTTAACTTTGGCGATGGCTGTGCACGAGCTGACGACGAATGCCGCGAAGTATGGCGCGTTATCGGTGCCCGGCGGGCGCGTCGAAGTTCAATGGCGTCCAGTCCGCGCAGAAAACGGCGTGTTCTGCCTGCAGATTGAGTGGATCGAGCATGGTGGGCCAAATGTCGTCGAGCCTGAGCAGCATGGCTTCGGGACCAAGCTGATCGAAGGAAGCATTGCGGCTGAGCTTGGTGGCGCAACGCGGCTTCTCTTCCGACCGCAAGGTCTGCGCTGCGAAATTACGATCCCTATGAAGGCAGCAACGGTCCACTTTCGGTCGGACGCGGGCGAAGACCCACCAGCTTAGGCCCGCCTTCACGGCAGCTTCGATTTTTCCTTGAATTTTCTCGCGTTAGCAGTGCTTCAAATTGCTGCTCGCCGACCTGTAAAAAGTGCGATTGAGGACCGCTCTTGTGGTAGGTTGCGGCAACAGCGTGGGTGGTAGCGAGATGTGGGCTTCCCGGGGCGACGCGCAAGCGAAGTTGTTGCATTTTGTGATGATCAAGCCGTCGCACTACGACGACGACGGCTACCCGATCCAATGGATCCGCTCGGCTATCCCCTCCAATACGCTGGCCTGCCTGAACGCGCTTGCCGAAGACGCCCGCCGGCGTGAGGTGTTGGGGCCAAATGTTGAAATCCGGCTGCACACCTATGACGAAACGAACCGACGGGTACGGCCTGATCGCATCATTCGCATGATCCGCAAACAAGGCGGCCGCGCTCTGATTGGCCTGGTCGGCGTGCAGTCGAACCAATTTCCACGATCGGTCGACCTGGCCCGCCCATTCCTCGCCGCAGGCCTGCCGGTCTGTATCGGGGGCTTCCACGTGTCGGGCTGCATCGCAATGCTGCCCGAGCTGCCGTCTGACATTGCAGCTGCCCAAGCGATGGGAATTTCATTTTTCGCCGGCGAATGCGAGGAAGGGCGGCTTGATGAGGTTCTGCAGGATGCGTGGAACAGAAAGCTCAAGCCTCTTTACAATCACATGGACAAGCTGCCGGCGCTGACTGGCGAGCCACCGCCATTCCTGCCGCGGAAGCACGTGCGGAGGACATCGGGATCTCTCTCCAGCATCGACCTCGGGCGAGGCTGCCCGTATCAGTGTTCGTTCTGCACCATCATCAACGTGCAAGGCCGCAAGAGCCGGTTCCGCACGCCCGACGATCTCGAAAAAATCGTCCGCGAGAATCACGCGCAAGGCATCAAACGCTTCTTCATAACGGACGATAATTTCGCGCGTAATCGCGATTGGGAATTACTGTTCGATCGGCTCATTCATTTGCGCAAGACCGAGTTTCCCGGCCTTGGATTCACCATTCAGGTCGACACGCTCTGCCACAAGATTCCGAATTTCATCGAAAAAGCGTCGCAGGCCGGCGTGCGCCGTGTTTTCATCGGGCTTGAGAACATCAACCCCGACAATCTCATTGCAGCCAAGAAGCGGCAAAACAAGATTACCGAGTACCGCGAGATGCTGCAGAAATGGCGCGATCACGGCGCGATTACCTACGCCGGCTATATTCTCGGCTTTCCTGCCGACACGAAGGAATCAATCGCCCGCGACATCGAGATCATCAAGCGTGAACTCCCCCTCGATATTCTGGAATTTTTCTTTCTCACCCCGCTTCCCGGATCAGAGGACCACAAGGTGCTTTTGCAGAAAGGCATCTGGATGGATCCGGACATGAACAAGTACGATCTCAATCATCGCGTTTCGCATCATTCCACGATGAGCGATGCGGAATGGGAGAGCGCTTATCGTGCGGCATGGTCCGCCTTCTATACACCTGAGCACGTGCGAACGATCTTGCGCCGCTCCGCGGCTTGCAAGCTGGGGCGGCCCGGTACGACCCTTTCGACGATATTGTGGTTCTACCTGATGATCCTGTTTGAGCGTGTGCACCCGCTCGAAGGCGGTGCCTTTCGTCTCAAATTTCGCCGCGATCGCCGTTTCGGAGAGAAGATCGAAAGCCCGCTGATATTTTATCCTCGCTACGGCTGGGAGACGCTGAAGAAGGTCTGGGGTTATCTTCGGGTCTATCGTGAGCTCCGGGCTGTGCTGAATGAAGCGCTGGCCGCGCCCGACCGCTGGACCTATACCGACATCGCGATTGCGCCGCCGCAGCAGGACGAGTTCGAGCGGCTCTCGCTCTATCATGAAACTGCCGGAGGAGAGGCCGCGCTTGCCCGCAAGCGGCGTGATGATGCTATTCGCATCGGCGGCCACGCCGACCAACCGGCGTTGGCTGAGCCGGCGGAGTAGCGAAGATCTGCATGGACATTGGGTTTAAGCCCGCCGTCGTTCCTTCGGACTACGGCGCGGGGGCTTTCGCTCGCTTCGCCTGAAAAATGGAAGTTTTGTATGGCTTGCCGGGCCGAAGCTCGCGAGGCGAGCGAAGGGTGGTGGAGCCGAGGGGATTTGAACCCCTGACCTCCTCATTGCGAATTCAGATTTTTACAATTCCGCACGTTTCCCAATAATTCCCATCTGCTTGTAATCGCCTGTCAATCGGCTGATTGGCTCCTAACTGAAAGCCGACTGAATTCCTTGAAATTCCCGCGGGCTGGTCACCCCCTGGTCACCAGGAATGTTTTGATTCGATCGTGCGCAAAAAACTTACAAAAAGCTTTGTAGACGGTCTGGCATCTGCAGACGATCGCTACACTGTTTGGGGATAGTCAACTTCCCGGGTTTGGTGTTCGCGTAAGTATAGGCGGGCGAAAGTCATTCATTCTGAGATATCGCGCAAAAGGGCACACTGAAAAACGTTTCGTAAGCCTAGGCAGTTTTGGCGTGGTGACGACGGAAGAAGCCAGGGCGAGGGCAAAGCAATTCCTCGGCCTTGTGGCGAATGGCGAAGACCCCGCACATGAAGCTGCGGCGCACCGGAAAATTCCGAAGTTATCGACGCTTGCGGCAGAATTTCTTCAATCACACGTTGCTGCGAAGCGAAAGCCAAAGACCTTGGCTTCATATACCCATGCTTTGCAGTATCATGTGCTTCCTCGATTTGGAGATCGCCACGCTGACGACGTTAGCCGCGCTGACGTCGATCGGCTGCATTCAACGCTCGCAGATAGGCCCTTCATGGCGAACTACGTCGTGACGGTATTGAGCTCATTATATGGCTGGGCGGAGCGCAGGGGGATTGTTTCCGAAGGCTTCAATCCGGCGCGTCGCATCGAAAAATTCCGTGAGCCTCGGCGTGAGCGTTTCCTCTCGCGCGAGGAATTTGCTCACCTTGGCGCCGCGCTGCGCGAAGCAGAAACCGCGGGCATCCCTTACGAGGTCGACGAGACGCGCCCGACTGTCAAACACGCCGCGAAGCCCGAGAACAGGCGCGTTGTCGTGGCGCCGGACGCCATCGCCGCCATTCGCCTGTTACTGTTGACCGGCTGCCGCTTGCGAGAAATCTTGAACTTGCGTTGGCGGGAGGTCGATTTCGAGCGCGGACTTCTGCTCCTGGAGGACTCCAAAACAGGGCGGAAACCGGTCGTCCTTGGAGCATCGGCCCTGGCTATCTTGGGTCAGTTGCCGCGCGTGGCAGAATGCGTGTTTCCCGGCGCCGATGGGAAAACGCCGCGTCACGACCTGAAGCGGCCGTGGGCGCTCGTAAGTCGTCGTGCCGGCTTGAGAGGCCTTCGCCTCCACGATCTCCGTCATTCTTATGCTTCAGTCGCGGCGGGCGCCAATCTCGGACTTCCGATAATTGGCAGGTTGCTTGGTCACACGCAGCCGAGTACTACGCAGCGCTACGCGCATTTGGCGGATGACCCGCTGCGCGCAGCATCCCAGGTCGTTGCAGCACAAATCGCTGCAAGCATCGGCGAGGAAACCGTCGATGGGTACGTGACGATTGGAAAATCGCTATCGCCGGTGTAATATTTCTGTGGGGCCTCAAATGCCGCGTCGGGACATTCGCAAGCGAATAGACGAGAAGCTTAAGGCGCTACGGGGCCGCCTCGCAAAAAAAGCGGTTCTTTCTCAAAAAGAAGCATGGCGCGCGTGTCGAAATGATCCATCAGTTCGTGCGGCGTGCGAGTTTGCTGGTCTTGATCGAAAAAATCCCACCCATTTGGCAGAGCTGCTGACCGCATTCGCATCCGCGCGATTCAGCCAGGGAAAAGGTGGTCGACCAAAGAAATGGGATTCATTTAGTTGGACCCAATTGCTCATGAGCTATTTGCGCCAGCGCGCGAAAAATCCTGAACTGAAAGATGAAGCCGTCTGCGAGGAGTTGAGGAAAAAGCCACTGTACGAAAAATATAGTGCTACGCGATTAGTTAGAATACTTCAGGATGCAAGCGACCCAAACATGAATAAGTTGCTTCGTCATGCCTTGGCGATGATGCCAGAGGAAGTATTGGTTGCTGCGGATAAGCACCGTCGTCATGGGCTTTTGCCGAAATGGTTTGAGCTTCCCGATCACTGGGACAAGTTGAAAAAGCGCTCGGGCTAAGAGCTACAAATAATTTTAGCCAAAATCGTCTCCACGTTTTCCACTAAAATGGTTAGCGCTACATCTGCTCAAGCGCCGTACTGGCGACCGGAGCGGATGAATGCAATTTACCCACCATCAACGGCTTCTGCGCCGCAAGGAAGCGGCGAGGTACCTCAGTGAAATGTATGGAGTGCCTACCGCGCCGCAAACGCTCGCGAAGTTGGCGACGATAGGGGGAGGGCCGCTGTACCGAAAGTTTGGTCGTTTCCCGCTCTATCACTCGGACGACCTCGATAAATGGATTTCCCAAAAGCTTGGCGCAAAGCGACGTTCGACGTCAGAAGCGTTGAGCGAGACAGGCGCCAATTGTGCCATCTCGGGTGCACCAAAGTGTTTTACGGCGTAAAAAACTGGTTCCGACAGTGCGCCCCGAACACATAAGCGATAAGGATCCCGCCACGCAGGCGGCGCTCGTTGCGGAGTCCTGGGGCGCATCGATTCAGGCCATCATCAAGACGGGTGTCCTGATCGCGGAAAGCCTCCGGGCCTTCGATGGCGACCCCGATCGTCTCGATGCATTCATCATCGCGCTGGTGGAGAAAGGCGTCTTGACGCCGAACGAGGCCAGACGTCGGCACGTTGCTCCCAAGCTGGTCGAGCTGCGGACGATAGGTGAGCACGAGAAGCTCTTTACCCTCCCACAGGTCGTGCCGTTCCTCGTTCCCTCCTACACCACGCTGTATCATCTGACGGTCCTTTTTCGCCAGTTGCCGGAGACAGATGAACAGAAGCAAATAGCGAATCTCATCAAGAAGTTAGAGAGCGCCCCCGATAAGATCACGCGGGACTTCCTTATCGACGAGACGGCACTGCTGAAACGGGGACGTCGCAAAGCGGCATTGGTTGCTAGTGCCCCTGATGCCGCCCAGTTCACCAATCACGGTTTCGCATCCCAAGCACAGCCGCAGCTGGTGCTGATCACGCCGGATTTGGCGGACGAAAGAGCCATCGCTACGGCATACGCAACCAGCGATGGACTAGAACAGCGACTGCCCATTACGAACCAGCTGCGCGAGAGCGATGAGCTGGCCGTCGTTCTCGTCACTCGCGTATCGGCCCTGCCGCTGATTGCCGAAAAATTGCTGAACTTGTGCGGCTTCGACTGCCATCATGCGCGCTTCTTCCTGCCGCAGCCGCCCAACGCGGCCGAGGTCGGCGATGAAGTTGTCGCAGTGACCGCAGACCGCGGCGACGTTCATATCATGGCGCCGCCGGCGGGCGCATGGCTCGACCCGGCGGATGCGGCCGACCCGCGCGCCATTGCTGCTCGCCTATACCCCGAAGTTGCAACCCGGCTGCATGTATTTGCGAAAAGCCGCGCCAAGGGCTGGCAAGCCCTGGTCGGCGCCGAAAACTGGGCTGGGGAGTAAATCGATGCCCGATCTCCTCAGCCTCCTGTCGAATGCAGTTGCCGAGAGCAGCCGCCACCGTAATGTCGCGCTCCTGTTGTCGGGCGGGCTGGACAGCTTGTCAGTCGGTCTCGCGCTGCAGGCAGCGGGCAAGGCCGTGCACGCCTACACGTTTTGCATCGAAGGTCTGGAGTCGCAGGACCTGAGAAAAGCCATCGCGCTTGCCAACCACTTCGGCTGGCATCTCACGGTGGTCAGGGTGCCGGTCGGCCAGGTCGCGGACGACTTTGTGCGGCTGGCGATCGAGCACGGTTGCCGCAGGAAGGTGCAGTTTGAGGTCACCTTCCCACTGCTCTACGTTCTGCAGCAGATCGACGAGGGGGAGGTCTTCACCGGTTGGAATGCTGACGAGCACTACGGGAATGATCGTCAGACAATGCTCGAACAGGCGCGTTTGGTTCGCGATGGCGCCTCCCCAGCCGAGCTCAAGGAAGCATTCGATCGCCGGCGGCGCAACTTCTTTGAAGTTGAGATGGCAAACCCGCAGTCGGGCGACACTTGGTTATATGCTTCGCGCCTCGCCGAACAGCACAGAAAGCGGCTGGTCGACCCCTATCTCGACCGCGCCGTGTTCGAGTACTTGCTGCAGTTCGACCACGAACAGCTCTCGCCGCTGACCAAACCGCTCATCCGCAAGATGCTGGGTCCTCGAATAATCGGCCTGCTTAGGGGCAGCATCGCCGTCGGCATCCAAATGCAGAAGGGCGGCGGTGTTGACGTGCTGTTTGAGCGCCTACTGCTGCCCGACGACCGGATCAATCGTTTCAAGCCACTTTACGTAGCCATCGCTCCTCTTTGCGAGCGGTGGGGAGCTGAGGTCGCTCGTGACCCCGAGCGTTACCGGAAAGAGCTTCTCGCGCTCAAGCCGTTGCCGAAACCATCTTGTTATGATTGCAAGCCCGGCCGCTATCAACCCTACACCATGGCGCAGGTGCAGGCTTCGGCCGCGCGGCGGCGGTTCACGGCCATCTCGCTGTTTGCGGGAGGCGGCGGGTCCTGCCTCGGCCTCTGTCTCGCAGGGGGTCACGTCATCTTGTCGAATGAGTTCGTCAGGGAAGCTGCGCGCACATATAAGACCAACTTTCCCGGCGCGGTGGTAGACGCAAGGGATATCCGCGAGATCGGACGCAGCAAAGAGGAAGTCATCGCCTTCCTCGCCGAGGCTGGCGCCAAGCCGCGCGAAGTGGATCTGATCGTCGCGTCTCCCCCTTGCTGTGAGTACAGCACGGGCAAGCGGAGCCGCATCGATTCCGGTGCGCTGCGGCGCTATTCCGACACGCAACAGCGCAACATGGACACGCTGATCTTCGATGTCATCGCGGTCTTGCATCATGCGAAGCCGAAGGTCGTCGTCATCGAGAACATCCCGGCCATGAAGAACCGATTTCCCGAACTCTTCGAGACTGCCCTCGACGCGCTGCGGTTCGCGAGTGGGCCGCGCAAGCGACTTTATTACGCGCATGCGGCGGTGCTCTCTGCTGCTGACTTCGGCACGCCGCAGAATCGCCGGCGCCTATTCTTTATCGCGGTGCGCAACGACGTCGCCGATGCTGTCGGCATCCGATGCGACGAGGACGTTCTGAGGGTCTTTCCGGGGCCCACGCACGCACCGATCAGCGTTCGGTCGGCTCTCGCGGGCATACATCAAACCGAGGCAGACTTGCGGCCCTGGCGCCGGTCGATGCTAGTTCACAGGGTCGGCCGGGTCGCCCGCCAGTTGCCCCATGCGCCGAAAAAAGTCACGCGACCTCTCCACGTGGGGATGCGCAAGGACCGATGGTTCTCACTTGCTCGATGCGCATGGGACCGCCCGGCGCCGACCCTGACCGTGACCGGGCAGGGCCCCGGCGGCCTGAGCGGGGCTTTGCATCCCGAGGACGACAGGAAATTCAGCCTGCCGGAGCTGAAGCGACTGACTGGTTTGCCAGACGACTTCGCGCTGACCGGCACGCTCGTGCAGGCGGCCGAGCGCATCGGACGGATGGTGCCACCTCCGCTCATGCGCGTGATCGCGGAAGCGATCTATCAGCGCGTACTGCTCCCCCATCGTGCGAGGCGATCATGACGGTGCTCGACTTCAACTTTGCGGAGTATGCCTTCGACTTCGATGCGCACATCAGCGCGTCAATCCCGGGCTACGATCGGCTCCGCTGGTGGACTGCGCAGGTCTCACGCCGCTTCGTCAAGCAGGACACACGCGTCATCGACATAGGCTGCTCGACGGGTTCGATGCTGCGCGAAATTCGTGACATCAACCAGGCCTCGCGGCCGAGAGTCGAATACGTGGGTATCGACATCTCCGAGGCATTTCGGCTGCAGTGGAAGCAATTCGAGCGTGAGAATCTCGGGTTTAAAGTCTGTGACGCGACCCGCTTTGTTGGGTTTTATAACTCGTCACTGGTCATTGCTTCGTTCGCGCTGCAGTTCATCGCCGAGCACAGAAGAGTCGCGCTGCTCAAGCGCATCCATGATGGCTTGGTCGGGGGCGGCGCGCTCCTCATCGCAGAGAAGACATTGGCCACTTCATCAGCGCTGCAGGACGTGATCGCTTTCACCTACTATGACTACAAGCGGCTACGGTTCTCGGCCGATGACATCCTCGACAAGGAGCGCCGCCTGCGCGGCGTCATGACGCCTTGGACAAGAGGCCAGCTGTTTCAGGCGCTCAGCGCCGCCGGCTTCTCCCGGCAATACATCGAACCATTTTGGCAGGAGGGCCCCTTCATCAGCATAGTTGCAATAAGAAAGGCTTTCCACGGACCATAGCTGTAGCCGCATCGACTGGGCCCCAGCTGCTGCTGACTTCCAAAATAATATTTTAGCGGAAATTACACCCTGCCTTTTTCACTAATCCGATCGGGTCCAAATAGCACCCGCGCAGAGCATCTGCGTTTCAACCGGAGGACTTACGATGGCTTCGAAAATGACACACACGAAAGCGTTCGAACACTTCGGCGCCAAACCCGCTAACCCGCGGTGGAGCTGGTCCGCTCGCTGCCCCAAGGGAGTTGTTGCCACCTTTTGGCAGGACCTCTTTAAAAAGCGAGACGGTAAGCTCGTGTATGCCGACTCGCTGAAAGGGAACATGCGCCACGGCGCCCGCGAATTGATGCGCAACCTGGCTCATGCCTGGGCTAACTTCAACGGTGAGCTCAAAGTTATCATCGCGGTGCCGAAGGATGCCAACGCGGCGCAACGGTCCATCAAAGTGTGTTTCCCCAGCAAGCTCATCATGCGGCTCGTTCATCTGGACCTGGAGACGGGCGCCTTCGTTGCCGAGGTGACGACGGCCTAAGTCTCGACACGGCCGCCGTCGGTAAATGTCTTTTTGCCGACGGCGGCCTCTTTGCAAAATTATTTTTTCTAACGTCGACATTTCGGTCGACATCGCCGCACGCGGCATATAAATACTTTGCAGCGGCGAAATCCTCGCCGCCCATCATCATGAACAATTCGACCGCAAGGCTCGGGCCCAGGGATGGCCGGCAATCCCCATAAGCATCGCGTAGCGACGCGTGTGCCTCTATCGGACATGATGACTGCGGACCGGAGCCGACACGTCCGCATCAAAAACTACTCGGCGAGATGGTGGACGAAGCGACCACCTAGCCTGCCCGGTCGATTGGATAGCTGGGAGCACAGGCGACCGCTGGGTCAGCAAAAATGCTGAGCGTACCCGCACACTGAACGGAGACCGCCCAACCTCCCGTGCTCAAATCGAGCGTGCGATCCAATTAATGCCCTCCGGGACATCCCAATCAGGATTCCTGAAGCATAGGACGTGCCCCGCGCGGGCGTCCTATGCTTCCGAACAAACCCATCAGGATGAAGGGCTTGATCGCAGATGCATGATGTCATGTTGGTTTTACGTCACAGCCGATCACGATCATCCAAACCGGGCACGCCCGAGGCCGAAGGCCGAGGGCGCCCCGCCCGAAGGGCGGGCGATGGAAATGCCAGCCGTGCTGAACGCCGAAAGGCTGGCGATGCGGCTCGGATAGAAAGCAGCATGGCACCGCCCGAAGGGCGGGCGATGAATTGCTGGCAAGCGAATTGCAGGAATTTTAGTGGAGTGAATCCCGGAAGGCTCAGCCTTGGATTGCTGATTTCGGCTTCCAGGAATAGCCTTTCTCGCCGGCCTGATCTCCAACCCAATTTCGCGGCTGGTCGTCTGGTTCGAAGGTGAAGTCCACGCCGATCTCAATCGCTTTGGGCTCCTCTCCGTCGAGGCGGCTGGCTGGTTCCCAGTGCGTGATCTTGCCCTGCAGGTATGATGGATCGGACTTCTTCTCGTGCAGGGCTATGTAAGCGCCAATCTTCTTCGCGCGCTCAGCGTGATAGGCCGCCACGGCCCAGGTCCCAGACGTCATCGTGCCGTCGTCGTTCTTTGTCACCTTGTGCTTCTTGGGACACACGAAGTGAAAGCCGACGACCACTTGGTCGTGGCGAGGCCCGCGAGCCAGCTTGGGAGCCGGTGATCGCCGCGCGAGGTCTGCGTCGCACAGCTCGACGAGGGGCGTGACTCCTAGCCGATCGGCGTTTTGGCGAAGTGTCATCACGCCTTCTGTGTCAAGCGAGGCGATGCGGTCCGCTGTCCAGTCGATCATGCCCCCTCCCGTCCTCTCTACACAGCCTAGCGGCGGGACGACTGTCCAATCAAGCCTAATGGCATGCCGAAGGCCGAGGGCGCCCCGCCCGAAGGGCGGCTGCAATCGCGCTGGCGTGCTGATGAAGCCTTGAGCTTCCAAGGACGCCCTCATAGCGAAATCATTTTGCCATCCGAGGCTGTCTCGAACTCGGTCTCCGATGCTCGCGACAGCATGTCGTCGCTCATGTGTGTCAGAATCACCCGCTTCGCGCCGATGATCGGCAGCTTGCCGCGCAGCGTTGAGAGCGACAGGTGCGCTCGGACGACCTTGTCGAACGTGTAGCACTCGCAGATGAAGAGGTCGGCGCCGCGCGCGGCCTCGAGCAGCGAGTCTGTCCACTCGGTGTCGCCGGAGTAGCAGATGACCTTTCCCTCGAGCTCGATGCGGTAGGCGAGGCACGGCCCTGCCTTGTCGTCGTGACGAACGCGGAACGGGGTAACAGTGAGCGCGCCGATCATGTTTCGCGCGCCGATCTCCACCTCCCGCAGCGTCAGCTCGAACGGAAGCTTGCGCTCGCCGGGGAAGGTCGCCGCGAGCAGCCGGTCGTACCACTCTGGAAGGCCTGGAGGACCCGCGATCGTCAGCGGTCGCGCCCGCTTGGCGACGAGCTGCGCGTCGAGCACGAAGAAGGGCACCCCGCCGAAGTGGTCGAGGTGAAAGTGCGTGAGGAGGATGAGGTCGATCGCGCTGCGCTCAATCGGCAGGCGCTTCAGGGCGACGAGCGAGGTCGCGCCGCAGTCGATCAGGAAGTTCGCGCCGGCGGCCTCGACGTGGAAGCACGTGTTGAATCTTCCGCCGGACCCGAACGCGTCTCCCGAGCCGATGAATTGCAGGCGCATTGTTCCTCCGTGGTGCCGTGGCTCAGCTGCTCCTTATGAGATTTGACCGCGACAGGGCAACAGAAGCCCTCAAGGGGTCCGGCGACCAGTCGGTTGCAGACCCGAACCGGCCGTCCGGCCCGCCGGATGTCCGGAGGACCTTTCCCCGATCGCTCCGGCAGTCGCCAATGGCCCGCTCGGCCTGGACTCTCCGGGGCCGCCGCCGAGGCTCTTCGCGGCCGGCGGGAAAACGGTCATGCGGAATCTTCGCGACTTCAAACCTGCCTGAAGCCGCTGCATCAAGCCGGCCGTTAACCCGGAACGTGCCTACGATGAAGCCTGGTGTTCCAAGAAAGCCGAATGCAACGGCCAGCATCTGATTTGCGTGTCAGTGCAGACTCGATTGCCGTGTACCGAGCTGGAGTGGCACCTGCAGTTGTGGATCGATGCGCGCGACCTGCCCGATCTGCTGCCTGCGCTCGCCAAGGTGACGGTGCCGGTTGTCGTCGATCACATGGGCCGCATGGAGCACCGTCACGGCACGAGCCATCCTGGCTTTCAGGCGCTGCTGCGCGGCGTCGGAGAAGGACGGCTCTGGTCGAAATTGTCGGGCACCTACCGGCTCGGCGCCACGGCGCCAGACTACGAGGAAGCCCCGCCGTTCCACGACGCGCTTGTCGCCGCCAATCCACCAATCTTGTCTGCCGGGCCCGGAAGGACCGTTGCCGGAACGCGGCGCGGCTGCTCGACGTTTTTCGCAAGTGGACGACGCCCGCTCCTTGCATCATTCGAAATTCTGCAACATGGATTCGCGCACGAACTTCGGTATTTCGGCGAGATCGCCGCTGCCGTAACCGTTGGCCACTGCTGCTGACAACGAAGCGAGAGTGCCGGCCGTCAACGGCATTGGCACTCCGCTCAGCGCCCCCGCGGCGACCGCTGACATAATGTCTTTCCTTAGCGTGCGGATATCGAGCGTCATTTCCGGTTTTTCACCTTTCATCACACCAATCTTGTTTTTCATCCACCCGCTCGCATAGGGTGCTTCCTGCAACACATCCAGCATCTGGTCGAGCGTCAGGCCATGCTTGGCACCAAGGGCAAGCGATTCCGCGAGAGCTTGGATGTAGGCGCCAAGCCCCAGATTGACCGCGAGCTTCATCGCATATCCGCTGCCGTTCGGTCCCATATACACAATACGACGCGTCATTTTTTCCAGCACCGGTCTCGCCCGCTCGAGATCCTCGGAGCGGCCGCCTACTAGAGCGACGAGCTTGCCCTCTTTGACCTGCGGAATCGTGCCGAGCACCGGCGACTCAATGAGGCGTCCGCCCGCACTCTCGACCAGCGGTGCAAGTTCATGCCCGGTCATGGGTCGCAACGTGCTCATTTCGATGAAAAGCTTGCCCGTCACATCACCCTTGAGAAAGCCTTCCGCTCCCCGGAAAATGCGGCGCACGCCGTGGTCCTCGGTAATAATCGAGATGACAATTTCTGACTCGGCGGCTACGGCGTGCGGATTGGCCGCAATTCGCAAACCACCACTCGCCAGAGCCTTGTTTCGATCAGCATTCGCGTCCCAACCAACCAGGTCAAATCCCTGCTCGCGCAGCCGTTGGGACATCGCGCTGCCCATTCGACCGAGTCCAACCAGCCCGATTTTCATAATGTGATCTCCCTATTGCAACGCACGGTCGTGGCGCGCGAATACACTGCGCAGTTAAGCAGGACGATGTTTGACAGTGTTCCTTGCTGGGATAGTCTGTATCGTCTCAATGTTACTAGCAATCGTGCGGCGCAGAGAAAACAACAGCCGCTGTCCCTGGGGAGGGCGTCATGAAAATCCGTGTTCGATTAGCGGCAATCGCGATTGTTCTGTCCGCCGCTTGCGCCGCGCTCGTTATGCCCGCGCGCGCTGCCGAGTACACGCTGAAATGGGCTGTCGTCACACGCGGCGACATGCAGGAAAAATTCGGTCACAAGCTTGCCGAAGTCTTGCCGAAAGCCACCAACGGGCGCGTCGAGGTCAAGGTCTTTCCCGGCGGTCAGCTCGGAAGCCCGGCCGCCATGATCGAAGGCCTGCAGCTCGGCACAGTCGAGGGCTACGAGAACCCGGCGGACTTTTTCGTGGGCGTCGATCCGCGGTTCGGCGTGTTCAGCATTCCATTTCTTTTCCGTGACACGGCACAGGCCAATAAGGTCCTTGCCGATCCTGAATTTAATGACTTCGTCATGAAGATGGCGGAAGCGAAGGGACTCGTCGGGGTCAATCTCGCGGTCGCAGCTGAATCGCTGTACTTCGGCGCCAAGAAACCGCTTCGCCACATTGACGATTTCAAGGGCATGAAACTACGCGTCAACGCTACGCCAGCGGAGCGCGCCCGCATGGGCGCACTGGGAGCCACCGCAGTTCCGATGGGCCTGCCGGAAATGATCACGTCACTGCAAAATGGTGTCATCGACGGCACGATGAGCGGCATGTCGATTTACACCAATTTCAACCTCCAGAACGTCGGCAAGACGCTCCTTGAGACGCACGACACTTTGCTCGTCTCATACGGCGCCCTGAGCAAAGCCTGGCTGGACAAGCTGCCGCCCGATCTCAGCAAGATCATCGTCGAGGAGGCCCGCAAGCTGCAACCTTGGGCCCGGCAGACTGCCGTCGACGAGGTCGCCGCGTTGCGCAAGGTGTGGACCGAACAGCGTGGCGGCGAGATCGTCACGCTGCCCGCCGCCGAACAGGCCGAGCTCGAGAAGCGCCTGAAGCCGATCGGTGCTGAGGTCACCAAGAGCGACCCGTCGTTGAAGGCCTTCTACGACAAGATCCAGGAAATCGCCAAAAAATACTAACGCTAACGGCGATGGTTCGGCGCGCCTCACCTCGATGGGGCGCGCCGGTTTCTCGGGCCTCCGATTCGGGCGACACGGTTCAGGCCCCCGACGCATGATGACGCGACGACGCGGAGCCTGGGTCCGATATGAGCGCTGACCAGAAGCAATCGAAATCCAGGCAAATTGAAGAAATTGTCTTTGTCAGGGTGCCACATATTGTTGTTGGCATCCTGTTTTTCGTCGCCGCCGCGATCAATTTCATCAACGTGGTCGGACGTTACGTGTTTTCCGAACCGATCTTCTGGGCCGAGGAGGTCCTGATCTTCATCGTCATCTGGGCCGTGTTTCTCGTGGCCGGTTCGATCACCTACCGGGGCGGTCACCTGAATATGGATCTTGTCTATTCAGGCATGAGTCCATTCTGGAAGCGCGTCATCAATATCGCCATCGCATTGACCCTCGTCGCCTGCACGATTTTCACGGCCGTGCAGTCCTGGAAAGTGATTGCGCTCCACTATCGCAATCACGGAGTGACTGCCGGCACCGACATCCCGCTCGTCATTCCGCATTCGGCGCTGCTGTTCGGGTTCACGTTCATGGCACTGGCCGCGATCTTGCGCATTCGCTCCTACATCACCGGCAAGTTCGACTGACAGGAAGCCATCAATGTATTGGGTCATGGCAATTCTGCCCTTCGTCCTGCTGATGCTGGGCTTCCCTATCTTCCTTCTTCTGCTGGCCACTTCGCTCGTGATCCTGCTGTGCTTTTTTGATCTGCCGATGGCGGTGGTGCATCAGAATATCTTCAACAGCCTGAACAAATATGCGCTGTTGGCCGTCCCGTTCTTTATTTTTGCGGGCGATCTGATGTCACGAGGCGGCATCTCGGCCCGGTTGCTGCGCTGGGTCGCATCGATGGTCGGCGGGTTTCGCGCGCATATTCCGATGACATCGCTCGGGTTTGCTGCCGTTTTCGGTGCCATTTCGGGCGTGACGAC
>JBKPRE010000138.1:0-18783 GCA_046734435.1 Pseudomonadota bacterium | reverse complement strand
CGCGGCAGCGCATGCATTATGGCAAAATTTGTGAGCGGCGCATTGCCGGCAATGCGTTGCGCGAGTTCGAGGCCTTTTGCGAAACCTTTGCCCGGTTCCACCATGTAGGTCGTCAAGCCAATGCTCTGGCCTTCCTCGGCGGAATACGTGCGACCCGTGAGCATCATGTCCATCATTCGCGCGGTCCCGATCAGTCGTGGCAGTCGAACCGAGCCGCCACCGCCAACATAGATTCCACGGCTACCCTCGGGCAGCGCATAATAGGCCGACCGCTCGGCAACGCGCACATGCGTCGCGGCGGCAAGCTCAAGACCGCCACCGACCACCGCGCCGTGCAAAACGGCGACGGCCGGCACCTTGCCGAATTGAATTTTCTCGAATGCTCTATGCCAGAGGCTGGAATGCGCAATGCCTTGCGTGACGTCGCGCTCCTCCAATTCGGAGAGATCCAGGCCGGCAGAGAAATGCTCGCCCTCTCCGGTGATCAATACGGCGCCGATGCCCTCCGGCAACGACGAGAAGAACTGCTCGATTCCGATAATGGCCTCATCGTTGAGCGCGTTGCGCTTTTGCGGCCTGTTAAGCCGCAGAATGGCGACCGCGCCCTCACGCTCCGCAATGAGGGACGCCGGAAGCCTGACTGCAAGACGCTCCGCCATTATTCCACCTCGTAGACATCAAGGCGCACAGCGCGTGCTTCGCGCTGGCCGCGCGCCAAGGCCAGAATCCGGTTGAGCCAATCGACCTTCGGGCCGGAAGTCTCGAACCGCATTACGGTCCGGAAATAATAATGAGCAGGATCGACATTGTCGCCCCGCGCCAGCCGCTCCATTACTTCGGGCGGTCCGTGCCGAAGCCCCTCGCTGGTGACCATGATTCGTGCGCCTTCGTCGGTTTCGATGATGTAGCGCGCTTTGATATCGGCAGCACCGTCTGTGCGGATAATCTGCCAATCGGCGCCGCCCGGAAGAATGCGCCCATTGAGTTTCGGCCCGCGCACGCTGCCACCGAGGATGCCGATGACACGCCGCTCGCCATAGGGCGTGCGGCCGAGACCGGTGATGCCCTCGAGTTCTGCAAAAATCGTGAAAATGGGTTGCTTTCCCAGCATGACGGAAATCCGTTGGAGCTCCAACTTCTAACCGGCGGCCATTTGACCCTGCCGGTGGCCAGCCGTAAATACGGGACGCAACCGGGATCCCCTCTCTATGGCGCGTATTACCTCGCTCGCCGAAGCCATCAAATCAGCCATCCACGATGGCGACACCATTGCTCTGGAAGGTTTCACGCACCTTATTCCTCACGCGGCCGGTCACGAGATCATTCGCCAGGGCCGTAAGAATCTCACTCTGATCCGAATGACGCCCGACCTTGTCTACGACCAGCTGATCGGGATGGGTTGCGTTGCCAAGCTGATCTTTTCTTGGGGTGGGAACCCCGGAGTCGGTTCGCTGCACCGGTTACGCGACGCGGTCGAGAATGGATGGCCGCACAAGCTCGAACTGGAAGAGCATTCGCATGCTGCGATGGCGAATGCCTATGAGGCCGGGGCGGCCGGGCTGCCGTGTGCGATTTTCCGGGGCTACATCGGCGGCGACCTGCCGAAGGTCAATTCCAAGATCAAGCGCGTGACGTGCCCGTTCACCGGCGAGGAGCTTGCCGCCGTGCCAGCGCATCGTCCGGACGTCGCCGTTATTCACGCGCAACGCGCCGACAAGGCCGGGAATGTCATGATTGAAGGCGTGCTCGGCGTGCAGAAGGAAGCCGTGCTCGCGTCCAAGCGTTCGGTGGTGACGGTCGAAGAAATTGTCGATGAACTTCCCGAGCGCAGCCTCAACGCTGTGGTGCTGCCGCACTGGACCGTCGGTCACATTGCCGAGGTGCCTGGTGGTGCCTTTCCATCCTACGCGCAGGGGTACTATCCGCGAACCAACAGCTTCTACAAGGAATGGGACGCGGTTTCTCGCGAGCGCGACTCGTTCCTGGCCTGGATGAAAGAAAACGTGCTGACCAAGGGACCTGAGGTCTTCGCACAACACGTGCGCAAGTTTCGGACGGCGGCGGAGTGAGCATCATGGCTGACTACACGCCGAACGAAATGATGACGATCGCTGCGGCCCGGGCACTGAAGGATGACGACGTTTGTTTCGTAGGCATCGGCATGCCGTCGGCTGCGGCGAATCTCGCGCGCCTGACGCACGCCCCGAACATCACGCTCATTTATGAATCGGGCACGCTTGCGACCAAGCCGAATATCCTGCCGCTCTCGATCGGCGATGGTGAATTGTGCGAGACCGCAATCACCACCGTTTCGGTGCCGGAAATGTTTCGCTACTGGCTGCAAGGCGGACGCATCAAGGTCGGCTTCCTCGGGGGCGCGCAGATCGACAAGTTCGCCAATCTCAATACGACGGTGGTCGGGCCCTATGACAAACCGAAAGTCAGGTTGCCGGGTGGCGGCGGTGCGCCGGAGATCGCGACCTCGTGCGGTGAGATCTTCATTATCATGGCGCAAGGCAAGCGCAGCTTCGTCGACAAGCTCGATTTCGTCACCTCGATTGGTCACGTATCGGGCGGCGACAGCCGCAGCAAGCTCGGCGTGAAGACGAAAGGTCCGACCAGGCTGATCACCGATCTCGCCATTCTCGAGCCCGATCCGACGACGAAGGAGATGACCGTCGTTTCGATTCATCCGGGTGTGACGCGCGAACAGATTCAGGACAATACCGGCTGGAAGGTGGCGTATGCGACGAAAGTCTCGGAAACGCCGCCGCCCACGAAACGCGAGCTCGAGGTGTTGCGTGATTTGCAGGCGCGCACCAAGCGCGCACAAGAGGCCGCGTAATGGCGCGCGACGCCTTTATTTGTGACGTCGTCCGGACACCGATCGGTCGCTATGGCGGTGCGCTGGCCAAGGTTCGCACCGACGATCTTGCCGCCGTTCCGATCAAGGCGCTGATGGCGCGCAATCCAAAGGTCGATTGGGGAAAGCTCGAGGAAGTCTACTACGGGTGCGCCAACCAGGCCGGCGAGGACAATCGCAACGTCGCGCGCATGGCGCTTCTGCTTGCGGGGCTGCCCGACAGCGTGCCTGGCGTGACACTGAATCGCCTCTGCGCGTCCGGCCTGGAAGCTGTGGGGACCGCTGCGCGTGCGATTCGCGCCGGCGAAATCGATTTCGCGATTGCCGGCGGCGTTGAATCGATGACCCGCGCGCCCTTCGTGCAGGGAAAAGCGCAGGAGGCGTTCTCCCGAACCGCCGAGATTTACGACACGACGATCGGCTGGCGCTTCGTCAATCCGCTGATGAAACAGCAATATGGTATCGATTCCATGCCGGAAACGGGCGAGAACGTCGCGGAAGAATTCCAGGTTACCCGCGCCGATCAGGACGCTTTTGCCCTGCGCTCTCAGCAGCGTGCCGGCAAAGCGATCGCCGCGGGCTATTTCGCCAAAGAGATTGTTGCGGTGGAAGTGCCCGGAGGCAAGGCGGGGCCGGTAAAAGTCGACAAGGATGAACATCCGCGTCCCGATGCGACACTGGAGCAGCTTGCCAAGCTGAAGACGCCCTTCCGCAATCCCGGGACTGTGACCGCAGGCAATGCATCGGGTGTGAACGATGGCGCCGCGGCCATGATCATCGCGTCGGAATCGGCGGTTAAGGCCCATGGCCTCAAGCCGCGTGCGCGCATTCTCGGTATGGCTTCAGCGGCCGTGCCGCCACGCATTATGGGTATCGGGCCGGTGCCTGCGACCCGGAAGCTGATGGCGCGCCTTCAGCATAAAATCGGTGACTATGATTTGATCGAGATCAACGAAGCCTTCGCCTCACAGTCGCTAGCCTGTCTCAGGCAGTTGGGGCTTGCCGACGATGCCGCGCACGTCAATCCGCACGGCGGTGCGATTGCGCTCGGCCATCCGCTCGGCATGTCCGGCGCCCGTCTTGCACTGACGGCCGCGCATGGACTGGAAGAGAATGGTGGAAAGTTGGCGCTTGCCACGATGTGTGTCGGCGTCGGCCAAGGCGTATCGCTGGCCCTCGAACGGGTCGGGTAAGGGGCAATAAAAAGGGGGCAACAAAAATGACGCTCGTTTTTCCGAAGGAAAGCTTGGGCGTATTTCCCAAGCATCTCAGTCCCGACTATCGCAGCACGGTCAAACGGTCCCCGTCCAAGCCGCTGATCATCGTGCCGCACACGTTGTCGGAGCTGACAGGACCGGTCTATGGCCATGATGCCGTTCAGGAAGGTGATGCCGATCTGACCAAGCAGCATAAGAGTGAGCCGTTGGGCGAGCGCATCATCGTGCATGGCCATGTGTTTGACGAAGACAGGCGTCCCGTCCCGGACACGCTGGTGGAAATTTGGCAGGCGAATGCCTGTGGCCGCTATGTGCACAATGTCGACCAACATCCGGCGCCGCTTGATCCGAATTTCACCGGAGCTGGGCGAACCATCACCGACAAGAAGGGCTACTATCGCTTTATCACCGTGAAGCCCGGTGCATATCCGTGGGGCAATCACCACAATGCCTGGCGGCCGAATCACATCCATTTCTCGGTGTTCGGGCATTCGTTCCTGTCGCGACTGGTGACCCAGATGTATTTTCCGGGAGATCCGTTGTTTCCGTTCGATCCGATCTTCAATTCGGTAACGGACGAGAAGGCGCGCCAACGCATGGTCTCGCAGTTTGATCTGGAGAACACGATTCCCGATTGGGCCCTTTGCTTCCGTTTTGATATCGTTTTGCGCGGACGCGAAGCCACACCTCAAGACAAGCACTAGCGCGTGATCCTGTTGAATAAGATCATGCGCAAAGGAACACGTTAATGTCGGAAATAACTCCCTCGCAGACCGTTGGCCCATTCTTCGCCTATGGGCTCGCGCCGCACAGCCGTTGTGACTGGAAACCCAGCGACATCTATGACTGGAAGGAAACCGCAGGCGCTAACCTGGTGACCCCCGATACTTCGGGCACCAAGATCCGCATCGAGGGCTGCGTGCTCGATGGCGACGGCATGCCGATCAACGATGCGATGATCGAAGTCTGGCAGGCCGATGCGCAGGGTCGTTACGCGCATCCGGTTGACAACCGGGCGCGCCCCAACACCAGGTTCATGGGGTTCGGCCGGTCGGCGACAGACAAGAATGGGGTCTACAGTTTTGACACGATCAAGCCGGGGCCGGTTCCAGGTCCCAACGGCAAGGCGCAGGCGCCCCACATCGTGTTCTGCATTTTTTCGCGCGGCATGCTGCGGCAGATCTATACCCGCCTCTATTTTTCCGACGAGGCATCGAACGCAAACGATCCCATCCTGGCGCTGGTCCCAGCTGACAGGCGCGGGACTCTCGTTGCCCACAAGGCGATGCGGGGTGACATGCCGGTCTACCGGTTCGACATTCGCGTCCAAGGCGAAAACGAGACGGTTTTCTTCGACATCTGACGTAGCGCCGCCGGTTTTCTGCCGCTAGCGGCCGTTGGCCGTCCGCGGCGGCTGCCCACTATTGCCCAACGACCAGCCCTGCACTGTGGGGGACTGCCCATCCGTGGCCAACGCTCGCCTATTGTCAGCCAAGATTTCACGTTACATTACAACAAACGGCTGGTTTGCAGGGTGGGCAATATGCCCACCCACCTTGCCCATCTTTCCCAACTACATATTTGCAGTTGACGTTCAGGGCTGCAGTTGGTTCGCTTAGCTCCAACGGCCGCCGAGAGCCGCTGAGGAAACGCAAGCCATGAACGAACAAATTCTCCAGGAGATCAGCGAATTCTGCCGCGCGCGCGGGCTCGCGGAGTCGACCTTCGGCCGCCGCGCCGTCAACGACGGCAAGCTTGCCAGTCGGCTGCGCAACGGCGGCCGCATCACGACCGATACGCTGGACCGCATCCGCGCGTTCATGGCGCACAATTCGGATGGGGCGCCGGCGCGCCGCCGCGTCTTGTTCGAGCCGACGCCGCCTGGTGTCCTGCCAATGGTGAAGCCCTCGGCCCCGCCGGTCGCCTCCGGCATGTCGGGTGAGGATCCGCAACGCAATTTCCGTTTCTTCGATAACCGGCAGAAGTACCTGCTGTTCGTGAACACCTGCTCGGAGAAATGGGAAGTCGCGTCACGCGTTGGGCTTGAGCTTGCCAATATCCACCCACGACCGCCCGCAGTGCGCGTGTTCGACGCCGGTGTCGGCGATGGCACTGTGCTTGCACGCGTGATGCGCTCGATGCACGACCGTTTCCCGACCACGCCGTTCTATATCGTCGGCAAGGAGATCAGCCTCGAGGACATCCGCCTGACATTGCACAAGATGGCGGACCGCTTCATCGAGCATCCGTCCACGGTGCTGGTGCTTACCAATCTCGCATACGCGGAAGCGCCCTGGCTCGCGGTCAAATCGCTGAGCGCCGCGACCAGCCTGGTGTGGAAAGAACTGGCGATGGAGGGCAACACCGCGCATAGCTTCGAGAAGCAGATTACCGATCTCGAGCCGTTCCTCGCCGAAAGCTGGAAAGCGCGCGTCAGTGCAAAGAGCGGTAACCCTGTCTACGAGCGCCCCGTCATTCTCGTGATCTACCGCAACGACCATAAATTCCTGCTCGACCAGATCATACCGAAACCGGGCGGTACCGTTGCAGATTATGATCTTGTCATCGCCTCTCAACCCTACCGCGCTCGCGCTTCCCTCGAATTCAAGGCCAAACGAGTGCTGGCACCACTTGCACGCGCGCTCGGTCCGGGCGGCCGGATGATCGCGATTCATTCTTATGGTCACGATCCGGGAATGGAAATCATTCACAAGGTTTGGCCGAACGACAATCCATTCGTTCACAGCCGTCACGACCTGCTCAAGGAAGTCAAACACGACCTGGGCGCGGCTGGCCGCGATCTCAATTTCAATGCCTATTCCGACCAGCGGTCCCTGTTCCGCTACGACATGCATACATTGCCGTCGGAGATTTCTTCATCGATCGGAACGTCGACGTTGCTGGCCGCGTGGAACGCGGCGATCTATGTGGCGCAGGTAGAGGACGACCGTTTGTCCGATGTGAACAGCGACCGCCGCTATATTGAAGCGACGCGGGATGTTCTCCAGAAGCACGGCGGTCTGTGGTTCTACGACGAATCCTTCGTGATCTCGCGCCGGCGCGAATAGGCGCGACTATGTCTGCCGCTGCTCCAGCGCCCGATGCTGCCGCTTTCGCGGGGCACTTTTCGCTCGAGGCAACACGGCCGACCGCGACCGAGATCGCTAAGCTGGCCGATATTGTTCCGGCAACGACGCCGATCTATTTTTCCGCCGTACCAACGATCACCCGGCAAGAGATCGTCGCAGCGGCGGCCGCATTGCGCAAAGCCGGACTGGAGCCGATCATTCACATCGCGGCGCGGCGCCTTGCGGGTGCGGCGGACTTGCAGGAATTGCTGTCGGGCCTGCGCGGCGACGCCGACGTGCGACGGCTGCTGGTCATCGGCGGTGATGTTGACACGCCCGGAGCCTTCGCCGACGCCCTCGCGGTTATCCAGAGAGGCCGCCTGCGTGAAACCGGCATTGAGGAGATCGGGATCGGCGCCTATCCGGAAGGCCATCCGCGGATTCCGGCTGGACGTCTGGAATCCGCGCTCGACGAGAAAATTGCTGCCGCAACTGCGCAGGAATTACGCGTCCATATTGTCAGCCAATTCTCGTTCTCGCCCGAACGGATCCTAGCCTGGATGAGACAGGTACGCGCGAGCGGTATCGGCAAGCCGATAAAAATCGGCATGGCAGGACCGACCAGCGTGCCTGCGCTGCTGCGCTATGCCAGGCGCTGCGGCGTGGCCGCTTCCCTGCGCGGGCTGGTTTCGGGCGTCGCCCACGGTCTTGTCGGACACGTCGGACCCGATCGCATCATTGAAACGCTTTCGGCAGCAGGCGACCTTGGTGAGGTGGCGCCGCATTATTTTTCATTTGGCGGCACGCTTGAAACCGCGCGCTATGCATGCGAAGCCGCCGCAGGACGGCACGGCGCGAGCCGTGCTATGGCTCGAACCAATTAAGACCCGCTGCACGGGCGGGCCAGTCGCGGAGGGAGTGATGACACAAAGAACCAAACCGCCATTTCGCGCCGATCATGTCGGCAGCATTCTGCGCACCGCGCCGGTCAAGGACGCCCGCGCCAAGCGCGAAAAAGGCGAGATAACCGCGGCCCAGCTCAAAGAGGTGGAGGACCGCGAGATCGAGAAAATCATCAAGAAGCAGGAAGAGATCGGGCTCAAACTTGCGACCGATGGGGAATTTCGCCGCTCATGGTGGCACTTCGACTTCTACGGCATGCTCGACAATGTCGAGATTTACGAACTCGACCACGGCATCCAGTTTCAGGGCGTGCAGACCAAGCCGCGCTCAATTCGCGTCAGCGGCAAGATTGGCTTCTCCAATCATCCGATGCTGGAGCATTTCAAGTTCCTGAAGGCGCATACCAAGGTGACGCCGAAGATGTGCATTCCGGCGCCTTCGACGTTCCACTTCCGGCTCGAACCCAACGCGGTGAGCAAAAGCGTGTATGCGAGCCGCGATGCCATCTTCGACGATCTTGCGGTAGCCTATCAGAAGGCGATCAAGGCATTCTATGACGCTGGCTGCCGTTATCTGCAGTTCGACGACACCGCATGGGCCTATCTCTGCTCGCAGGCGGAACTACAGAAGGCGCGTGACCGCGGCCTCGATGTCGATCATCTGCAGGAGAGCTACACCAAGTGCATCAATAAGGCGCTGCAAGCCAAGCCCGCCGACATGACAATTACCACGCATGTCTGTCGCGGCAATTTCCGTTCGACCTTCATTTCGTCCGGAGGATACGAACCGGTTGCGGAAAGTCTTTTGAGCAAGTGCAACTATGACGGTTATTTCCTGGAATATGACACGGACCGTGCCGGCGGTTTTGAGCCGCTGCGTTTCCTGCCCAAAGGCAACAAGATCGTGGTGCTTGGCTTGGTTACGTCGAAGTCAGGCCGGCTGGAGCCGCGGGCCGACATCAAAAAGCGAATCGAAGAGGCGACCAAGTTCGTCGCTCTCGATCAGCTTTGTCTGTCTCCGCAATGCGGCTTTGCTTCGACCGAGGAAGGCAACGTGCTGGCCGAAGAAGAGCAGTGGGCAAAATTACGTATGGTCGTCGAGTTATCCGAAGAGGTCTGGGGAAAATGACCGCCCGTACCTCGCCGCCGTTTCGAGCCGATCACGTTGGCAGTCTGTTGCGCACGGCGCCGCTGAAGCATGCGCGTGCGCAGCATGCCAAGGGTGAGATCGACGCCGCGGCGCTCAAGTCGGTCGAAGACCGCGAGATCGAGAAGATCGTCAAAAAGCAGGAGGAAATCGGCCTCAAGCTTGCGACCGATGGCGAATTCCGCCGCACATGGTGGCATTTCGATTTCTTCCGGGGCCTGGAAGGCGTCACCCCGATCACGACCGACACGGGGATCAAGTTTCATGGCGTCGAGACCAAACATGAGGCGATCCGCATCGACGGCAAGGTCAAATTCAAGGGCCATCCGCATATCGAGCATTTCAAGTTTCTCAAGAGCAAATGCCGTGTGACGCCGAAGATGACGATCCCGGCGCCCAGCACGTTCCATTTCCGGCAGGGCCGCGCGATGGTGAGCAAGCAGGCCTACCCGGACTATGACGAGTTTTTCGCCGACATCGCCGCAGCGTGGCGCGCGGCGATCAAGGCCTTTTACGAGGCCGGTTGCCGCTATTTGCAGCTCGATGATACCGCCTGGGCGATGATGTGCGACCCGAAAGAGCGGGAGGGCTCGAAATCACGCGGTGACAGCCCCGATACGCTGCCTGCGATCTATGCGCAGGCGACTCGCGCGGCACTGGAGGGCAAGCCTGCCGACATGGCAATCACCATGCATTCCTGCCGCGGCAATTTCCGCTCCACCTGGATCGCGGAGGGTGGCTATGAATTCGTCGCCGAACAGTTGCTCGGCAATACCAATCTCGATGGCTATTTCCTCGAATACGACAGCGACCGTGCCGGGGGTTTCGAGCCGCTGCGCCATTTCCCGAAGGGCAAAAAACAACTGGTGCTCGGGCTCGTCACATCCAAGAGCGGGCGGCTGGAGCCAAAGGACGACATCAAGCGGCGTATCGGCGAAGCGACGAAATATGTTGCACTCGATCAGTTGTGCCTGTCGCCGCAATGCGGCTTTGCCTCGACCGAAGAGGGCAACGTGCTGGCCGAGGACGAGCAATGGGCGAAACTGCGGATGATCGTGGAGTTGGCGGAAGAAGTGTGGGGCCGCTAGTCTTCGTTCATGTCGCTGCGTAGCAGTCCTCCGTTCCGGGCCGACCACGTCGGCAGCCTGTTGCGCACTGTGCCGCTGAAAGAGGCCCGGGCAAAATACGAGAAGGGCGAGATCTCTGCCGACGCGCTGAAGGCGGTTGAAGATCGCGAAATCGCGGCCATCATCAAAAAGCAGGAGGACGTCGGCCTTAAGGCCGTCACTGACGGTGAATTCCGGCGTGCGTTCTGGAATTACGATTTCCTCGGCAGGCTTGACGGTGTTGAGGCTTATCTCGGCGAGCGCAAGATCAGGTTTCAGGGATTCAACCCGAAGCCGATGATGCTGCGCGTTATCGGCAAGCTGGGCACGTTCTCCGGTCATCCCATGCTCGACCATTTCCGGTTCGTAGAGGAACACACGCGCGCAGTGCCGAAAATGACGATCCCGTCGCCCTCGTCGCTCCATTTCCGTTACGGGCGCGACGCGGTACCGAAATCGATCTATCCCGAAATGGCCGATTTCTACCGGGATCTCGGCCAGAGCTATCGCAAGGCCGTGCGTGCATTCGCGGACGCTGGCTGCCGCTATCTCCAGCTCGACGAGGTGAATTTCACTTACCTCTGCGATCCCAAGCTGCGCGCGCAGGTGACTGACCGGGGCGACGATCCGGAAAAGCTGCCATCGATCTATGCCGGCATGATCAACGCGGCCATCTCGGATATTCCGCCGGATATGACAATCGCGATGCATTTGTGCCGGGGTAATTTCCAGTCCACTTTCGTCGCTTCGGGCGGCTACGAGCCGGTGGCCGAGATTCTGTTCAACGCGATCAACGCGCATGCGTATTTCATGGAGTACGATACCGATCGCGCCGGCGGGTTCGAGCCGCTGCGGCTTGTGCCGAAAGGGAAGACGGTCGTGCTCGGTCTGGTGACCTCGAAGTCGGGCCGGCTCGAATCGAAAGATGACATCAAGCGCCGCATCGATCAGGCCGCCAAATTCGTTCCGCTGGAGCAGCTTTGCCTGTCGCCACAATGCGGCTTTGCCTCGACGGAAGAGGGCAACATCTTGGCCGAGAGTGAACAGTGGGCGAAACTGCGGATGATTGTTGAGCTATCCGAGGAGGTCTGGGGTCGATCATGAGCAAAAGAATCAAGCCGCCGTTCCGCGCGGATCACGTCGGCAGCCTGTTGCGCCCGGCGGCGCTGAAGAAGGCGCGCGAGCAGCTCATGAAGGGGGAAATCACGCCTGCCCAGCTGAAGGAAGTCGAGGACCGCGAGATCCAGCGCGTCATCAAGAAGCAGGAGGACATCGGCCTGCAATCGATCACCGACGGCGAGTTCCGCCGCTCCTGGTGGCATCTCGACTTTCTCTGGGGTCTCGACGGCATCGAAAAGCACGTCATGGATACCGGCGTTGCTTTCGCCGCCGTGACGACGCGCAACGAAGGTCTGAAAGTGATCGGCAAAGTGGGCTTTTCCCACCATCCGATGATCGAGCACTTCAAGTTCGTTGCGGCCCATACGAAGCGCACGCCAAAGATCACGATTCCAGCGCCGTCCGCCGCTTATGGGCGGCCGATGCGCACACCGATCGATCAGACGGCCTATCCAGAGCTCGATCCCTTCTTCAGCGACCTCGGTCAGGCTTACAAAAAAGCCGTGCGTGCCTTCGCCGACGCCGGCTGCCGCTATCTACAGCTCGATGAAGTCTTCATCGCGATGCTGTGCGATCCGAAATACCGTCAGGCGATGAAGGATCGCGGTGACGACCCGGAAAAGCTCGGCGAGCTTTATGGTGATCTGATCAATATTGCGATGTCGGATATTCCGTCCGACATGACCATCACGATGCACATGTGCCGCGGCAATTATAAATCGACCTTCATGGGCGCCGGCGGGTACGAGGCCGAGCAGGAGATTTTGTTCAACCGCATCAAGGTCCACGGCTACTTCATGGAATATGACACCGAGCGGGCCGGCGGTTTTGAACCGCTCAAGCTCGTTCCGAAGGACCGCCACGTCGTGCTCGGGCTTGTCACCACCAAGACCGGCCGTCTTGAATCGAAAGACGAGATCAAGCGTCGCATTGACGCCGCCTCCAAATACATTTCGCTCGATCAACTATGCCTGTCGCCGCAATGCGGCTTTGCTTCGACGGAAGAAGGCAACGTGCTTGCGGAAGACGAGCAGTGGGCCAAACTGCGGATGATTGTCGAACTGGCAGACGAAGTGTGGGGACGCTGATGGCTGGCATCGTCGCCGGCAAGACCGCCATTGTAACAGGGGCAGGGCGCGGCATCGGGCGAGGAATCGCGATGCTGCTCGCAAAAGAAGGAGCGCGTGTCGTGGTCTGCGACATCGGCGCGAGCCTGCAGGGAGAAGGCAGCGATACTGGCCCGGCGCAGGAAACGGTCAACGTTATCAAGCAAGCCGGCGGAGAAGCGATCGCGTCGACGCTTTCGATTACCGAGCCAAAAAACGCGGAAGCCGTCGTGAAAATGGCGCTCGAAGCCTTCGGCCGCATCGACATCCTCGTCAACAATGCCGGCATTCTGCGCGACGTGATTTTTCACAAGATGAGCTGGTCGGACTGGTCGGACGTGATCGCCGTGCATCTTAACGGCTCGTTCAATATGAGCCGCGCGGTCGCGCCGCTGTTCCGTGAACAGAACTCCGGTGCCTTCGTGCACATGACGTCGACCTCCGGTCTTGTCGGCAATTTCGGGCAGGCGAACTATATGGCCGCGAAGCTCGGCATTATGGGTCTCTCACGCGGCATCGCGCTCGACATGGCCCGGTTCAACGTGCGGTCGAACTGCATTGCACCGTTTGCGTTCACGCGCATGATAGAATCCATTCCCACCCAATCAGAGCAGGATAAACGTCGTATCGAGGCGTTCCAGCGCATGACGCCGGAAAAAATCGCGCCGCTTGCGGTGTTCCTTTCCTCCGATGCAGCCAGCGGGATCACCGGGCAGATTCTTTCGGTCCGCAACAACGAGATCTACCTGTTCAATCAGCCGCGGCCGGTGAAGACCATCCATCGCGCGGGCGGATGGACGCCAGAGCAGATTGCAGCCGAGCTAAAACCGGCCTTCGCGTCCTTGTTCACGCCGCTGGAGCGGTCGGAAGACGTATTCAATTGGGACCCGATCTAGGCGTACTTGTCAGGCGCCGCCGGCTGCATAGAGTGGGGCAATGAAAAAGCGCGCGGCCGAGCACGATGAGTTTGCCGACATTCGCACCGGCGTGCGCGCGCTCTGCGCGAAGTTTCCCGGCGAATATTGGCGGGGTCTTGATCGTGAAAGGGCCTATCCGACCGAGTTCGTCGCTGCGCTCACGAAGGCCGGCTACCTGGCAGCGCTGATTCCCGAGGAATACGGAGGCAGCGGCCTCAACCTGGGTGCGGCCGCGGCAATTCTTGAGGAAGTGCACGCCTCCGGCGGCAACGGCGCCGCCTGTCACGCGCAGATGTACACGATGGGCACGATCCTGCGGCATGGCAGCGACGCTCAGAAAGAGCGCTACCTGCCGCTGATCGCCAGCGGCGAGCTGCGTCTGCAGGCGTTCGGCGTCACCGAGCCGACCTCCGGCACCGACACGCTGTCCCTGCGCACGACTGCAAAGCGCGAAGGCAACGATCACTACGTCATCAATGGCCAGAAGATCTGGACCTCGCGCGCCGAGCATTCCGATCTGATGCTGCTGCTTGCGCGTACCACCCCGAAGGAAAAGGCGAAAAAGCGCACCGATGGCCTGTCGGTGTTTCTGGTCGACATGCGGCTCGCACAGGGCGCGAGCATCGCCATCAATCCGATCCGCACCATGATGAACCACGCCACCACGCAGATTTTCTTCGACGACCTGCGCGTGCCGGCGGAAAACCTGATCGGCGAGGAAGGGCAGGGGTTCCGTTACATCCTCTCAGGTATGAATGCCGAGCGCATATTGATTGCCGCGGAATGCATCGGCGATGCCAAGTGGTTCATCGCCAAGGCGACGCAATACGCCAAGGATCGTGCGCTGTTCGGCCGCCCAATCGGGCAGAACCAGGGCGTGCAGTTCCCGATCGCGCGCGCCTATGCGCAGATGCGCGCCGCCGAGCTGATGGTGCACGAGGCCGCGCGCAAATACGACGCGGGCGAGGATATCGGTGCGGAAGCCAACATGGCGAAGCTGCTCGCCGCCGACGCGTCCTGGGCCGCCGCCGATATGTGCGTGCAGACCCACGGCGGCTTCGGCTTTGCGGAGGAATACGATATCGAGCGCAAGTTCCGTGAAACGCGGCTCTATCAGGTGGCGCCGATCTCGACCAATATGATCCTCTCATATCTGGCCGAGCATGTGCTTGGCCTGCCGCGGTCGTACTGAGATGGGGTTGCCGCTCGCCGGTCTTCTTGTCGTTTCGGTCGAGCAGGCGGTGGCAGCGCCGCAATGCACCTGCCGCCTCGCCGATGCCGGTGCGCGTGTCATCAAGGTGGAACGTCCCGAGGGCGATTTCGCTCGCGAGTACGATCACGTCGTACATGGCGAGAGCGCCAATTTCGTCTGGCTCAATCGCGGCAAGCAGTCGGTGGTGCTCGACCTCGGCAAGGCTGAAGACAAGGCGCTGCTCGAAGCAATGCTCAAGAAAGCCGATGTGTTCGTGCAGAACCTGAAACCGGGGGCGCTTGCCAAGCTCGGCTTTCCGATGTCACGCCTGCGCAAGCAATATCCGCGGCTGATCTGCTGCTCGATTTCAGGCTATGGCGAGAGCGGCCCTTATGCCCAGCGCAAAGCCTACGACCTTCTGATCCAGGCTGAATCCGGCGTCTCGTCGGTGACCGGCGGCCCTGAGGGCCCAGCGCGCGTCGGCGTTTCGATCGTCGACGTGGCGGCCGGGCTCAATGCCTACGAGGCCATTCTTGAAGCCGTGATTGCGCGCTCGACAACGAACGAAGGCACGGAAATTTCCGTCTCGATGTTCGACGCCATGGCGGAGTGGATGACCGTGCCGCTTCTCCACGGGGAGGGCGGCACACCGTTCAGGCGCATCGGTCTCGCGCACGCGGCGATCGCGCCTTACGGCGTGTTCAAGAGCCGCGACGGCGCTGACATTCTGATTGCGATCCAAAATGATCGCGAATGGCGTGTGCTGGCGGAGAAGGTTCTGGGCGAGGCTGCCCTCGGCAAAGACGTGAAATTTGCGACTAACCCCAAGCGCGTCGAGAACCGCGGAGAGACAGACGCGAAAGTTGCCGCGAGTTTCGCCCGGCACGATGTCGCCGAATTGATGAAGAAGCTTGAAGCGGCCGATATTGCCTTTGCGCGCGTCAACGACTGGGAGCTCCTGTCGAAGCATGCGCATTTGCGCCGGATCACGGTCGGCGCGCCGAGCGGGCCGGTCAGCATGCCGGCGCCGGCACCGATGCGCGCGGGACAGGAGCGGGCGTACGGCCCGATCCCTGCGCTGGGTGAGCACACCGAGATGATCCGGAAGGAATTTACGCGCTGAATCAAGAAGGAACTCAGCTCATGGACATCGGATTTATCGGCCTCGGCAATATGGGACAGCCGATGGCGCGCCGCCTCATCGAGGCCGGCCACAAGCTCGTCGTCTACGATACGCGCAATGACGCGGTGGCCCCCTTGGTCGCATTGGGAGCCCAGCTTGCGTCATCGCCTGCCGATGTCGCCGACCGCGTCGAAACCGTCCTGGCGAGTCTGCCGTCGCTGCAGATCTCCGAAAAGGTTGCCACCGGGGAGGGCGGCGTCATTCACGGCAAATGCATCAAGCGCTTCATCGACTTGTCCACGACAGGATCGCAGGTTGCGGCAAAGATCGCGGCGGCGCTGGCAAAGAAAAACATCGTGCAGATCGACTCGCCAGTCAGCGGCGGCGTCGGCGGCGCCACCAAAGGCACGCTAGCGGTCATGGTTTCAGGACCGAAGGTCGAAATCGATTTGGTGAAGGGCGTGCTCGCTGTGTTCGGAAAGGTCTTCGTCATCGGGGACAAACCCGGCATGGCCCAGACGATGAAGCTTGCGAACAACTTCCTTTCGGCGACCGCGATGGCGGCGACGTCGGAAGCCGTGGCCATGGGCGTGAAGGCGGGACTTGACCCTGCCGTAATGATCGATGTGATTAACGCCGGATCCGGCCGCACCACCGCATCGGACGGAAAATTCCCGCAAGCAATCCTGCCGCGCACGTTTAACTATGGCTTTGCCACGGCGTTGATGCTCAAGGACGTGCGCCTTTGCTTTGCCGAGGCCAAAGCGCTGAACGTTCCCAGCGCCGTGATGAGCGCGGTGCTCGATCAATGGGAAACGACGAACGCCGAGTATGGCGGAGACAGCGATTTCACCGCCATCGTCAAAATGATCGAGAAGCGCGCCGGCGTGACCGTGGGAACGGAGAAGAAAAGATGAGCGACGATATTCACGAAGTCTATGCTGTCTGTTACGCGACCCATGCCCGCAAGCGCTCGGAGAACTACATCTTTGGCGATCCGCACGACGAGATGACTTCGATTGCCTACTACGTCTGGGTCATCAAGGGTCCGCACGGCACTTTCGTCTGCGACACAGGCTTCGATGAAGTGGCGGCAAAGGAACGCGCGCGCAAGATCATCCATCCTGTCGGCGAAGGTTTGCAGGCGCTCGGTATTGCGCCCGACAAGGTCGATCATGTGGTCGCGACCCATATGCATTGGGATCACGCGGGCAACTACGATCTCTTTCCCAATGCGCGCTACCACATCCAGGATACCGAGATGGCCTATGCGACTGGTCGCTGCATGTGCCACCAAATGCAGCGCATTCCGTTCAGCGAAAGCGACGTGCTGGCGATGGTCAGAAAGGTTTTCGCCTATCGTGTGGAATTTCATGATGGTGTCGAGGAACTGGCGCCTGGCATCACCGTGCACAAGGTCGGGGGGCATTCAAAAGGCCTGCAATGCGTGCGCGTGAAGACGAAACGTGGCTACGTCGTCGTCGCCTCCGACTCGTGTCATCTTTACTCGCATATCGACGAGGGCCGCGTGTTTCCGATCACCTACAGCGTCGGTGACACGCTCGAGGGCTATAAGACGTTGAAGAAGCTCGCGAGCTCGCGCCATCACATTGTGCCGGGCCACGATCCGGACGTGCTGAAACTCTACCCGGCGATGCGAGCGGGATTGGAGAACTGGATCGTAAGGCTGGATGTGGACCCGAAGATCTGATCTCCCATCCGATCGGAATCCGTCAGACCAGTCCCAAGCCGGCAAACGCGTCCTTGTGATGCTCCGCGCTCTCGGGAGAGAAGCAGCAGAAGATTACCTGCGTCATGCCGCGAGGACGCGCAGCAATTTCGGAAGCCACGGTCCCCACCGCGACGCGCGCGGCAAGGTCGGCCGGGAAACGATAGATACCGGTTGAAATGGCTGGATAGGCGATCGTTTGCAGCCTGTTGGCGGCGGCGAGGTCCAACGCCGTGCGATAGCAGCCCGCCAGCAGCCCTTCCTCGTCTTTGTCTCCTCCTCCCCAGACAGGGCCGACGGCATGGATCACATGTCTGGCTTTGAGCCGATATCCTCGCGTGATCTTGGCGGACCCGGTTTCGCAGCCGTTGAGCGTGCGGCATTCAGCCAACAATTCCGGTCCCGCGGCGCGGTGAATAGCGCCATCCACGCCGCCGCCGCCGAGCAGCGAACGATTGGCGGCGTTTACGATTGCGTCGACATTCAGTGTCGTGATGTCGGCAACCACAATGTCGAGAACAGTCTGGCCGATTTCGGCGGAGAGCACTGTCATACGCGCAAGCATATCACGCGCTGGCCGCTCCGGTCGTGACCTTAAATTCCAGGGTGGAACGTACACCGATGTCATCGTAATGCGCGTCGAGAAAACGGCGTGCCGCCCGCCGGCCGTTGGTGCGCAACATCTCGAAGAAGTCATAGTCGGTGCTAAGACGGCTTGCCTTGTCCAGGGTCTGCGCCGAGCCGGTGAGGGCGATGCGATGAAAATTGATCCTGCGATATTGTCCGGCGCCGGTCCCACGCGGTAGCTTGCCTTCATCGATCAGTTGGCCGACGAAAGTAAGGCCGCGCAGCTCCGACATCAGCGAGGAGTTGAATGTGATTTCGTTGATCCGCGCCATGATCTCGTCGCGCGTCTTCGGCACCTGCTTGCGTTGCAAAGGATTGATCTGGACCAGCAAAAGATTCTCCGTGTCGGTCGCACCGACCAGCGGATAGAGCGCCGGATTTCCGACGTAGCCGCCGTCCCAATAGGCGTCGCCATCAATCTCGACCGCGCGGAAGAGATGCGGCAGGCACGCCGACGCGACGATCATGTCAGCCGTCATTTCATCGCGTCTGAATACGCGCAGCTCTCCGGTCCTCACGTTGGTCGCGGACACAAACAGTTGCAATTCCTTGGCTGCCCGCACCGCCTCGAAGTCGACGAAACGGCCGACGAGATCCTTCAATGGATTGATGTTGAGCGGGTTGAAGTCATAGGGCGACAGATAGCGGGTCATCGCCTGCATCCATA
>JBKPRE010000137.1:0-27068 GCA_046734435.1 Pseudomonadota bacterium | reverse complement strand
ATCGAGAGCCCGCCGGTGCGTATCGAGGCCCTTGAAAGCCGGCAGCAGGGCAGGGTGGATATTGAGAATTCGATGCTGCCATTGCTTGACGAAACCTGCGCTCAACAGTCGCATGAAGCCGGCAAGACAGACGATGTCGATTCGATGCTTTTCAAGCACGGCCTGCAGGGCGCGCTCAAAAGCTGCGCGGTCCTTTCCGAAAGCGGCGTGGTCGACGACCTCGGTGGCTATTCCAACGGCTTGTGCGGCCATGAGGCCGCCCGCATCGGAACGGTTTGAAATCACCGCCACAATTTCGGCAGGATAAGTCTTGTCCTTCGCAGCTTCGATGAGAGCGGCCATGTTGGAACCGCGGCCGGAGATGAGGACTGCGACCCGCTTGCGGTTCATGGCTCAACCAAGATTAAGCTTACCGTCATAGACGACGCGTTCCTCGCCTGAGGACTTGCCGACATGTCCAAGCGCAACGACTTTTTCGCCCGAGCGCGTAAATGCCTGCATGACGGCATCCGAGTCTTTTGCGGATACGATGACGATCATTCCGATGCCGCAATTGAATGTGCGCAACATTTCGTTCTGCGTAATTCCGCCCGCGTCAGCGAGCCATTGGAAGACCGGAAGAACAGGTACGGCTGCGAGGTTGATGCGCGCGCCAAGACCTTTTGGCAGCACCCGCGGAATGTTGTCGGGAAATCCGCCGCCGGTAATATGCGCCAGACCCTTCACCGCTTTTGTACCCCGTATCGCGGCCAGACAGGATTTCACGTAAATTCGGGTAGGAGTCAGAATTGATTCCCCCAGGCTTTTTCCGGCCATGAATGGTGCCGGAGTGCTCCAGCTCAGCCCGCTTTTTTCAACGACCTTGCGGACCAGCGAGTAACCGTTGGAGTGCACACCGGAAGACGCCAGGCCGATGACGACGTCACCTTCCGCGACGTCGGCGCGCGGAAGCACGGCATCCCGTTCGACTGCGCCGACAGCGAAACCCGCAAGGTCGTAATCATCACCGCTATACACGCCCGGCATTTCCGCCGTTTCTCCGCCGATCAGGGCGCAACCGGCCTCGCGGCAACCGATGCTGATGCCGGCGACAACGGCCGCGCCGAGCTCGGGCTCGAGCTTTCCGCAGGCGTAATAGTCGAGAAAGAACAGGGGCTCTGCTCCCTGCACCACCAGGTCATTCACGCTCATTGCAACCAGATCGATGCCGATGCTGTCGTGCCGGCCGGTTTCAACGGCAACTTTGAGCTTCGTGCCGACGCCGTCCGTTGCTGCGACAAGAACAGGATCCCTGTAGCCGGCCTGCTTAAGATCAAAAATTCCGCCAAAGCCGCCGATCTCGGAATCCGCGCCGGGCCGCGCCGTTGCCCGCACCAGGGGCTTGATCAACTCCACCATCCGGTTGCCGGCGTCGATATCAACACCGGCCTGCGCGTAAGTGAGTCCGCGCCGATTTTCTGCCATGATACGCCCTCGCAAACGCACGATCGGGGACGCCCGGAATTCCGGAAAAGATCATGCGTAGGCAAAATGTTACGCCGGGGTCCTACGTTGGAATCGCAAGTCGCGCAATGGTCCAGGCGCCGTTATACTCTGCCCGAGGGGTTGACGCTGTTCCGGCATCTGACGCCGGGGTGCGCGCGCGAGCCGGGATTGCCTTGAGTATTCCGAATCTCATTACGTTGGGACGCATTTTGCTGGTGCCGGTCGTGGTTTGGGCGATCGCGTCCGGCGAGCAATACATCTGGATCGCGTTCGTGCTGTTTCTGGCGGCGGGAGTGAGCGACGCGGTCGATGGATATCTCGCAAAGCGATTCCAGATGACCACCGAGCTCGGTGCCTATCTCGACCCGCTTGCCGACAAGGCGCTGATCGTTTCGATCTATCTGACGTTGGGCATCAAAGGCTTGATCCCCGGTTGGCTTGTCATCCTGGTCGTGTCGAGGGACATCATGATCGTGGGCGCAGTCATGTTGTCTTGGCTGGTCGGGGTACCCATCAAGGTCAAACCGCTGCTGATATCCAAGTTGAACACGGTTGCACAGATTGTATTCGCCTGCGTCGTGCTTGGCACGGTTGGCTTCAGTTATCCGTTGCCGACCCTCACCTGGATGCTCATGGCCCTTGTCGCCGCGCTGACATTGCTGTCGGTTGCCGCATATGTGGCTGAATGGGTGCGCCACATCAATTCGACGGCGTCAAAACCTTGAGTCCGCGCGCGCCATCGCGGTCACGCCGTAAGCCCCCGCTGGACGGCAGCGTGGTGGAGCGTCGCGTCCTCTTCTGGGTGGCTGTGCTTGTGCTCGTCGTCCTGGCGCTGTGGCTGCTGAGCGAAATACTGCTGCCCTTTGTCGCCGGCCTGGCGATTGCATATCTGCTGACGCCGCTTACGGACCGCCTAGAGCGACTTGGCGTCAATCGATTGGCGGCAGCGTTCATCATCATCGCCGTCGTAGTGCTGGCGCTTGTCTACCTGATCCTCCTGGTTGCGCCCATCGTCGGCACGCAGCTGACCTCCTTCATCGATAGTGTGCCGGGCTACGTAACGACGCTGCAGGCGCTGCTGGGCGATCCAAGCCGGCCTTGGCTGCAGAAGCTGCTCGGTGCGGGCTTCAGCGCGGACAAGTCAATCGGTGATCTTGTCACGCAAGGAGTCGGCTGGTTGACGGCGTTCATTCGCTCGTTGTGGTCGGGCGGGCGCGCGCTCGTTTCGATATTCTCGCTGGTCGTTGTGACGCCTGTCGTTGCCTTCTACTTGATCTACGACTGGCACCGCATGATCCGCAGCGTCGATAGCTGGATTCCGATCCAGCATCGCGACACGGTGCGTGAGCTTGCGCGCGAAGTGGATGCTGCGATTGCCGGTTTCATACGAGGCCAGACCGCGGTGTGCCTTATCCTTGGCTCCTTTTACGCGGTCGCGCTCACGCTCACCGGGCTCAACTTCGGCCTGCTCATCGGCCTCATTTCCGGCCTCATCACATTTATCCCCTATGTCGGATCCATGACCGGCCTCGTGCTGTCGCTTGGGGTGGCGGTCGCACAGTTCTGGCCGGCCTACGGAATGATCCTTATCGTGCTCGGCATTTTCCTTGTCGGTCAATTTGTCGAAGGCAATGTGCTTGCGCCCAAACTGGTCGGAGAAAGTGTTGGAATTCATCCAGTATGGCTGATTTTTGCACTGCTTGCCTTCGGCTACCTGTTCGGCTTCGTCGGGTTGCTGGTTGCTGTCCCGCTTGCAGCCACAATCGGCGTGCTCACTCGCTTTGCGTTGCGTCACTATCTGCAGAGCTCGCTTTATACCGGGGGAGAGGCGAATTGACGGGGATGGACAGCTCAGTTGCCCCGCGCCAGCTTTTATTGGCGCTTGATCATTCCGTGAGCTTCGCGCGCGAGGATTTCCTGCAGGGCCCGCCGAATATTGCGGCCTTCAATCTGATCGAACGGTGGCCGGACTGGCCGGATCGAATCGTTGCCTTGGTCGGCCCGCAGGGTTCGGGCAAGAGTCATCTCGCGGCGATATGGGCGGAGATAGCCGGCGCGCGCGTGCTATCCGCGAAATTGTTGTCTCACACGGATCTGCCCGCAGCTTTCGCGACCGGTGCGCTTGTGCTCGAGGACCTCGAGTTCGAAGGCCTCGACGAGCGCGCGCTTTTTCATTTTCTCAACCTTGCACGTGAACAGGCTGCCTACGTTCTCATCACATCACGGTCGCCGCTCACGACATTTCCTGTGGCCATTCGCGATCTCGCCTCCCGCATGCGCGCGGTGCCGAGTGTGACGCTGGCCGCGCCCGATGATGCGTTGTTGAGAGCGCTCATCATCAAGCTTGCGGCCGATCGGCAGATCGCCGTCGATGAATCGCTCGTCAGCTTTCTCGCCAATCGCATCGAGCGGTCGTTTGTGGCGGCTCATCAGGCCCTCCGCCGCCTCGATGAAGAGGCGATGCGCCGGCACCGGCCTGTGACGCGCGCGCTTGCGGCCGAAATTTTTCGCGTTCCTTAACGCAGTTGTGCAAGGCTTGACCCGCCCGCCATGCGGGCGCTGACTGTCATGCAGCAGCCATGTTTTTCGGCTAGCGCTTGATTTTTCGGGCTTTTCAAATGGCTGATCTCGGCCAAGCTATTGCATCGGTTGAAGAAATCTCGTCGACGGGCGGTCATGCAAATGTCGCCGTGCCGATCGCGGATAGCGCAACCCAGTCGTTAAGGTCGCAGCCGGCGCGTTTCATCAACCGCGAGCTGTCCTGGCTGCATTTCAATCGCCGCGTGCTCGAAGAGGCGGCAAATGCGCAGCATCCGTTGCTGGAGCGCGTGCGCTTCCTGTCGATCTCCGCCAACAACCTCGATGAATTTTTCATGGTGCGCGTCGCCGGCCTCAAGGGTCAGCTGCGCGAGGGCATTCTTACCCAGAGTCCCGACGGCTTGACGCCTGCCGAGCAGCTTTCGCGTATCGGTGAAGCGGTCTCGCAACTCGCGCGCGACCAGCAGCAGCGTTGGATCGAGCTGCGGCCGGAGCTTGCGGCTGCCGGCGTCGTTCTGGTTGGCGGTAGCGACATCAAGAAATCCGATCGCAGCTGGCTTGAGGAGCATTTTCTCACGCATATTTTCCCGCTGCTGACACCACTGGCGATCGACCCCGCACACCCGTTCCCCTTTATTCCAAATCTGGCCTTTTCCATCGCGTTGCAGCTTGCGCGCAGCAAAGACGGCAAAGCGATGAACGCGCTGATCCGCATGCCGCAAAAGATCGAGCGGTTCATCAGGCTGCCGGGCAGCAGCGATCAGGGGATCCGGCTTATCACGCTGGAGGAGGCGACTGCGCTGTTCATCGGCCGGTTATTCCCAGGGTACACCGTCAAGGGACACGGAGCATTCCGCGCGATCCGGGATTCCGAGGTTGAAATCGAGGAAGAAGCCGAGGATCTGGTGCGGCTTTTCGAGACTGCGCTCAAGCGGCGGCGGCGCGGTTCGGTGATCCGTCTTGAGCTTGAGGCGTCAATGCCAGGCGAATTGTGCAACTTCGTGCAGCGCGCACTGGCCGTGGCCGACGACGAGGTTTTCCGGGTCGATGGCGTGCTGGCGCTGAACGACCTCAACCAGTTGACCAGGCTCGATCGTCCGGACCTCGAATTCGTCCCTTACAATCCACGTTATCCTGAGCGCATCCGCGATCACGGCGGCGATTGCTTCGCAGCGATACGCCAGAAGGACCTGGTCGTCCATCACCCGTACGAATCCTTTGACGTGGTTGTACAATTTCTGCAGCAGGCCGCGCGGGATCCGAACGTCGTCGCCATCAAGCAGACGCTTTACCGTACGTCGGCGGAATCCCCGATTGTGAAGCAGTTGGTCGAGGCGGCGGAAGCCGGAAAATCGGTGACCGCGCTGGTCGAGCTGAAGGCGCGGTTTGACGAGGAGGCCAATATCCGCTGGGCGAGGGATCTCGAGCGCGCCGGTGCGCAAGTTGTGTACGGCTTCATCGAGCTGAAGACGCACGCCAAGCTGTCACTGGTTGTCCGCCGCGAGGCCGGAGAGCTTGCCACCTATGTCCATGTCGGTACCGGCAATTACCATCCGGTGACCGCGCGGGTTTATACCGACCTGTCGTTCTTTACCGCGGAGCCGGTGATCGGCCGCGACGTCGCGCGCATCTTTAACTACATCACCGGGTATGCGGAGCCAGCCGAACTCGAGCGGATGGCGATCTCGCCGATCAATTTGCGCAAGCGGATTCTGGACCACATTGCGCAAGAGGTCGCTCACGCCAAGGCGGGGCGGCCGGCGTCAATCTGGATGAAGATGAACGCGCTCGTTGATCCTGGAATCATCGATGCCCTGTACGCCGCCTCGGCTGCCGGCGTTTCGATCGATCTGGTGGTGCGGGGAATCTGCTGCTTGCGGCCGGGCGTGCCCGGCCTGTCCGAGAATATCCGCGTCAAGTCCATCGTCGGCCGGTTCCTCGAGCATGGGCGTATTTTCTGTTTTGGCGCAGGCCACGCGCTCCCGCATCCAAAAGCGGCGATTTATATTTCATCGGCCGACATGATGCCGCGCAATCTCGACCGGCGCGTTGAAGTACTGTGCCCGATCCTCAATGCCACCGTGCACGAGCAGGTCCTCGGCCAGATCATGGTGGCGAATTTCAAGGACAATGAGCAAAGCTGGAAGCTCTTGCCCGACGGCAGTTCCACGCGCATAAAGGCGGCCCCGGGCGAAGAGCTCTTCAACGCCCATAAGTATTTTATGACAAATCCGAGCCTTTCTGGCCGTGGGAAATCGCTCAAAGAGTCGTCGCCGCGCAGCCTTATACGCCGCCTCATCGAAGGCGCGTAAGCGTTCAAACGCGATCATCCCAAAGGGCCGACTCGATCATGGGCCGCCGATCGCCGTCATTGATATCGGCTCAAACTCGATCCGCCTCGTCATCTACGAAGGGCTGACGCGGGCGCCGACACCGATCTTCAATGAAAAGGTGCTGGCGGGGCTGGGGCGACAGGTCCAGTCGACCGGTTTGCTGCCGGCCGACGCCATCGAAACTGCGCTCGACGCACTGAGACGTTTTCGTGCGCTATGCGATATCCTGCATGTGCGGCGCATCTGGGCGATCGCGACGGCTGCCTGCCGGGATGCGCGGAACGGGCGTGCGTTCATCGCCGAAGCCGAGCGCATCTGCGGCACGCGCATTTCGATCCTCTCCGGCAAGCGCGAGGCTCATCTCACTGCGCTTGGCATCGTCTCCGGCATCCACAAACCGGATGGTATCGTCGGAGATTTGGGCGGCGGATCGCTCGAACTCGTTGATGTTCACGGCACGCGAGTGCGTGGCGGCGTGACTTTGCCTTTGGGCGGGCTGGCTTTGCAGGACATAACCGGCAAATCGCTGAAAAAAGCGGAAAAATTTGTCGAAGAGGCCTTCGAAGACCTCGACATGCTGCACGATGGCGAAGACCGCACGTTTTACGCGGTTGGCGGCACCTGGCGCGCGTTGGCGCGCCTCCATATGTGGCAAACCGGCTACCCGTTCCACGTCATGCACAACTACCGGATCTCCGCGCGCGAGGCGCAGGAATTCTCCCGGCTGGTGCATCACGTCGATCCGGAGACCCTGTCCAAGATCGAAGTCGTCAACGCGGCCCGCCGACCGCTGCTCGCTTATGCGGCGCTGGTCATGGAAAATCTCGTCCACACCATCAAGCCAAAGCAGGTGATTATTTCGGTGCTGGGTGTGCGCGAGGGTCTGCTCTACTCATTGCTTAACGCGCGTGAACGCGCGCGAGATCCGCTTATTTCGGCAGCGGCCAACCTCAACGTACTGCGATCGCGCTCGCCGCGGCACGGTGAGGAGCTGATCGCCTGGACCGACCGCTTTATTGCGTCGTCAGGCCTGGAAGAGACCGCGGACGAGGAGCGCTTGCGGCATGCCGCCTGTCTGCTCGGCGACATCGGTTGGCGCGCGCATCCGGACTATCGCGGCGAGCAGTCGATGAACATCATCGCGAATGGAGCTTTCGTGGCGATCGACCATCCTGGCCGCGCATATCTTGCGCTGTCGGTGTACTTCCGCCATGCAGGCTTGAGCGAGGAGGACCTGTCACCGCGGCTGCGCGAGCTTGCCACGACCCGGATGCTTGATCGTGCACGCGTGGTCGGCGCTGCCATGCGAGTCGCCTATATCCTGACGGCCGGGCAGGCCGGGGTGCTTCCAAAAACACCGATGCAGGTCAAACGTGGCAAGCTCCTTCTTAAACTGCCGGGTGCATACGGCGAGCTTGCAAGCGATCGGCTGGCCAGCCGATTGCGACAATTGGGACGGCTAGTCGGCCGCGAGTCGACGATAGAGACGTAGTCCGGCCAGACGGTGCTTAGTTCTTTTCCACCGTCACGACCTTTCCCTTGTCGACGGCGAGGGCCAGACGCCCGTGCTTGAGCGCAAGCGCCTTTTCGCCGAACAGTTCACGCCGCCAGCCTTTCATCGCGGGAACGTCGGCCTCGTCGTCGGCGGCGATCCGGTCGAGATCGTCGACGGTTGCAATGACTTTGGCGGCGACACCGTGCCGTTCGGCAGTCATCCGCAGCAAAACCTTAAGTAACTCGACCGTTGCCGCACCATTTGCCGCCGGACGGAAGCGTTCCAGGCGCGGCAGCGTCTTCGGATCCCGTTCAAGCCCGCGCTTGACCGCATCGATGATCTGCTCGCCCCAACGCGAACGCTCGAAGCCCTTCGGCAGCGAGCGAAGCTGTCCAAGGCGCTCCGCCGTGGTCGGTGCCTGGACTGCGACGTCTCCGATGACGTCATCCTTGAGCACGCGCCCGCGCGGCACATCGCGCGTCTGGGCCTCGCGCTCACGCCATGCCGCGACTTCGATCAATACGGCAAGCTCTTTCGGCTTGCGCACGCGACTTTTAAGTCGCTCCCACGCGCGTTCCGGATCCGCCCGATAGGTGTCGGGCGAGGTGAGAACATCCATTTCGGCTTCGACCCAGCTGTTGCGGCCACGCTTCTCCAGGTCCTCTGTGAGCTTGAGGTAGACGGTGCGCAAATGCGTCACATCTGACAGCGCGTAAGTAATCTGTGCGTCGCTGAGCGGTCGGCGCGTCCAGTCGGTGAAACGGTGTGATTTGTCCAGTGTATCGCCGGTAATGCGCTGCACCAGCTGATCGTAGGAGATGGAATCGCCATAACCGAGGACCATGGCGGCGACTTGTGTGTCGACGATCGGGTGGGGGATCTTTTGAGCCAGATTCCAGACGATTTCGATGTCCTGTCGGGCGGCGTGAAAAACCTTGGTGATCTTCTCGTTCGCCATCAGTTCGAAAAACGGGGCAAGGTCGATGCTTCCCGCCAAAGCGTCGATCACGACGGCTTCGTCGGGTGAAGCCATCTGCGCCACGCAAAGCAGCGGATAATAGGTAGTCTCGCGGAGGAATTCGGTGTCGACCGTGACGTAGGGGTGTTTCGCCGCCCGCGCGCAAGCCGCCGCAAGTTGATCGGTGGTGGTAATCAGATCCATTGCCGGGGTGACACTAACCCGATCCGGGTCCGTTATGGCAACCCGCTTCATGTGCCGCGCACCCGAGGCATGAATATGAATTCCCACGGGCTCGGCATGGCGCCGACCGGCACCTCGATGAGGGTGGGCTCGCGGCGATTGATTGACTCGCGCAGAGCCACGCGCAGTTCGTCGGGCCCGCGGGCGCGCCGCCCGGCCGCGCCGAAACTTTCCGCGTATTTGACGAAATCTGGATTGGCCAGATCGCAGGCGATCAGCCGGTTGCCGAACTGCTCCTGCTGGATGCGACGGACATTGCCGAATGCGCCATCAACAAACACCAGCGCGACCAGGGGAATCCCATGCCGGATCGCGGTGGCGAGCTCGTTGCCGGTGTACAGAAATCCGCCATCGCCATTGATCGAAAGCACCGGAACGTCGGTTCTTGCGTGTTGGGCCCCCAGCGCGGTCGCATAACCCCAGCCAAGATTGTCCTGAAAACCCGGCGAGAGAAACGTGCGGGGTTTGTAGACCGGAAAAGCGAGCCGGGCGGCAAAGCCGACCTGCGTGACTTCGTCGACGTAAATGCCGTCTTCGGGCAGCTCGGCGCGGATGGCCTCGAGGAAAGCAAGCTGCGGCGCCAGTTTCGCAAGACGCTGGCGTAACTTGGCTTGGCGTTCCAGCATTTCGTCGCGGCGTGATGCGCGCCGGATGTTGAACTTGACCAGTTCGTCAATCAGCGTGCGCAGGATCGGCGCAGCGTCACCGATAAGCGCCACTTTCGGCTTGGCAATCCGCCCCGGCTCTTCAGGGTCAGCGTCGACTCGCACGATTTGCAAAGTCTTGTCGACGCCCCACTGGTTCATCGGATTGAGAAGGCGCGTGCCGACGCCGAGCACGGCATCGGCCTGCGCCCATAATTCGTGGCCCAATGGCAGTGTCACGCTGAGCGGGTCGCGCGAATCCAGCACGCCGCGGCCGCGACGATAGGCGAGTACGGGCGCCTGCAACATGCTCGAGAGCAGCGTTATTTCAGGCGACGCATCTTGTGCGCCACCGCCAGCCACAATCAGTACGCGGTTCGCCTGCCTGAGAACTTTTGCCGCGGCACGCACCTCATCGATGTTAATCTTCGGCGGGAGCGGTGCCACCGGTCCCGCGATCGCAGGCACCGGCGCACGCTTGCCCCAAACGTCGATTGGGCATTCGATTGCAGCCGGACCGGGACGCCTGTGAAACATGGATGCAATGGCCTTGGAAACTTTTATGGACGCCTCGGCTGGACCGCGAATGAATGATGAATGATCGACAAGACGTTCCACGATTCCGGCCTGGTCTCTGATCTCATGAAGTTGACCGTGCGCTTTCCCGATTGCCGCCTCCGGAATTTGCCCGATGAGCGCAAGGACCGGCGCGTTCATTCCATATGCGGTCAGAAGAGCAGCGCCGGAATTGAGCAGGCCAGGTCCGGGAACGACTGAGTAAGTTTGCGGCTTCCCGGTGGATAGTGCGGCGCCGAGCGCCATATAGGCGGCGCCTTGCTCGTGTCGCGTGTGGATCACGCGCAGGTTTTCGGAGGCGCGCTGGAAGGCATCGAACAGGTGATCGTTGTGGATGCCGGGCAGCGCGTAGACGGTATCAAGCCCATGCGCGATCAGGGTCGCCACCGTAGCCTCCGCGGTCGACATTTCGACCGCTGCGGGGCGCGTCTTCTCTGTCTTTTTTCTGGCTTTGGTCATGCGTATCCAGTCACTCTAAAAGCAACTGTGCAGGGCGCAGGCAAGCCTGTCGAGGCATCCGGGTGCCGCGATGATTTCGGGATCGGCTGCTTGACAAAGCCGACCCCCCATGCGCTTTTCGCGCGCTTCACACCGAGATTCTGACTCGTCCCCCGGCAAGCGCAAAGATCTGACGATGCATCGTTATCGCTCCCATACTTGTGGCGCACTTCGCGAGAGCGATATCGGCAAGGTCGTGCGGCTCTCGGGCTGGTGCCACCGCATCCGCGATCACGGCGGCGTCCTTTTCATTGACCTGCGTGACCACTATGGGCTGACCCAGGTCGTTGCCGACCCGGACAGCAAGGCATTCAAGCTGGCCGAGACCTTGCGCGCGGAATGGGTCGTGCGCATCGACGGCAAGGTGCGCAAGCGCCCGGCGGGCACCGAAAATCCGGAGCTTCCCACCGGGCAAATCGAAATCTACATCGATGAAATCGAGCTACTTGGTCCCGCGGCGGAATTGCCGATGCCGGTCTTCGGCGAGCAGGACTATCCTGAGGAAATCAGGCTCAAGTACCGCTTTCTCGATCTGCGCCGCGAGCATCTGCACAACAACATCATGCTGCGTGGCAGGGTGATCGACTCGATCCGCCGGCGGATGAAGGAAGCGGGCTTCTTCGAATTCCAGACGCCGATCCTCACGGCGTCTTCACCCGAGGGCGCGCGCGACTATCTCGTGCCCTCGCGGCTGCATCCGGGGAAATTCTACGCGCTGCCGCAGGCGCCGCAGCAATTCAAGCAACTGATCATGGTCGCGGGTTTCGACCGTTATTTCCAGATCGCGCCGTGCTTCCGCGACGAGGATGCGCGCGCCGATCGCTCGCCGGGCGAGTTTTATCAGCTCGACCTTGAGATGAGCTTCGTGACCCAGCAGGACGTTTTCGATGCGGTCGAACCGGTGATCCGAGGCGTGTTCGAGGAATTCGCCAACGGCAAACCGGTGACGCCGAAGTTTCCGCTCATTCCTTACGCCGACGCGTTGCGCAAGTACGGCACCGACAAGCCCGATCTGCGCAATCCGATCGTGATGCAGGATGTGAGCGAGGCATTCCGCGGCTCGGGATTCAAGATTTTCGCGAAGATCCTGGAGACTCCCGGAAACGCCGTGTGGGCGGTCCCGGCGCCGAAGGGCGGCAACCGCGCCTTCTGCGACCGGATGAATTCGTGGGCGCAGGGCGAGGGTCAACCCGGTCTCGGTTACATCTTCTGGCGCGAAGGCGAGGAGGGCGGCGCGGGCCCGCTGGCCAAAAATATCGGCCCTGAGCGCACCAAGCAGATCGCCGATCAGATGAAACTCGGCATCGGCGACGCCTGTTTCTTCGTCGCCGGCAAGCCAAAGGACTTCGTGAAATTTGCCGGGCCGGCGCGGACCAAGGTCGGCGAGGAGCTGGGGCTCATCGATAAAGGCCGCTTCGAGTTCTGCTGGATCGTCGATTTTCCGATGTACGAATGGAACGAGGAGGAGAAGAAAATCGACTTCTCCCATAATCCGTTCTCGATGCCGAACCTGGCGGTCGAGGAATTCCTCGCACTGGACGCCAAGGACAACGACAAGCTGCTGTCGATCAAGGCGATCCAGTACGACATAGTCTGCAACGGCGTCGAATTGTCGTCGGGTGCGATCCGGAACCACCGTCCGGAGGTGATGAAGAAGGCTTTCGCGATCGCCGGCTACAGCGAGGACGTGCTCGAGACTAAGTTCGGTGGGATGCTGCACGCGCTGTCGCTCGGCGCGCCGCCGCATGGTGGGATCGCGCCGGGCATCGACCGCATAGTCATGCTGCTCGCCGGCGAGGAAAACCTGCGCGAGGTCGTGCTGTTTCCGATGAACCAGCGCGCCGAGGATCTGATGATGGGCGCGCCCTCCGAAGCGACGCCCAAACAGCTCAAGGAGCTGAACATCAGGTTGGATCTGCCGAAGAAGTGACGTCACCTGGCGTCATGGCCGGCATAGCCGTTCGAAGAACGGCGTGCTTTCGCACGCCTGTGCCCGTCATCCACGTCTTGTTTGCGAATGAAAGAAAGACGTGGATGCCCGGCACAAGGCAGGGCATGACGAACGAGACTCAATACGTGCCCACTACTGCTCGGGCAGCGGAATGAATTCGATCTCGTCCCCCGGCACTTTGTCGAAATGACCAGCCTTCCAATCTGCCTTAGCCTGCTCAATGCGCTCTTTGCGGGACGACACGAAATTCCACCAGATATGACGCGGCCCATCCATCGGCGCGCCGCCGAGAATGACGAAATGGGCGCTGTTGATGGCTGTGATCGTCGGGGCATCGCCCGGCTTGAACACCAGCAGCCGTCCCGGTTCGAACTTGTCGCCCGCAATATCGACGACACCTTCGATAACATAGATCGCGCGTTCCTCGTGGTCCGCATCGAGCGGTAGCGACGTGCCGGCCTTCAGATGCACATCGCCGAATATCGTCTCGTGTACGGTCGGGACCGGCGATGATGCGCCATAGAGCGAGCCGACCACCACACGCACGTTCTTTCCGTTCTCCTTGATGACCGGAAATTCGGCGGTTGCGTGATGCGCAAAGCCGGCCTCCATCTCCTCCTTGGTGGCCGGCAAGGCGACCCACATCTGCAGGCCGTGAATCGGCTCACCGTCGACGCGTCGCTCGGGCCGCGTGCGTTCGGAGTGGACGATGCCGCGTCCGGCGGTCATCCAGTTGACTTCGCCAGGCCTGATTGCCATGGCGGTTCCGAGACTGTCTCGGTGCATGATCTCGCCGTCGAAAAGATAGGTCACGGTGGCGAGCCCGATATGCGGATGCGGGCGAACGTCGAGCCCGTTGCCTGCGTGGAACTCCGCCGGTCCGAAATGATCGAAAAAAATGAATGGGCCGACCATGCGCGTCCGGGCGGACGGCAGTGCGCGCCGGACCGCAAAGTCGCCGAGATCAACTGTGCGCGGCACGATGACCTGGGAAATAGCGTCACATTGATATGCGTCGCCGGCGGCCGGATCCTTGCCAGGGAAGAAACTCATGATCGCTCCTATTCTTTACTCGCGTCGCAGTCCGAACAGCCGCAACGCGTTACCGCTCGCAATCCGTTGGGCCTGATCGGCCGGAATCTGGGCGAGCCATCCGCGATATTCCTTGAAGATCGTGTCGTAGCCGAACCACCGCTCGTTGATCCAGGTATCGGAGCCGAGCAGGAACCGGTCGGAATAACGTGCAAATAGGTTGCGCCAATCGCTTGTCAACTTGCCGTCGCCGCCGGTGATTCCACCCCGGTATGACAGCTCACCCCAAAGCGCGTCCTTGTGCTCGTCGAGCAGCTCGGCCACCCGCGCAGGTGCTACCGAAAACCCTGTATGTGCCCAGATGATCCTGGCCTTTGGATTGTGCTTGAACAGGATCAGCAAGGCCTCTTCGTCGCAGTGCGCATGCAGATACAGGTTACGCTCGACGGCGAAGTCGACCATTTTCTTCACCCAGTCCGATTGGGCCGACTTGCCATAGATATGAAACTCGCCGATGCCCCGGTAATAGCCGCGGGCATATTCTTCCTTGATGAGCTCGAAAATCGTCGGATCGTTGAACCAGGTCTGGATGTCGCTGCGCACGCGATAGGGACGAATGAACGGCACGACCTTGAGCTCGGGCCACTTTGCATCCACCAGCTCATGCGTGCCTTTGTTGGGCCGGCTAGTCGCGATGATGCCGGTGATGCCGTTGCGACGGAATACGTCGCGCACCTGGTCGAGCGAGTAAAAAGGCTTGGGCTCCTGGTTGTAGTGCAGGTGTGCGTCGAAAATCTCGATCCGCTGTTGCGCCGCCGATGGCACGGCCGCGAAAACGGCCAACGCCGCGATCCACATCAAACGCCATTTCATCGCAATCCCCCATCCGAAGTCGCAAGACTTTAACCCATTACTAACCATAGCGTCGCCGATGGCCGTTTTTCGGGCACCAGCAGGGGTTACGCGTCCTTAAGCTTAAGGTTGTGTTTACGGCGGCGTGGCTGACTGGCGAGGCACCAGGATGGGGCCCCTGGCTGGAGGCGGGATGGGGTTTTTTGCGCGCGGGCTTACGCGCCGGAATTTATTTGCGATCGTCGTCGGCGCGGTGCTCGCCGGTGGCCCGTTCATCGCCTTTAACCTCTGGCTCGACAATCTCATAGAACGGCAGGGACAGTCGGAGGTGAGCACGGCTGCCAAGCGCGCAATCGCGCTTGCCGAGACGCGCGTCCGGGACGCGGTCGGTACGCTCGACACTCTGGCTGTAGCGGGCGTCAGCGCATGCGATCAGCAGGATATGGAGGCCATGCGCCGTGCCGCCTTCAGCACGATTCCCGTCAAGGAAATCGCCGTCATCGGCCCAGACGGCAAGACGCTTTGCAATCATCTCGGTCTGCCTCCTGGCGAGCGGGAAGTGCTCTCTACCGAGCCATTGGTCGGCGCGGGCGGCTATCGCCTTGACATAATATCTCTGCCGGGCGGCGAGCGAATGGTGCGCCTACGACGTGATGTCGGCTCCGATCACAATAGTATCAGTGCGCTGGTGCCGACGGCGTTGTTTTTGCCACAGGTGTCAACGGGTGGTGGGCCTTTTAGCGGCTACGCGCGTATCGTGACCGCGCAGGGCGCCATGATCGGGGAGGTCGGCGACCGGACAGCCGATAGCGAAAGCGCAAATTTCACTGCCAACATAAAGTCGAACAAATTTGGGTTTGACGTCGAAGTTCTCAGTCCGAGGGCGCGGGTCGAAGCAGAGCACGCTGACCTCAAATGGTTTGGCCTGTTTGCGGCCGGCATCATCATGATAACGGTCACCGGATTTGTGATGCTGATCCCGCGCCGCGCGCCCCGAAACCCCGTGGCGGAAATTGAGCGCGCGCTTGAGGCGGGCGAGTTCATTCCGTACTACCAACCCGTCGTCGATATCCGCTCAGGTCAGCTGCGCGGCGCAGAAGTGCTCGTTCGTTGGCGCAAGCCGGACGGCACGCTTGTCTTCCCAGGTTCATTCATCCCGCTGATCGAATCGAGCGACCTCATCGACGATCTGACGCGCGGCCTGATGCGCACGGTCTGCATCGAAGTGGGCCCCGCGCTCGGGCGCCGTCCGGACCTGAAGATTTCGTTCAACTTTGCCGGCAAGCTTTTCAGCGAGCCGTCAATCGTCAAGGATGTGCGCGATATCTTTGCGGGCTCGCCGATTAAATTCTCGCAGGTCGTGCTCGAAGTCACCGAGCGCGATCCGATCGAGAATTTCACCGAAACCCGTCAGACCATCGCCGCCCTGCAAGGTCTCGGCGTCCGCATTGCAATCGACGATGTGGGCACGGGCCACAGTGGCCTTTCCTATATGCTCAAACTCGGTGTCGACATCATCAAGATCGACAAGATGTTCATAGACGCCATCGGCACTGATCGCAATTCAACGACCATCGTCGAGACGCTTGTCGATCTCGCACGCAACATGCGCATGGATGTGATTGCGGAAGGGGTCGAGAATTTCGAGCAAGTCATGCATTTGCGTACGCTGGGCGTGCGTTCGGCGCAGGGTTACGTCTTTGCACCGCCTTTGCCTGGAAGCTCGTTCCTGCAGCTCGTTGAAGCTCTCGACCCCTTACAGCCGGCCGGACTCGAGTTCGGTGGCGCCGAGCGCATGGCTGCGTCCGCTTAGAAGCAATTGTCGACAGTATGCTGACATGAAAAGGGGCGGCCTTGCGGCCGCCCAGTTAAAACGCCACGCGGGAGGAACCTCTTTACGGATCGGCATGTTAATTCCTGCCGACCCACGTGACCGAATGTCGTTTTGACAATCCGTCATGGGCACGCCGATTCGTCAATGGATTTTTCAAAATTGTGACAAAAGATTTCCGCTTGCTCGCGGCGAGGCAGCCTGACGATCCAGTGATTCGGCTACGCCCCGGTCAGTTCTCTTTCAATGGCTGTGATCACGAGCGGGTCGGTCGGCTCGACCGCCGAAGGGAAAGCCGCCTTGAGTTGGCCATCGCGCCCGATGAGGTACTTGTGAAAATTCCAACGCGGCGCTTCGAGGGGGCGGTCGGCCGCCGCCCATTTGAAGAACGGATGGGCGTCCTTGCCCTTCACCGCGACCTTTTCGGTTATCGGGAATGTGACGTGGTAGGTCCCCTGTGCGGTGGCGTGGATCTCGCTCTTGCCGCCGGGCTCCTGGCCGCCGAAGTCGTTCGAGGGCACGCCCAGTACGATCAATCCGCGGTCGCGGTAGCGTGTCCAGATTTGCTGGAGGCCCGCATATTGCGGGGTGTAGCCGCACTGGGAGGCCGTGTTGACCACCAGCAACGGGTGGCCCGCATAGGATGAGAGCAGGATGTCATCCCCATCCAGGCCCTTGAACATGAAGGCGTAGGCCGTCACGCGGCTCATGCCGGCAGCCTGGGCGGCGCGAGAACCAAGCCCCGCGAGGGGAATGGCGGCGAGCGCAATAAAATATCGGCGGTCGATCATGCCGGCACTATAGCGTGCCGGCATTCAGCCTGCCGCGCAAAATTCCGTGAAAAAAACTGATCGATCGGCGTGATTTACGCCGCAGCGATGCGCACCGTCGTCTCGAAAGACGTGCCGCACGTGTCGCATTGCCACAGATGGCGCACGCGGCTCCCGTCAAGACACTCAGACCATTCCGGGATGTAGATGCGTTCACCACACTGGGCGCATTCAATCACCGGTCGCGAGCGCGCAAAGTTTGCGATGTCGCGGGACACTTCCATGGGCCTTCCTCCCGACCAATTCTTTGACGTGGCCCCGTACCCCCCACGCTGTTTGTTAAACGCTAGTGCAATGGCTGCGCGAATGAAGCAGGACCGTTGACATACCTTGCCTGCGGCTCATGAAATTTTTGCGGCAGAACGATCAACTCGAACTAAAAATTTTTGAGCTGGTTCGATTTTAAATTTACTGCGCTGCATCAAAGCGTGATGCCGAACTTTCCCAGCGTCCAGATTGTCGCGAGATAAAGCACGAAGGTCAGCACGCAGCACACTGCAAGTGTTGACCAAAAACCGATTCCGTGCCGCAGCATTGCTGGCATTACAAGAAACATCGGAAGCGTTGGAAGAACGTACCAGAACGTCGACTGCGCGTGCGCTGCAATGCGCTCGGCATCGCTGGTATCATGCCACAGCCACAAAATGCCAAGGATCGAAACCAGCGGCAGCGACACGATCAATGCACCCAGCGTCGGCGAACGGCGCGCCACGTCCGAGACGATAGCAATGATGAGGCCGGACAACGCGGCTTTGGCGGCCAGATAGAGCATTTGAGCCTCCGTCTGATGGAACCCGGCGCTTTCGCTGCGGTTACGCTATAGGCTCAAAAGAGGGATAACCATGCGCGTTGCATTTATAGCGGTTTGCTTGGTTTGCTTTGGCACTTTTACACCCGCGCCGGCGCGGGCCGACGACAAGCCAATCGACAAATCAGGCTACAGCACCGGCCGTCAACAGACCCCGGAAACGACCGGGCAGAAGCAGCCGCAGGGCTGGACCGGCCCGCTCGAGACGGGATCGGGCGGTGCGCCCCCGGAGAGTCCACAAGGTCAGAGTCCTCCCGGGATGCAACCGGCCCCCGAAGGGTCATCGAAGACCACGGTTGCACCCGACAAGAGCAAGTAGCGCCACCTCCGGCGTAACAATGACGACCGCGGTGTCGCCGCGCCGCATTTCGTCGAATTTTCCAACGGATTCGAAGCAGTGGAGTGCACTCTGGGTTGGAGGCAAAATACCGAGTTGTGACGGGATGCCGGCTCAAGAGGATACTACGTGAGCCAGAAGACCCTCGAGAAACCGCGGACCAAGGTGAAAACAAAGACGCAGCGGCCGCCGCTGTGGAAGGTAATTCTGCTCAATGACGACTACACGCCGCGCGAATTCGTCGTTTTGGTCCTTAAGGCGGTTTTCCGGATGAATGAAAGTCATGCCTACAAGGTGATGATGACGGCGCACCAGAAGGGCGCCTGTGTGATCGCCGTCTATACGCGCGACGTTGCGGAGACCAAGGCAAAGGAAGCGACCGAGATGGGCCGCGCCAAAGGTTATCCGCTTTATTTCACGACAGAGAAGGAAGAATAAGGCGCTCGCTACGTCCGGTCGCAAATACGAAAGAAGCGGTAGACTTCCGGTGCGCGTAGCCAAAGGGCCTCGCGCCCCAATCCACCGTTTCGCATGACCCAGGCCTTGATGTCGGTGGGATAGGATTTCCACAGCGTTGCGGTTCCTACCGGGGCAGCCGCGAGGCGAAATCCGAGACGTGCTTCGGGTGTGACGCATATATGGTCGCGGCTGACGTGGCCGAGGATCATCGTGCATTCCGATTCACAAGGGCCGGCAATGCGAACGCTTACCCCTTCGCGTCGGTATTGAGCCCAGCGAGCTGCGTATTCGGCAGTTTTGCCACCGTGATCATTGCGGATATCGATCGTCGCGGCCCGCGATGGCCAAGTTATGCATGCCGCGAAGACCATGCATGCTGCAAAGGTTACACGTGCTGCAAATACCGTTACAACGAACCGGTCGTTTCTCATCGCGCAACCTCGCCCTAGTCTTGCTAAATATTTGGCGCATTTTTTTGGCGATTTGCGTCCTCCGATCGGTCGAGAGCAGGCGGTCGCGTGCTTCGGCCCCACAAATTTCTGGCTCAGCACACCCGGTTGTGAACCGGATCCGGGCACAGGCAAGGCGATCGAGGGTTTGTTTCTTGAGTGTGGCCCTAACGTGATGGAGGGATAGCGATAATGGCCCGGACGATATCGGTTCGCGATCAGGATACTTGGTCGAGCCTGGCACCTTATGTGCTCAGCATCTTGCGTATCGTGGTGGCGCTCTTGTTCTTTGAGCACGGATTGTCAAAGCTGTTTGGCTTTCCGCAAGCCTCGCCGTATCCGGCACTGTTCTCGCTGTCATGGTTTGCAGCCGCGATTGAATTTATCGGCGGTGCGCTGCTCGCCGTCGGACTGTTCTCCCGCACGTCGGCATTCATCATGTCGGGCGAGATGGCCTTCGCCTATTTCATCAGCCACGCGCCGCACGACTTCTTTCCAATTATCAATCGTGGCGATGCTGCGATCCTTTACTGCTTTATCTTTCTCTACATCGCCTTCGCCGGTGGCGGGCCGTGGAGCCTCGATGCGATCTTGGCGCGCCAGAAGCCCAGGTCGGCGCTAGGGCCGGCGGAATAGGCGATTCCAGCCTCAAAAATCGACCAAACGGCCTGTTGCGGGCTAGCCAGCAGGCCCTCTGCGCAGGCGTCTTGAACCGGGATGCGGAATATTGAATCATAATTTTATGAAAAGGATTTCATTTGCGGCGACTGCCGTAGCGGTTCTGTTTCTCGCCCAGCCTGACGCTGCCCTGTCCGGGCCTGGCGGCGGAAAGGGGGGACCCGGTTTTAAATTTGGCGGCCATGGCCATCACGCCATGCACAACAAAGGCCATTGGTGGAAGAACAACAATAACAACTGGTGGTACGCGACGAACAACGGCCAGATTTGGTGGCAAAATAACAAGTGGTGGTACGCCGGCTATGGCGGCTATGGCGGCTATGGTGGCGTATATGCGACGCAGCCTGGCGTTACCGAAACGGTTGCCGTGCCGGTCGCAGTCGCGGTCGAGGCATCTCGGCCATGCCAGCGCGTACAGCAGGCGATAACCGTCCGGTCCGAAGATGGCGGCGAACGCGTCGTTTCGGTCACGCGCTGCCAGAACTGAGCCCCGGTAACCATCGCACTTAACGCTAACACGCATTTTGTGCGTTCGGTCGATTTGTCGCGCGTGTGCGCCTTGCTATCGTTCCGGCGAATTCGTCCGGAGCAGGTCGATGGTTGAGAAACGTAAAGCCGCTCGCTCGCGCACGCTGCTTGGTGGCGTGATCGCATACAACAATCGTGCATCGACGATGGATTGCCAGGTGCGCAATCTGTCGACCAGCGGCGCCAAAGTTACGTTCAGCAACACCGCCGCCGTGCCGGATCAGTTCGATCTGAAGATCGCACACAAGGAACGCTCCTTCCGGGCCCGCATGATATGGCGCGCTCCGGATGAAGCCGGTGTCTCATTCCTGAGTGAATACAACCAGGATGTGCCGGTGCCGCTCGAATGGGCTAAGCGGCTGCGCGACTGCGAGGCTGAAAAAGCAGCCTTGCGCAAGCGCATTGCGCAGCTGAGCGAAAACGGCGGCGTTTAGGCCCGGCTTACTTTGCTTCGATCAGGGCGACAGGCTGCCGTCCGTCAGGTCCCGCCGCGGGCTCAGGCGGTCGTGACGATTGCTGTGCCAGGGCCGCTGGCTGGGATGCCGGCGTAATCGCAATAGCCTGAGGTGCCAGCGCCGCCTTGAACGGTGCTATGATGGCTGCGATCGCTGGCGAAAGGCTTTGTAGCAGCGCCGCCTGCTTCTTGTTCTGTGCATAGAGATAGAGGCCACCAAGCACGATCACGATCACCACCAAGATGACCAGTGTGTTGACGGTCTGATCCGCGCTCGCGCGCCGGCGTGCGGGACGCCTGCGACTTGCCCGTTTGTTTGCCGCCGCCTTTCGTTTCTTCGCCATGGCGTAGAGCTCCCTCGATGGTGTTGCCAACGCACGGCACTGCACCTCAATTCACTCGAACCAGGGCACCTCACTCCAATGCAAACCCGCTCCAGGGCCAAGCCGCCCGGGCGTACAAGTAACGGATACCGAATCAACGGTGGCAGCTTAGCCGATTCGGGCCTTTCAAGGGTGAATGCGGTACCGGCGCGAACCGCGGGCGAGCCGTTGTCCCGTGGTGATCGGTATGGTCTGATCACGCCGAATCATGTCGCAACGCGTCCTGATAACGGCCGGGGCCGCCGGCATCGGCCGTGAGTTTGCTCGCGCCTTCGCTGCGAACGGCGCCAAAGTCTTTGTTTGTGACATCGATGAGAAGGCCCTCGCCGCAATTGCCAAGGAAATTCCCGGCATAACCGCCCGGCGCTACGACATGGCGAGCCGCGCCGAGATCGAGCGGATGGTGCCGGAGGCGGTGGGGGTACTCGGCGGGCTTGACGTGCTCATCAACAATGCCGGCATTGCCGGCCTGACGCTGCCGATTGTCGACTACCCGCCGGACGATTGGGACAAGGTCGTCGCGGTGAACCTCACGGCCATGTTCGACGTCTCGCGGCTTGCCATCCCGCATCTGAAGAAGTCGAAGGCCGGCTGCATCATCAACATGTCATCGGTTGCAGGCCGCTACGGCTTTCTCAATCGCAGCCCCTATGCGGCGACGAAATGGGGTGTCATCGGCCTGACCAAGACGCTGGCCATGGAGCTCGGCGAATGGGGCATCCGCGCCAACGCGATCGCGCCCGGCGCCGTCGAAGGCGACCGGATCGTGCGCGTTTTCCAGGGGCGCGCGCAGATCAGCGGGCGCTCGCTGGAGGAGGTGAAGGCCGACGCCCTGGCCGCAGCTTCGATCAAGGCCATGGTCGATCCGAAGGATATCGCACAGCTGGCGGTGTTCCTCGCATCCGATGCCGCGAAGGCAATCTCGGGGCAGGTGATCCCGATCGATAACGACCGTCAGAATGCCTAGACGGAAAATGGTGACGGGGACCAACGTGAGGTCGCGGTTATAGGCACCTCATTTGCATTCATTCGCACGACAGATGCGCGCACTTAACCCTGTCTGCGCGGCAAAAGTTTATGAAGAAAAATGCTGCGCCGAGGAATTAAAATGCTCCGAGATTGTCGCGCCTAGCCAATTTACCAAAGAAACTGTCGCTTCAGGCCGCTTACTATTCACATTTACCTTACCTGGTCATCTTACCGGACAGATTCAGTAGCCGTCGCCGGCGCCAGCGGCTACGGGTTCATCCATCACATGAAAAGGAAAAGCGGAAAACACCGTTCGCACGGCCGGACCGCTTTGGATGGATGGAGTCCCAGTGTTGAAAAAGATCACGATTACGATTGCAGCGCTTGCATCGATTGCACTTTGGATTGCGTTTGTTGCGAGCGCCGCCAACGCAACACCACGACAGAAGCACCAGCGCCAGACCATTGCCTGTGACATGCGGGGCTGTTCTGATCACGTACAGCGGGCAGGGGCTGTCAGGGCTGAGGCAAATGCCGTGGTCGATGCCAATGGTGGCGCGGTTCTCAGCCGCCGGCCGGAGGGTTGCCCGCACGCGTTCTGCGGCTGCGAGGCCTCGCTCTATGTGTTCGGAAAAATTCGACCGGAGCTCAATCTGGCCTCGAACTGGATCCGGAAATTCCCCCGTACGTCACCGGCGCCGGGCATGGCGGCCGCACGCAGCGGTCACGTCATGGTCCTCATGAGCCATGTCGAGGGGAACAACTGGCTCGTCCACGATGGCAATTCCGGCGGCGGGCTGACCCGCGAGCACGTCCGGTCGATCAGCGGCTACGTGATCGTCAACCCACGCGGCTCCTATGCCGAAAATCCTTCCAGCGGCAGTTCAAGCTTAAACTAAAGGTCCCGGGAACCGGGCCGCTCGCTCCGTGACCGGACAGAAGGAATAGGGCCGCTATCGAAGTGGCCCTATTTTTTATTGGGTGCGTCTGCGGCGGCGCTTTTGTGTCTATGGCCTTAATGGCGTCCGGTTTGGGTTCTATGCTTTTTTGACGTGCTGCCGCTGCGCGATGGCTGCGGCGGGATCGCCCGCAGGCGGGTCATTGACGTATCGAGGTGATGGCCATGAAACGTCGGATATGGGTGTTTGCCGCAGCAATGTTGGCGTTGATCCATGCGGGGCTTCAGTCAGGAGCCCACGCGCAGGTTTTCGATTTCGGGCAGATCGAGGAATTTGAATCGCTCGGCTCCGGCACGCAAAAGGGTGGCTCGCCGCCGAAGACGATTGTCGATGACGGTGGGCGGCACACGGTGCTGTTCACGATCCTCGAATCGAATACCGAGGCGAAGATCTACTGGAAGTCGAAAGACGGAAGCCAGACAACGATCATACGCGGCCAGGGCTTGCGGGCCTTTCAGACCGTCGGCGAATTCAGGATCGAGGCCACCGGCGATGACAGCCGGAGCTTCAGATATGGATACGTGCTGTTTCGCCTGAAGAGCGAGAAAAGCGCGCAGGAAGACAAAATCTGACGTGAGCGTGCGCGCTGTCACCGGTCAGTTGCGAACCACGCTCATATGGGCCTTGGTGTTCGGGCTGTTTTGGATCGTCTGAAAGATCACGCAATAGCGTTCGGTCATTTCAAGCAGCTGCGCCAGGTCGCTTTGCGCGGCATCCGTCTCGACATGGAAATGCAGGCGGATCTCCTTGAACCCGACGGGCACACCCTCCGTGATGCCGAGTGTGCCACGGAGATCGACATCGCCTTCGGCCGAGATGGTCGCCGATTTGACCGGAACGTCGAGCACGCTTGCGGCCGCTTTTAGCGAAACCCCTGCACAGGCGATGAGCGCTTCAAGCAGCAGGTCGCCCGAACACAATTCGAGGCCCGAACCGCCGCATTTCGGATGGATGCCCGCGACGGCGAGGCCGCGCCCGGTTTCGACCTTGCAGGTCACGGTCGAGTCGTCGGCCCTGCCTTTCGCTTTCAAAGTCAGGAGCGCTGCTTTGGCATCCGTCCGGTAGCGTTCCTTGAGGGGCTCCTGCGCCGCCCGGAATTTCGAGGCTTCCATCGTTCTCTCCTTGCGCCGAATTCGGCGAGCAGCGTTGTGCCGAACGAGAGACCTCCGGACCAGACGGCGGTTTTGACAATGTTGGTAGGCGATAGCGACTCGACTATCGGCCCGCGCCACGCGTTTTCGCCGTGCGTTGTCGGCACGCGAGATAGTCGCCTGAACCGGGCGCTGCAATGGCGCGGCAGCGCGCGTCATCGATCGACGCGAGCGTTTCCTCGCCCTCCCGCTCCTGCGTCATCTGCTGATGGCCCAACGTGCCCGTCGCGCAATCCTTGGTGCCGGTGCCGGTGACGCACTCGGGTGAATACCCGGCGCATCCGGCAAGAAGCAGGATTGCGAGCGTCATCAGCGCGATCGGGTGCATTCGTGAGCCGTCGTGGTGCTATTTCTTCTCGATCGTAATTCCGCTCGGGCCGACGTTGATCTGCACTCCCTTCGGCTCCTTGCGGTCTTGGTAGAGTTGATAACCAAGCACCGCAACGACAACGACAAGCGCGCCGACGAGCACGTAGAGCAAGTTCCGGCTGAGCCCTAGCTGCATCCAGCACTTCTCCCAACGACCGTCACCAATTGGATCCACCACAACGCGTTAAGCGCGGTTCACCGCCGGGTTACGTTGGCTTTTTCTTCGCCTTGCCCTTTGCCGCCGGCTTTGGCGGCGCAGCTGCCGCAGCTGCCGCGGCTTCGCGGTCGGCTGCTTCCTTGGCGACACGAAGGGCGCGCAGCCGCTCGGTCTTGGCGCGCTCGGCGTTCCCGGCCGCCTTGTATTCGGCCATCGCGGTCGCGCCCTCGCGAGCTTGGATTTCCTTCTTATGGAACGCTGCCTGCGCGCGTTCCATGTCCTTTGTGCTTTTCTGACTACTCACGAACACCCCGTTGTTGATCCGCAGGTATCGCACTTCATGCAGGTGCCGTTGCGCACCAGCGTGAAGTTGCCGCACTCGCCGCAGGCTTCACCTTCGTAGCCTTTGGCGCGTGCCTCGGCGCGTTTCTCGGAAGCCGCGGCCTTGGCGTGCGCGCGGGCGTCCTGTGGGTCGATGCGCTGTTCGAGCTGCTCGGCGGGCGAAAGCTTCGCCTCCGGCTCGGCCTTGAGCGCGGTGGTGCCGGCCACCTCGGCGCGCGCACCGCCAACCGCAGCAAGCGCGGTGACATTGCCGCCGGCCGCCGGTGTGGGCGAAGCAACGCCGCGCACCACCGACAGGCGGTCGGTGCGCGAGCGGGTGAGGCCCTTCGACACGTAATTGGTCGCGGGCGCCGGCTTGCCTTCCTCCACGCCCTTGCCGAGGGCATCGAAACCGCCGGCCTCGCTCGGGTCCACATGCGCGAGGTCGAACCGCTCCAGGTAGGAGACGGCGAGCTCGCGGAACACGTAGTCGAGAATCGAGGTGGCGTATTTGATCGAGTCGTTGCCCTGCACCGGGCCTTGCGGCTCGAAGCGGGTGAAGGTGAAGGCGTCGACATATTCCTCGAGCGGCACGCCATATTGCAGGCCGAGCGACACCGCGATCGCGAAATTGTTGATGATGGAACGCAGCGCAGCGCCTTCCTTGTGCATGTCGATGAAGATCTCGCCGAGCCGCCCGTCGTCATATTCGCCGGTACGGAGGTAGACCTTGTGACCGCCGACGACCGCCTTCTGGGTATAACCCTTGCGGCGGTCGGGCATGCGCTCGCGCTCGCGCAGCACGGTGACACGCTCGACGATCTTCTCGACGACTTTTTCCGCGAGGCCCGCTGCGCGTGCCGCGGCAGGACGTTCGAGGAAGGTCTCGACCGTATCGTCCTCATCGTCCTCGTCGGCGATGAACTGCGCATTGAGCGGCTGGGAAAGCTTCGAACCGTCGCGGTAGAGCGCGTTGGCCTTCAGCGCCAGTTTCCATGAAAGCAGGTAGGCCGCCTTGCAGTCTTCGACCGTTGCCTCGTTCGGCATGTTGATGGTCTTGGAGATGGCGCCCGAGATGAAGGGCTGCGCGGCCGCCATCATGCGGATGTGGCTCTCGACCGAAAGATAGCGCTTGCCGGTGCGGCCGCACGGGTTGGCGCAGTCGAACACCGGGTAGTGCTCGGCTTTCAGGTGCGGGGCACCTTCGACGGTCATCGCGCCGCAGACATGGATGTTGGCGGCCTCGATCTCGCGCTTGCCGAAACCGAGCGCGGCGAGGAGGTCGAAGGTGGGCGAGGCGGGGTCCTCGGCGGGGATACCGAGCTTGTCCCGGCAGAAGTCTTCACCCAGCGTCCACTTGTTGAAAGCGAACTTGATGTCAAAGGCCGTCGGCAATGCTTTCTCGACTTTGGCGATCGCTTCGTCGGTGAAGCCCTTGGCCTTCAGCGTGGTGTGATTGATCGCGGGCGCCTGCGACAGCGTGCCATGACCGACAGCGTAGGCTTCGATCTCGGCAATATCGGCCTCGCTGTAGCCAAGCGTGCGCAGAGCTTCCGGCACAGCTCGGTTGATGATCTTGAAGTAGCCGCCGCCGGCGAGCTTCTTGAACTTCACCAGCGCGAAGTCGGGCTCGATGCCGGTGGTGTCGCAATCCATCACCAGGCCGATGGTACCGGTGGGCGCGATAACGGTGGCCTGCGCGTTGCGGTAGCCATGCTTCTCGCCGAGGGCGAGCGCGCGGTCCCAGGCCGCCTTGGCACGCACGATAAGCGTCTGATCG
>JBKPRE010000136.1:0-4288 GCA_046734435.1 Pseudomonadota bacterium | reverse complement strand
GCGCACCGCATCGAAGAATGGGGCGCGGTGCAGGCGGTCGAGAGACTTAATCTTGACGGTCTCTTGGCGCTTTGGCACCCTCCATCCACCAATTGAGTACCACTTGACCGGGCAGGGCGGCGTCAATGATCAAGTCAGAGCTCGTCCAGCGTATTGCCTCCCAGAATCCTCATCTCTACCAGCGCGACGTCGAAAATATCGTCAACGCCATTCTTGGCGAGATTACCAGCGCCATGGCTAAAGGTGACCGCGTCGAGTTGCGTGGCTTCGGTGCCTTTTCGGTGAAGCACCGGCCGGCACGGACCGGCCGAAATCCCCGGACTGGAGCCCATGTGGCTGTCGACAAGAAATCGGTGCCGTTCTTCAAAACCGGCAAGGAAATGCGCGAGCGGTTGAACAAGCCGGAGTCGATTTAGGAGCCGGTTTTTCCGGTTTGCGAAAATGCTATGATTCCGGCCGGGCACGTCCCGGCCGTTGTTTTTTGACAAAGGGCGTCGACAATGTTCCGCAAAATCGTGTCGGCGGTGATCCTCGTGCCGTTGGCAGCGGTCATCATCATGTTCGCGGTCGCCAACCGGCAATCGGTGACGGTGTCGTTCGATCCCTTTTCGACGACAAGCCCAGCCTATGCGGTGACGCTGCCGCTTTTCGTTCTCATCGTCGTGCTTGTCATTCTTGGCGTGCTGATTGGCGGCACGGTGGCCTGGGTCGGCCAAGCCCGGTGGCGTCGTGCCGCGCGCAGGCTTGATGCAGATGTGCGCGCACTGCACCAGGAACTCGATGTCATCCGCCGACATTTCGCGCAGGAAACCCCGCGCACACCTGATCCCGCCCCGTATACGGTCATTCCGCCGCCACTTCCGTGACCGGCACGTTCCGCTTTGCGGCCGAGTGGATAAGGCGGTAGAACGCGCCCCATAATGCCTCTGTCGATCAAAATCTGCGGCCTTAAGACCCCGCAAGCGCTTGATGTAGCGCTCGATTCCGGGGCCAATCTGGTTGGCTTCGTATTCTTTCCGCCAAGCCCTCGTCACATCGGCTTTGAGGCTGCGCGCACGCTCGGCCAGCGTGTGCAAGGCCGCGCCGTCAAGGTCGCGCTCACGGTCGATGCAAACGATGAGATGCTGCTCGACATCATCAACGCGCTCAATCCGGACATGTTGCAGCTGCACGGCAGCGAAACACCGGATCGCGTCGTCGCCGTGCGCACACGCTTTGGCTTGCCCGTCATGAAGGCGCTGGCAATCGCCGAGCGCAGGGACCTGTCGCCGATCCGCGAGTATGCGCAGTTTGTCGACCGGCTGATCTTCGATGCGCGACCGCCGAAGGACGCGACCCGTCCGGGCGGACTGGGCAAGGCTTTCGATTGGACTCTGCTTAAGAACATCAACGCCGGCGTTCCCTTTATGCTGTCGGGCGGCCTCGACGCTGACAATGTAGCGGAGGCGTTGCGTATCACGCGTGCGCCGGGCGTCGACGTGTCTTCTGGCGTCGAACGTGGACCCGGCGAAAAGGATCCGGAGAAAATCCGTGCTTTTATCCATGCCGCCCGCGCGGCCGAAGCAGAGATCTTTTCACCGCCTCTCCAGCTTGGAGAGGGGTCGATCGTACGCCCGGTCAAATAGGCACTTGCAACCATGACCGCGCAGCAACCCAACTCATTCCGTACCGGCCCCGACGAGCGAGGGCATTTTGGCATCTACGGCGGCCGCTTCGTCGCCGAAACACTGATGCCGCTGATCCTCGACCTTGAAGCCGCCTACGCCAAGGCCAAAGCCGATCCGAAATTCCAGAAGGAGATGGACGGCCATCTTGCAAATTACGTGGGCCGGCCGTCGTCGCTCTATTTTGCCGAACGACTTACGCAGCACTGTGGCGGAGCAAAAATCTATTTCAAGCGCGAGGATCTCAACCACACCGGTGCACACAAGGTGAACAACGTGCTCGGCCAGATCATGCTGGCTTTGCGCATGGGCAAGACTCGCATCATCGCGGAAACCGGCGCCGGGATGCATGGCGTCGCGACTGCAACCTTGTGCGCCAAGTTCGGCCTGCCGTGCATCGTTTATATGGGCGCGGTCGACGTCGAGCGGCAGAAGCCGAACGTGCTGAGAATGAATATCCTCGGAGCAGAAGTCCGTCCGGTCGAATCCGGCGCACGCACGCTCAAGGACGCAATGAACGAAGCGCTGCGCGACTGGGTCACCAATGTCAGCGACACGTTCTATTGCATTGGGACCGTTGCCGGCCCGCACCCGTATCCGGCGATGGTGCGGGATTTCCAATCGATCATCGGCCGTGAAACCCGTGAACAGTTGCAGGCTGCGGAAGGTCGGTTGCCTGATTCACTGGTCGCCTGCATCGGCGGCGGCTCAAACGCGATGGGTCTGTTTCACCCATTTCTCGATGACCGGTCAGTCGAGATCTACGGCGTCGAGGCGGCCGGACTTGGACTTAACAGCAAGCATGCGGCCTCGATCGCCGGCGGCAGACCCGGGGTGCTGCACGGCAACCGCACCTACTTGCTGATGAACGACGATGGCCAGATCGAAGAGGCGCATTCGATTTCGGCGGGTCTCGACTACCCCGGCATCGGCCCGGAGCACGCTTGGTTGCACGACATGGGCCGCGTGAAATTTCTTTCCGCGACGGACGACGAGGCGGTAGCGGCCTTTCAGCTGTGCAGCAAGCTCGAGGGCATCATCCCCGCGCTCGAGTCCGCGCATGCCCTTGCGAAAGTGCCGGAGATCGCAGCCAAGAAGCCGAAAGATCATCTGATGGTTGTGAACTTGTCCGGCCGCGGCGACAAGGATCTCGCCTCCGTTGAGGCTTTTCTCGAAAGAAGGAATCGATGACCACCCGCATCGAGCGCCGCTTCGCCGCATTGAAAAAGGAAGGCCGCGCCGCGCTGGTGACATTTACCATGGCGGGCGACCCCGACTTCGCGACCTCGCTTGCGATCGCCAAGGAACTGCCGAAGGCCGGCGCCGATGTCATCGAGCTCGGCATGCCGTTCACCGATCCGATGGCAGATGGTCCGGCCATCCAGGCCGCCGGGTTGCGGGCTCTTAAAGCAGGTCAACGCGTCAGCGATACGCTCAGATTAGTGCGTGAATTTCGCAAGAATGACAACGAAACGCCCATCGTCCTTATGGGTTACTACAATCCCATTTATGTTTACGGCGTCGACAAATTCCTCACCGATGCACGCTCGGCTGGCGTGGATGGGCTCATCGTCGTGGATTTGCCGCCGGAAGAGGACGAGGAGCTCTGCCTTCCCGCGCTTAAGGCCGGCCTCAATTTCATCCGTCTCGCCACCCCGACCACCGATGACAAGCGCTTGCCGACCGTGCTCAACAATACATCCGGCTTTGTCTATTACGTTTCCATCACCGGAATTACCGGTGCTGCAGCGCCGGATACCGGCCAAGTGACGGCTGCAGTTGCCCGCATCAAGCGCCACACCAAACTTCCGGTTGCGGTCGGGTTTGGGGTCAGAACCGCAGCGCAGGCCCGTGCCATCGCTGCTGAGGCCGACGGCGTGGTCGTAGGCTCGGCCCTCGTGGACGCACTGCGCCAGAGCCTCGATAAGGACAACAAGGCCAGTTCAGGCACCGTGAAAGCCGTAACAAACCTTGTTTCCTCACTGGCGGAGGGCCTGCGCTCCGCCCGCCGCGTGGCAGCGGAATGAACATTCGGCGCCGCAAGCGGTTATAATTTTGCCGAATCGTATTTATAGAAACGACCCATGAATTGGATCTCCAATCTCGTACGGCCAAAGATCCGCAGTTTCCTGCGTCGCGAGACGCCTGAAAATCTCTGGATCAAGTGCCCGGAGACCGGGCAGCTGGTCTTTTACAAGGACGTCGAGGCCAACCAGTTCGTCATCCCAAGCTCGAACTACCACATGCGCATCAGTGCGCCGCAACGGCTGAAGGCGATGTTCGATGGCGGCGAGTTTGAAGATGTTGCGCTGCCTGAAGTGGCCCTCGATCCACTCAAGTTTCGTGACGAGCGCCGTTACGCCGACCGGCTGAAAGATGCTCGCGCCAAGACAGGGCTGCAGGATGCAGTGAAGGTCGGCATTGGCCGCCTTGAAGGGCAGATGGTGACAATCGCCGTGCAGGATTTCGACTTCATGGGCGGCTCGCTTGGCATGGCCGCCGGTGAAGCAGTGATCACAGGGCTTGAGACCGCGGTCCGCCGGCAGACGCCGTTCATCATGTTTGCGGCTTCAGGTGGAGCGCGCATGCAGGAAGGCATCCTGTCGCTGATGCAGTTGCCACGC
>JBKPRE010000135.1:0-47101 GCA_046734435.1 Pseudomonadota bacterium | reverse complement strand
CGGTCGAGCTCGCGCTGGATGTCCTCGGCATTGAGCGGAATCCGGGGCGGGCACCCGTCAACCACGCAGCCGATCGCCGCCCCGTGGCTTTCGCCGAAGCTGGTGAACCGGAAGAGATGGCCGAAAGTATTGAATGACATGGAGTTCTGCGGTTGCGCGGTTTGGTAGCCCGCGCCTCTGCGGCGGTCAAATAAGCGGCACGCGCGCGGCGAACCGTGCGCGCAGCGGAGAATCCCACAGGAGAGATTTGCAAATTTTCCGCCGCCGCTGAATGAATATTCACCTCGCTGAACGGAGATTAATGGCAAGCTGAACGGCCATTAAGTTACGGAAAAATAAGGGATTTTTCCATTTTTAAGATTGCGGACGGTGCACCCCTCGATTATCTTTTTCATCGGTTGGGGGGAAGCTTCGGAATCCCGCGCTGGGTAGCAAAACTATCGCTCCAGCCAGTCAATGGATCGATCCAAGAGGACAAACACAATGCGCAAGATTACTGCAATCGCCGTCGCGCTCGGCTTCCTCACTTCGGTGAGCCTGCCGGCGTTCGCGACCCCGGTCGTCCAGGGCGTCGTTAAGAGCGACGACCTGTCGGCCGCCAAAAAGAAAAAGAAGAAAAAGTCAGATGGCATGGAGAAGAAGTCCGAGAACATCGTACTCGGCACCGATCTCTCCGCTGCCAAGAAGAAAAAGAAGAAGAAGGACGACAAGATGGAGAAGAAGTCCGAGAACACCGTTCTCGGCACCGACCTCTCCGCTGCCAAGAAGAAAAAGAAGAAGAAGTCAGACGAGAAGAAGTCCGAGATCTTCTATCGCATCGCAGCCTAATTCACCATTCGGGCGCAGTCTCCGCGCTCACAACGGACGGCCGGGCCATCTCGCCCGGCCGTTTTGTTTTTTCCGCTCACGCGTAACGCGTCAACCGGTCACCTTCAAAGACATAGACCACGCCTTGCGCGATATCGAGCAGAGGTGCGGCAGCCGGATTGGCAATGCCGAGATAGGCGATGAGTCCGCGTGCGGTGCCGCCGTGCGCGACGGCAACCGTGTCACGGGCAAGCCCCTCGTACCATTCGCGCATCCGCAGGGACACCGCCTGATAACTTTCACCGCCGGGGGGAACGAAATGCCACTTGTCGTGCTCACGCGCAGCGATGCGCTGCGGATCGCGCGAATGCAGCTGAGCGATCGTGAAGCCCTCCCACTCCCCGAAGGCTATTTCCGCAAGCTGAGGCTCGATGCGATAGCCATCCGCGGGAAGCCCGAGCGGCGCGCGCGCCAGCTCCATGGTCGTGCGGGCGCGGCCGAGCGGGCTCGATACGAAATCCAGTTCGGCCACGTTGCGGCCCTCGCGCGCGAACAGGTCCTGGAGAATTTCGCCGCAATGCATGGCCTGCGTGCGCCCGCGCGCGTTGAGTGGGACGTCGTGCCGGCCCTGCAGGCGGCCGGTTACGTTCCAGTCGGTTTCGCCGTGGCGGATATAAAAGACGACCGGTCGCGGCTTTGCGGGCTGACCCATCAGTCGGTCTTGCCGACGGCGATGTCCGGCGCGTCGGGATGCTTGATGCCGACGATATGGTAGCCGGCATCGACGTGGTGGATCTCACCTGTGACGCCGCTCGACAGATCGGAAAGGAAGTAGACGCCGGCCTTGCCGACTTCCTCCAACGCAAGGTTTCGCCGCAAAGGCGTGTTGTATTCGTTCCACTTCAGGATATAGCGGAAGTCCCCGATGCCCGATGCAGCAAGGGTCTTCAGCGGACCCGCCGATATCGCGTTCACGCGAATATTTTTGACGCCCAAATCGGCCGCAAGGTACCGCACCGATGATTCCAGCGCCGCCTTGGCAAGGCCCATCACGTTGTAGTGCGGCATCCACTTTTCGGCGCCGTAATAGGTCATCGTCAGGAGCGAGCCGCCGTTCGTCATCAGTTTTTCCGCCCGCTGCGCGAGCGCCGTGAACGAGTAGCAGCTCACCACCATGGTCTTGATGAAGTTGTCCTCGGTCGTATCGACGTAGCGCCCGTCGAGCTGGTCCTTGTCCGAGAAGGCGATGGCGTGCACCAGGAAATCGAGCGAGCCCCAGGCTGATTTCACCGCGGCAAATACAGCGTCCATGGATGCCGGATCGGTGACATCGCAATGTCCGACGACCAGGCCGTCGACTTCCTCGGCGAGCGGTTCCACCCGCTTCTTCAGTGCATCACCCTGATATGTGAATGCGAGATCAGCACCGTGGTCGCGGCAGGCGCGCGCAATGCCCCAGGCGATCGAGCGGTTGTTGGCCACGCCCATGATCAACCCGCGCTTGCCGCGCATCAGGCCCGAGATTTCCGGCATGATCCTTCCCGTATTGCCGGTGAGCAGCCGGCGGTTTCCTATGACACAGGCGTTTTGGGCCAGCAAGCAAAGCACCGGCAGCGGCATTTGTCCTGTTAATTCAATTCGTTTTTGGGAATATGATTGGATCAGTGGGGTTTTTCTGACAACTGATCCGTATGCCGACTTGCGATCTCGGCGAGGTGGCAGACAAGTGGCCCAGGGGGCACTTGGTCAGCGTGCAACGAAAGTCAACGGAGGCCCGGTTTGCCCACGTTTCGGCAAAACGTCGAAGCAACCATCCCTGCCCTGCGGCGTTACGCGCGCGCGCTGACGCGGGATGCCGACATCGCCGACGATCTCGTGCAGGACACGCTCGTGCGCGCACTGCGCTCCGAGCACCTGTTTCACGGCGGCGATGTGCGTAGCTGGCTGTACACAATCCTGACCAACCTCAACCGTAACCGGTTGCGTTCGCTGGCCAGACGGCCGGTGTTGTCTTCGATTGAGGATAATGACGCGCCGGACCTAGCCGGTCCGGAAGCAGGCGGGCGCGACATTGAACGCGCGCTTGCAACGCTGGTCGAAGATCAGCGCAACGCCTTGCTGCTCGTGGTGCTCGAGGGTCTGAGCTACCGCGAAGTCGCCGAGGTGCAGGGCGTGCCGATTGGTACCGTCATGTCGCGTCTGGCGCGTGCGCGCGTACAGATCAAAACCTATCTCGACGGCGGGCGCCCGGCGCTGCGCCGCGTGAAATGAGAAAGAAGGTGAACCCATGATCGATCGCGATTCACCCGTGACCGAGGATGAACTGCACGCCTATATCGATGGCGAATTGCCGGCCGACCGCATGGAGGCTGTCACCGCCTGGCTTGCCGCTCATCCGGAACAGGCCGTTACGGTGGCCTCTTGGCGCGCGCAGTCCGAGCGGATCCGTGCGCGCTTTGGCGCCGTCCTCGAGGAAGTGGTGCCGGAACGGCTCACGCTCGACCAGATCATCCGCAACGATCGCGCCAATGGACGGTCGTGGAAGGCCTTTGCGGCCGCCGCCGTTATCGCGTTCCTGGCAGGCGGCGCGACCGGCTGGTTTGCGCATGGCGCATCCATTGGCACGCGCAGCGGCTCGTTTGCTGTCGCGAATGGGGCACTGGATGCCTACAGGCTTTATGTCGTCGAGGTGCGTCACCCCGTCGAAGTGCCGGGCACCGAGCGCCAGCACATGACGCAGTGGCTCTCCAAGCGCGTCGGCGAGGAACTGCGCGTGCCCGACCTGCAGTCAGTCGGCCTCAAGCTTGTCGGTGGCCGGTTGCTGCCGGGTCCAACCGGCGCGGCGGCCTTCTATATGTATGAAGGCACATCAGGCGAGCGGTTCACGATCTACTGCGCGAAGGCAAGCGCGCCGCCAAGCGCGTTCCGCTACACGGCCGGTGAGCGCGCCGCCGCGTTCTACTGGGCCGACGGCAAGGTTGCGTATGTGGTGAGCGGGCCGGCCGACCGCGAAAAGCTCGAGAAAGTGGCGAAGGCGGCCTACGAGCAGATGGAAAGTGACGACGCGAAGAGGTCGTAACGCTCGTGCTGAATGAATTCGCCTACTCCATGCCTCCGCGTGGATCGTAGGGCTTCTTGTCGCGCCACGTCTTCATGAGATCCTTGAATTCGTCGTCGACGCGTTCAGGCATCACGATACGCACAGTCGCGAGCAGATCGCCGGCGGCGCTTTTTGCCTTCAGGCCTTTGCCCTTGAGCCGGAAGGTGCGCCCGGAATTCGTGCCGGGCGGAATCGCGAGTTCTACCGCGCCGTCAAGCGTAGGCACACGCACCTTGCCGCCAAGCGCCGCCTCATAGAGCGTAATCGGCAACTCGAGGCGCAGGTCGTTGCCATCGGGCTTGAACAGGGGATGCGGTGCGACATTCACGGTTATGAGCGCATCGCCCGCCCGTCCGTTCGCGCTCGGCCAGCCCTGTCCTTTCAGCCGGATCTGCTGGCCGCTCGCAATCCCTGCCGGAATCTTGACCTCGATGTCCTTCCCGGTTGGCAAATGGACGCGGGTCTTTGTCCCCTTGGCTGCATCGTCGAGCGGGATGGTGAGCGAGGCATGCAGATCCTGCCCCGCGCCGAAATCCTCGCCCTCGAAGGGCGTGCCGGACCCGTGACGCGCACCACCGCGCGCGGCACCGCCAAACATTCCACGCAGAAGTTCGTCGATGCCGCCGCCGCCGAACCCGCCCCCACCACCGCCACCTGAGCGGCGGAAACCATCAGGACCGAAACTGAAACTCTCGAAATGCGCACCGCCGGCCGGATTGAAACCACCGCCCGGTTGCGCCCCAAAACCCTCGAAACCCTGGAAGCGCGGCTTGCCTTCCGCATCGATCTCGCCCCTGTCGAACGCCTTGCGCTTGTCGGCATCGCCGACGATCTCGTAGGCGGCGTTTAGTTCGGCGAAACGCGAGGCCGCCTTTGGATCGTGCTTGTTGGCATCCGGATGCAATTTTTTGGCCAGCCGGCGATAGGCGCTCTTGATGTCGCCTTCGCTCGCACCCTTAGAAACCCCCAGAATGTCATAGGGGTCGCGCATCCGATCCAAACTCCCGTAAATTCCCCTGCCCGCAGGCCGAACGCCTGCGTTTCACCATATCAATGTGGGGTTCCACAAGCGCAGATGCAACGCGCGTGGGCAGTAAGCGTAATTACGACCGCTTCCACGGCTTGAACGAGCGAACCTGCCAATCACCCTGCTGCTGCTTGCAGGCTTCTCCCTGCACCCAGGATTGCGAGCTGCCGGAGACAAAGCTCGCGAGGAAATCGCGGCACGTCTGTCCATCCTGCGTATAGGCTGTCGCGATCGGCGTGACTGTCCCGCGCGTTCCGGTGCGCGGGTTTTCCCACGGCATGCTTGAGTCCTTGTCGCCGCGGCTGAGCACGGCGCTTGCAGCAGCCCGCGCATAGGCAAGGTCGGCGGGTGGCGGCAGTTGTTGTGCGTCCTCTTTCGCACTCGATGATATGACCGTGCCGGTACGGTCTGACTTGTCGCTGGAGGGAAAGAAAGAGTCTAACTGGCCGGACAGGCTGCATCCGCCGAGGGGGATTGCGAGCAGCGCGGCAATAGCCACCTTGCGCCATAGGCGCGGCGACGCGCATCCACTATAAGGACCGCAGATTTGACGGGTCTTAGCCCCTGTCACGTGAAGCACCCCAGCAGATGTCCGACACCACGCCAATTGAACACCCAAGTTGGTTAACGACTGGTGATTTCACCGCAGCCGACGAGCCTTTGCGGCTGTTTGCCGCCTGGCTGACCGACGCAACGGCCTCAGAACCACGTGACCCCACCGCCATGACCCTCGCCACCGTCGATGCCGACGGCCTTCCGAATGCCCGAATGGTCCTTCTGAAAGGCGCCGATGAGCGGGGATTCGTCTTCTATACCAATATGGACAGCCAAAAAGGGCAGGAGTTGGGTGCACACCCGCAGGCGGCCCTGGTTTTTTACTGGAAATCCTCCAACCGCCAGGTGCGGGTGCGTGGCGGCGTGGAACGAGTGACTGATGCCGAGGCGGACACCTATTTCGCCTCGCGCCCGAAGCAGGCCCAGATCGGGGCTTGGGCAAGCAAGCAGTCAACCCCTCTGGAGAGCCGGCTCGCCTTCGAGAAGGCGGTCGCGATCTATGCCGCAAAATACGCCATCGGCACGGTACCGCGCCCGCCCCACTGGTCCGGCTACCGCATCGTCCCCCTGTCGATAGAGTTCTGGCAGGAGCGGCCGTTTCGACTGCATGACCGCATCGCGTTCACGCGCGATAGCCCAGGCGATGGGTGGAACAAGACGCGGCTCTATCCGTGAGCTAGCATCGTTGAACGATTGCTACGCTAGAACCATTCCAGGAACGGCATGCCGAACTCGCAGACGAACCAGCCGCGCCGCACGCTGCTTCTGACAGGAGCAAGCCGCGGCATCGGGCACGCGACGGTGAAACGTTTTTCGGCCGCCGGCTGGCGCGTTATCACCTGCTCGCGGCATCCGTTCCCGGAAAATTGTCCGTGGGAAGCGGGACCCGAGGATCACATCCAGGTCGATCTTGCGGACGAAGACAACACGAACGAAGCAATTGCAGAAATCAAACGGCGGCTCGACAACAAGGAGCTGCACGCTTTGGTCAACAACGCCGCGATCTCGCCGAAGGCCGATGGCGGCAAGCGACTCTCAACGCTTAACACCAGCAACGACGACTGGCACCACGTATTCCAGGTGAATTTCTTTGCACCGATCATGTTGGCGCGCGGGCTAATGGAAGAGCTCAAAGCCGCCAAGGGCTCAGTGGTGAACGTGACGTCGATTGCCGGCTCGCGCGTGCACCCGTTTGCCGGGGCGGCCTATTCGACATCGAAGGCCGCGCTTGCGGCGCTCACCCGCGAGATGGCGAGCGACTTTGGACGGCTCGGCATCCGTGTGAATGCCATCGCGCCCGGCGAGATCGACACCGCGATCTTGTCGCCGGGAACCGAAAAGATCGTCGAGCAGATTCCGATGCAACGGCTCGGCACCACCGACGAAGTTGCCAAGATCATCTACGTGCTATGCACAGACACGAGTTCGTATGTGAACGGCGCCGAGATCCATATCAACGGCGGCCAGCACGTGTGAGTGCGACCCGTCACGCGCCGTTTCGTTAAAATACGGCGACGCCGATATCGGGCTACAACCACTTCCGCCACTTGAAATAGAGATACGGAAGTGCCGCCGCCAGCAGCATCAGGAACAGCGCGAAGGGATAGCCGCCCACCCATTCGAGCTCCGGCATGTGCTTGAAATTCATACCGTAGATCGAGGCAACCAGCGTCGGCGGCATCAGCACCACAGCCGCCACTGAGAAGATCTTGATAATGTTGTTCTGCTGGATGTTGACCACGCCCAGCATGGCGTCGAGCAAAAAGGTGATCTTGTTGGTCAGATAGGTTGCGTGATCCGACAACGAGCCCACGTCGCGCTGCATCGACTGCAATTGCGCGCGCATGTCCTTGGGCCATTTCATGCTGTCGGCTTCGTTGGCGAGAAACAACAAAAGCCGCCCGATCGACACCAGGCTCTCGCGCACCTTTGAGGTGAGGTCGCCTTTCCGGCCGAGCGCCTTGAGCACGTCGTTGTAGGACGGCGGCTTGACCTCCTCCTCCGGCTCGAAAATCGAATGCGAAACCTGGTCGACCTCGCCGCCGATGCGCTCAAGGATATCGGCGGAACGGTCGACAACGGCGTCAAGCAGATCCATCAGCACGCTTTCCCCGGACACTTTCGGGGGGCAGGTGCGCGCGAGCCTGTGCTCGACGATGGCGAAGGGCCGCGGGTCATCGTAACGCACCGTCGCTAAACGGTGGCTGGAGAGAATAAAAGTGACCGCCGTTGTCTTGGGTGCCGGTGTGTCCGACTGGCACATCAGCGTCGCCGTCATGTAGCGCGCGCCGTTCTCGACATAGAGGCGGCTGGAGACCTCGATCTCCTGCATTTCCTCGCGGGTCGGCACAGCGATGCCAAGCATCTGCTCGACCAGCTTGTCTTCCTGCACGGTCGGCGTGACCATGTCGATCCACACCGCATTATCCGGCGGCGACGAGCCGGGTTCGACGGCAATGCGCTCGAGCGTCGTGCCGTGCGGGACGTAGACCGAAAGCATGCAGCCACCATCTTGCGCGCGATTCGCTCCCGCGATCACGCCGCGGTCGGATCACCTCTCATGACTCGATCACGCGGAATTGCGCAAGATATAAATGCTGCTTCGGCGCAGCCGCTCCGGCCGCGCAACAATTGTCGTGGCGGTGTGAAGTACGAAAGCTGTCCGGCTAACAGACAGCCGGCGATTACGGCACGTCAGTCGCGATCGTAGGGCTCGAGATGGGCTTCGGTCACATGGCGCTGTCCACCCTGGTGGCACACCGCCGCCGCAACGGCCGAAATCCCGATCTTGCCGTAACGGTTGTCGAGGTTTGTGTATTTGCGTCCGGAGTCTTGCTTCTGCTCCGTTGCCTTGGTCATTTCCATAGTCCTGAACTCCAGTCCTTCCTTGCGTTTGTCCCAAGCCCACAAGATGGTGCACGAGTGGGGCGGAATTGCGCGGCAAATCGTATGGTCTCGTGACATTTGAGATCGGCCGGTCGCGCCCCGCATTATAGGCGCGGCCATGGTAAACCCCGTCTTAAGCTGTTGCGGCCAAAGTCATTTTGTGAGTTGCCCGACATTGGTGCACTGCGACATTCCTGCAACAGGTCCACAGGAAGGTGATCACAAGCCCCCTGGAAACGTAGCAATGGCGGGGATTTTTCGGCTAATTACGGCGTAGGCACTATGATGCGGGCGCCCGAAATGGCGACCGGGAAAACGAGGAAGACAATGGCGGTCAGGGGGTTGGCGGTCGTTTTGCTGGGCGGCCTGGTTCTCGGTGGATGCATGCAGTCCACGGTCGAGGTGGCCTCGGACGCGAACCTTACGCCGCGCGATAGAAAGCTGCTGGCGGCTGCACCCTACGAAAAAGCGACGATCCCGGAACCGTACAAGCGCCACATCGTGGCGTATCACCGCAAGGAAGCGCCGGGCACGATCCTCATCGATTCTGACGCACGCTACCTCTACTACGTGCTGCCCGAGGGCCAGGCGATCCGCTACGGCGTCACCGTCGGCGAGGAAGCGCTTGCATTTTCCGGTGTGGCAAAGATCGGGCGCATGACGGAATGGCCGACCTGGACGCCAACAGACGACATCAAGAAGCGCATGGACGTGCCGAACTTCGTAGGCCCAGGCCCGCAGAATCCAATGGGCGCGCGCGCGATGTATCTGTTCGAGGGCAACAAGGACACGCTCTACCGTATCCACGGCACCAATCAGCCGGAATATATCGGACAGGCTATATCATCGGGTTGCATCCGCATGACCAACGAGGACGTCATCGACCTCTACAAGCGCGTGAAGCAGGGAACGGTTGTTGTGGTGCTCGCCCCGAACCAGGGCGATTCGCCGACCAACCCGCGCCTGGCCTCGGTCAATCCGTTCCGCAGCAACTGAGCTGATCGAAACCGATTTTGAACGCGGCGCCCGCTTGGGCGCCGTTCTTTTTTGAAGGCGTGATCGGGTTATTTGCCGATATTGATCAGCTGAACGCGCCGATTCTCGGCTGCATCAGGTTTGGCGCTGTTCAGCAGCTGCTCCTCGCCTAATCCGACGGCTTCAATCCGTGACGCCGGAATGCCGAAGGGATTGATCAACGCATCACGGATTGCGTCGGCCCGCTGCTGGCTCAGCTTGAGATTATACTCGCGGGTTCCCTTCGCGTCGGTGTGGCCGACGATGAGAAATTTGTATCCCTGCAGGTATGGAGAATAGAGAGCGTCGGCCATGAGGCCCACGGCCCTGAAGGAATCCGGGCGGATCCGCGCTGAATTAAAATCGAACTGAACCGCGATCGTGAATTGCGCAAGCTGGTCAAGCTGCGCGAACAGTGGTGCTCGATTGACTCGCTCTTTGCGGGCTGGGTCGGCAAGGGATTGGGCAGCAAGCTGACGCAACTGCGCGGCGCTGATCCTGGTCGCCGGCGCTTCGACGCCCTGAAGGCTGTTGACGAGCTCGCCGGGCGTCAGCTTGATGGGAGCGTTGGTAGTCGAAGGTGAGGCAAGGCCCACGTCAAAACCGGCGTCAGCGACCGCCTGACGGCAAGGCGTGCTCACATTTTCTTTCGTCTTGAAGAAGCACTCGAGCAGATTCCCGTCGCCGGAACATCTTCTTTTTATATCGACGTCGCAGACCTTCATTACAGAGACCCGCGCCGCCGCGCGTTTCTCAAGCAGGCTGGTCAATGCGCTTATCGACGCGATGCACCGTGGCGAGACGCTGCCCTGGTTGCGCTGGAGACACTCGCGTACGCGGCCCCCGCCGAGACTTTCGTTCTTGCAAAACTTGGCAATGTCCGGGCCACAGCTGGTGCCAAGCTGATCAATCGCATCGGCATAACCCACCGTCTGAGCGGACGCGGGCTGACTAAAGTGCGCTGCAGACAAAACCGCCGCGGCGAGAACAAGGCTACGAACGTACATTAACGCCCCCTTTTGAGGGCTCACTCATGAACCAGAAAGGCGGTCGGACCTTTGATTTAGGTCAACAGAGGCCGCCTGGAACCATTTGGGTGGGTTTTTGGCGCGTCAGGGCCTGCACGGCCGGTAGTGCAGCCCCGTCTGAAATAGCGCGGCCCGGCAAGGATTCGTTAACCACGAATCTGGCCTGATGGCGGCACTCGCCTACCGACTCCGTGTGGTCCCTGTCGCGTCACGATTGCGTTTGCGCAGATCGTTTGTCCGCGAAGGCTCCCGCTCGGGCCAACCACGACATCCAGGAGATGACACGATGAAACGCTTCATACTTGCCGCGGGTGCGTGCGCCTTGGCCTTCGCATCGGTCCTGCCGTCATTCGCCGCCGATATGCCACGCGGCCGTTATGCCGAGCCTGCCCCCTCGTACTTCACGTGGAGCGGATTCTATGTCGGACTCATCGGCGGATACGGCTGGGGCACATCCGACTGGAGCGGCGGCGTTACGGCAGGTTCAACCGATCCGGCTGGCGGCCTGTTCGGCGGCACCATCGGCTTCAACGTGCAGAACTGGGGGCTGGTCTTCGGCCTCGAAGGCGACCTTGCCGGCAACTGGATGCGGAACACAACCAGCTCGGGAACGGGAATCTGCGCGGTGCCGGGATGCACGATTCAGACCAGTTGGTTCGGGACCGCGCGCGGCCGTGTGGGCTACGCCTTCGATCGCGCCCTGTTCTACGTCACCGCAGGCGGCGCCTTCGGCGATGTTCAGATGTCGGCCGGCGCTGGGACGGTTACTGTCGACCGCGCCGGTTGGACAGCCGGTGTAGGCCTTGAATACGGAATTCTCGGTCCGTGGTCCGCGAAGATCGAATATCTTTATGCGGACCTGGGCAATTCGACCTGCGGAGCCGCCGCTTGCGGTGTCGACACCAACGTCAGCTTCAAAACCAGCATCGTTCGATTTGGCGTGAATTACCGCTTCTGGTAGCAGCCACAGGTCAGACGCCCAAAGTTACACGCACGATCTCCGGCGGCACGCCGAGGCGCAGCGGCACACCGCTGCAGCCGAGGCCGCCTGAGACGATCATGTGGCGCTTGCTCTCGACGATGTGACCGTAGGCGAAACGCGCGCCGTAAGCCGATGGCACCCAGAGCGGGGGCCCAAACGGCAAGCGAATCTGGCCGCCATGCGTGTGGCCGGCGATCGTCAGCGCCACACGCGCCGGCACCTCAACAAAAATATCGGGTTCGTGCGCGAGGAGAATAACGGGATCGTCGGTCGAGATGCGCGCCAGCGTGCCGGGCAGATCGTCCTCGCCACGAAAGCGATTCGGTCCGAGCCGGTGCGCGATCTGGTCGTCCAGTCCCGCCAGCCAGAAGCGCCGGTCGGGCGAGGCAATATGCACAACACTGTTTTGCAATAACGGCAGGCCGACGTTGTGCAGCGCATTGCGCACGCCGTCAATGCCGTACCACCAGTCGTGATTGCCGAGAATCGCGTACACGCCGAGCGGTGCGCGCAGACGTCCAAGTTCGGCCGCCCAGGCCGGCGGCGTCACATGTTCGGTGACGAAACGATGCGTCGCGAAATAGTCACCGAGCACAACGACAAGATCGCTACCGAGCGAATTTCCGGCATCAACGACCTCCCGAATGCGGCCGACGCCCATGTTCGGCCCACCGGCATGCAGGTCAGTTATCACGGTAATTGTGAGACGTTGCCCTTTCGGCCAGTTGGGCGGGGAAAGGCGATATTCGGTAATCACCAGATCGCGCGCGGCTTGCGCCGCGGCATAAGCTCCGGTCGAGGTCAGCATCAGCCCGCCAACGCCAACAAGGCCGGCACCACCTCTTATCAGGCCGCGGCGGGTGATCAGGCGCGGCTCAAGACGGCGGCGCGCGATGGGGTCAAGTGTCGTCATCAGGGATGGGCTAGCCGCAACCTATGAAGGGAGTGTGGATTTGCAATTGAAACTTCCGCGCATGGTTTACCGAACGACCGGAACCGCCGGACGCGGCGGCGGCAGTGGAACCTGTGCGGCAACTTCGGTTTTGGCTGGCTCGCGCACGTCCCATTGGCACATTCGATAGCCGTTTGTGCGCTCGATCAAATCGAGATGAATGTGCGATTCATGCTGCGCATCAGCGCCGGGGCCGAGTACTGTCGTGAAGCGATGGCAGGCGCTGTCACGGATCTCATCGCGGAAATCCTTCGCAACCGAAATGTCGGTCAGTCCAATCGAGCGGCCGTCCGCCAATACAAATGAACGCACGTCAACGGCGTTGCCCTTGCCGTGCTCACTCAGCTTCGCACCGGCAACACGGTTGCGGCCGCGACACTCGAAATCGTCAAAGATCTCGACCGTACGCAGCGGCGCGCCGAGCTTGTCGATACGCGGCGCAACTTCATCGCGCAGCCAAGCGGCGACGGATTCGGCAAAATCGCAGCGCAGCGCCGGCGCCGGCTTGATTTCAATGCGAGTGCCATCGGGGCGCAGCGCGGCCGCAAGCCGTAGCATGTCGCTTCCCCCGCAGGCATCCGGTCCGACCAAGCGCGGCAGCGGCTCGGCGACAGCGATGGCCAGGATGCGCTTGTCGCACTCCGTCGGTTCGTCGGTGACGTCTGCCGAGTCGAACTCCAAGCCGGCAGCTTCGCGGAACGACTGAGGCTCGACCCAGACGGGCGGACGCGGCCGCGGCAAAGGCATCTCCTCGGCGACAGCAATGCCACCGCCGGCACCGGCCAGCCACAGGAGCGCAAACAAAAGCCGCATCCGATGCATGTCGGCCGCGATTGAGGCATTTCTACGGGATCAAGGTGCAACCGGAAACGCCAACCGCCCGTATCTCATTCACGAAACCGTTGCGCTGCCCATTACGGCAGCTAACCTTAGGCCTGGCTGGCGAGGGGCGCCGGCCCAAAAGACGAATAACCAGGAGGGGAATGCCATGCACGGCCTGATGCAGGATTGGCCTTTGCTATGCCATCGCATCATCGACCATGCCGCCAAGTTCCATGGCGAGCGCAAGGTCATCTCGCGCTCGGTGGAGGGTCCGATCCACACCACCACCTATGCGGAGGTTCGAGCCCGCGCGTTGAAAGTCGCACAGCGGCTCGAAAAGGACGGGATCAAGCTCGGCGACCGGGTGGCGACGCTCGCCTGGAACACCTGGCGCCATCTGGAGGCCTGGTACGGCATTCTCGGCATCGGCGCCATCTACCACACCGTCAATCCGCGTTTGTTTCCTGAACAGCTCGCCTGGATCATCAATCACGCCGGCGATCGCGTGATGATGACCGACCTCACCTTCGTGCCGCTGCTGGAGAAGATCGCCGACAAGTTGCCGACCATCGAACGCTACGTCGTCCTTACCGACGCAGCACATATGCCGAAGACAACGCTGAAGAATGCAGTCGCCTACGAAGACTGGATCGGCGAAGTCGACGGCAACTTCGCCTGGAAAAGTTTCGACGAAAATACTGCGGCCGGCATGTGCTATACGTCCGGCACGACCGGGCACCCGAAGGGCGTGCTCTATTCGCACCGCTCCAATGTGCTGCATTCCTTCATAGCGGCGTTGCCGGATTGCAAGGGCCTATCCTCGCGCGACGTCGTATTGCCAGTGGTGCCGCTGTTCCACGCCAACGGCTGGTCGCTTGCATTTTCCGCGCCGATGGTCGGTGCTTCGCTGGTGATGCCGGGTCCCAAGCTCGATGGCGCCTCGATCTACGAGCTGCTCAACACCTACAAAGTCACTTTCACCGCCGCGGTGCCCACGGTGTGGCTGATGCTGCTGCAGGATCTCGAGAAGACCGGCGGCAAGCTGCCTTATCTCAAGCGCGTGGTCATTGGCGGCTCGGCCTGCCCGCGCGCGATGACGCAGACCTTCCAGGAAAAATACGGCGTCGAGGTCGTGCATGCGTGGGGCATGACCGAAATGAGCCCGCTCGGCTCGCTCTGCACGATGAAGCCGGAATATGCCGCGCTTACCGGCGAGGCGAAGCTCGATATTGAAATGAAGCAGGGGCATCCGCCATTCGGCGTCGAAATGAAGATCACCGACGACAGTGGCAAAGACCTGCCTTGGGACGGCAAGACCTTCGGCCGGCTGAAAGTCCGCGGGCCAGCGGTCGCGCGAGGCTATTACAAGGTTGAGGGCGACACGGTGTTCGAAAAAGACGGCTGGTTTGACACCGGCGACGTCGCCACCATGGACCGCTACGGCTACATGCAGATCACCGACCGTGCCAAGGACGTGATCAAGTCGGGCGGCGAATGGATTTCCTCGATCGACCTTGAGAACCTTGCGGTCGGTCATCCGAAAGTGGCTGAAGCTGCGGTGATCGGCGTTTCGCATCCAAAATGGGACGAGCGGCCGCTGCTCGTCATCGTGCTCAAGAAGGACGAGACCGCCACCAAGGAAGAGATACTCGGTTTCATGCAGGACAAGATCGCGAAGTGGTGGATTCCGGATGACGTCGCGTTCGTCGAAGAAATCCCGCACACAGCGACCGGCAAGATCCAGAAACTCTCGCTTCGGCAGCAATTCAAGGACTACCGTCTGCCGACGGCTCAGGCCGCGGAGTAAGCGTCACTCCAGATCCATACAATTTGAATTTATCTTTTAAGGGCCCCGAAGGAACCACTCGCCTACAGGTTGAGAATCCGGTGGGAGGCCGGCGGCGCCATGGCGCTGCAATCCGCATATTCCGCGACGTTCAACGGCGGCCCCACAGTCCTGCTCTGGGGTGACACCGCCGGAATGCGCGCGCTCAGTAATCTTCTGCGCAAGATGCTGGTCGTTCCCAGCGCCATGACCCTCAGCGAATTTTGCGAAGCTGTCGACGGGAAGACAGTCACCGTCAGGATGCGTGCAAACCGGCGTGACACGGGGATGCGGCTTCGTGACGAGAGTCTCGAATGGACCTTGCGTCCCCAATCGGCCGACGATTTCGCGGCTCTCATCGACGCCCTCGCCGCGTCGGGAAAGTCCGGGCACCAGTACCTCACCTGCGGCGTCACCGACGAAATCACGGTAATGGTGTCGCACGGCGAATATCCGGAAAATCTGCGCCCGTAGCAGCGCTTTTCCCTGCAGTGCCAGTGGCTTGCCGGCTTTGGCATAATCGCCTATGTATATTGTCAATAATGACATCTGGTTTATGACTGCAAAAGAAACGATTTTCGCTCCGTACGCACCAAACGGAGTCAAAACCAATGAAACGCTATGTGATCGAACGCGACGTGCCCGGCATCGGGGCGATGAACGGCGCGCAGTACAAGGACGTGGCGAAAACATCCAATGGCGCGCTGGCGAAGCTCGCCGGCAAGTGCCAGTGGGAGCGTTCCTACGTAGTCGACAACAAGACCTTCTGTATTTACCTCGCCGAGAGCGAAGCCGCGGTGAAGGAGCACGCCAAGCTCAGCGGCTTTCCGGCGACGAAGATCACCGAGGTGCGTACCGTTCTCGACCCGATGACGGAGGCAGCCTGATTACCCGGTGCCGCCCTACGTTCCCGGCGAGGGGCTGGCACTCTCGGCCTGCAAGGCAGGAGAGTTGCGCCGTGATACATTTTGGCAAAGCGGATGCTGGACAATTTTGCTGGCTCGACCTCGCCGCCACCGACGCCAGCAGCGCAAAGACGTTTTATCGCAATCTGTTCGGCTGGACCTCGCAGGAGCAGATGGTAAATGGGGGCAGCTTCACGCGTCTTCGCCTATCCGATCACGACGTCGGCTCCATCTACCAGCTCAGAGAGACCCTACTGGATAATGGGATGACGTCGCATTGGACACCCTATGTCCGGGTGAGCGACATCCAGCACGCAGTCGAACGGGCAACGCAATTTGGCGGCACGGTTGTGGTCGATCCATTTCTGGTGTCCGGCGTTGCGCGCATCGCACTAATCCTGGATTCGGTGGGCGCAGTGGTCGGCCTTTGGGAACCAGTCGCGGCTGACAGAAAGGCGAACGGGCATGGCTAAAAAAGCGGCGTTCAAGGCTCACCTTTCGACATCGCAGTCAGCAGGTCGCTTGCTCGACGTGACCGTCGTGCTGCTTGAGCACGGCTACGTGTCCACCGCCATCGCTCCCATCGAGATATTCCATTCTGCCGGCGTGGTCTGGAATTGGCTGAATGGCGAGGCCGAGACGCCCCGATTTCGGGTGCGAACAGCTTCGGTCGATGGACGCAAAGTCCGTGCGGCCGGCTCGCTCGTGCTGGCCCCGGATTGCACAATCAAAGACATCAAGCACACCGACATCATTATTGTCGCCGCGCCCGGCTGGGACGAGCTCGACCGCATCGCGAAAGGCACGCCTCTCGTGCCGTGGCTGCGCAAGTGGCACGCGCGTGGCGTGTTTATCGCCGCAGCCTGCACCGGCGTTGCCTATCTTGCCGAGGCCGGCCTTCTGGATGGCCATGAGGCTACGACGCATTGGGGCGTCGCGGATATCTACCGCCAGCGCTACCCCAAGGTTCGCTGGCGGACCGAGCAATTCGTGACGGAGGACGGCCGGATTTTCTGCAGCGGCGGTGTCTACGCCTCGATCGATCTAAGCCTCTATTTGGTTGAGAAATTCTGCGGCCACGAGATCGCCCTCAAAGTCGCCAAATCGCTGCTGTTAAGCATGCCGCGCGGCCGCCAGTCGGGATATTCGGTTGTGCAGCTCTCGCGACCTCATTCGGACGAGAAAATCCGCCAGACCGAAGAATATCTGCAGCAACACTTCGACAGCGACATCTCGATCGAGCATCTCGCCGAGCGCGCCGGAATGGGTTCGCGCAATTTCATCCGCCGCTTCAAGGCGGCAACGGGCCGCGTGCCTGGTGCCTACATTCAGACACTGCGGGTCTCGGCAGCAAAGGAATTGCTCGAAACCGGCAGCTCCTCGATCCAGGCCGTCTGCGCGAAGATCGGTTACGAGGACATCGGTTTTTTTCGAAATCTGTTCAAACGCCATACCGGAATGACGCCGGGCGAGTACCGCGAACGGTTTTCGCAAATGAGTTTCGATCGCGGTGAGCTGATGGCCGGGCATCTGAACGCCTGACGCGCCCGCGCATTGCAGTCATTGCATACGCTTGTGGCGGCGCGGAACTTCACGCTGATTTTAACGCGGTTCGGCTTGAAACGACGCAGATTCCCGAATGCGCGTGCACCAAGCCGCGCAAAACAAGCGCCTGCTCGCAGTTAATAGGAAGTTTTTTATTATAAGTTGAGGCAATGTCCCTCCAATCGCTTAATGAGCCAATGCGTAGGGTCCGCTGTCCGGTGGAGCAGTTTTTTGCTCCCGGCCGCAGCAGACCTGGGACGCGATGGTGCAAATTGTAATTCTCGACGACCGCGAAACTAACCGAAAGATTTTTTCGAAGCTCGCGGGCTCGATCGAGCCCGGCGTGACCGTTCACAGCTTCGGCAATCCGGTCGAACTCCTTGCCTGGCTTGAACATAATACGCCCGACCTGGTCGTCACCGATTTCAAAATGCCGTCGATGGACGGTGCGGAATTCATCTGGCGCCTGCGCGCTCTGCCGCACTGCGGCGAAATCCCAGTCATCGTGATCACGGTCTACGAGGAACGCGAATTTAGGTTGCGCGCGCTCGAAGCCGGCGCGACTGACTTCCTTAACAGCCCGGTCGATCACCAGGAGTTCGTGACCCGCGCACGCAATCTCCTGAAGCTGCGCAAGCAGCAGATTCAACTCGCAGCGCGCGCCGAAAACCTTGCACAGGAACTAAAGGATTCAGAGCGCTCGCGCGAGGAAGCATTGCGCGATTCGAGCGAGCGGCTGGCGCAGGTCATCGACACCGTTCCGGCCATGATCAGCGCGACCGACAGCCAGGGGCGCATCCTGTTCATGAACGCGTATCTCGCCTCGCTTGCCGGCATTGGTCCGACCGAAGCGGTCGGCTTCGATATGCGTCCCATGTTCGGCGAGGACCATGCCGCGCGCAGCAAGGCCCTTGATCGCAAGGTCATCAGCACACAAGCCACGCTGCCCAGCTTCGAAGAGGACATCATCGACTGCAATGGGACCAAGCGCGTCTTCCTCACCACGAAAACTCCGTTACGCGACTGCTCGAACGCAGTAGTCGGCGTTCTCACCTCCTCGCTCGACATCACCGATCGCAAGCGCGCGGAGAACCATCTTTTCTACATGGCGCACCATGACGTGCTGACAAATCTGGCGAACCGCGCGCTGCTGTCCGACCGCTTGCGCCGGGAGATCGCACGCACGCGTCGCGGCGACAGCCCGTTTGCGCTCCACCTCATCGATCTTGACGGCTTCAAGGATATTAACGACGGACTGGGTCACCAGGTCGGCGATCAATTCCTCGTCGAGGTTGCCAACCGACTACGCTCGGTCGTGCGTGACACCGACACGGTCGCCCGTCTGGGAGGCGACGAGTTCGCGGTCCTGCAGACGCGTGTCACGCGCAACGAAGACGCCGTCGATATGGCCAACCGCATTCTGGACGCGGTGAACAAGCCCTGGTCGCACGCCGGCGAGCAGGTCACCCTCAGCGCAAGCATCGGCATCACCGTGCACCCGACTGACGGCACCGACGTGCAGGAGCTGCTGCGTAACAGCGACCTTGCGATGTATCGCGCAAAGCACGACGGCGGCAAAGTCTTCCGCTTCTACGCCTCCGACATGGACAGGCGCGCCCGCGCGAGCCTGATCCTCGACACCGATCTGCGCACCGCAATCGACAAGAACCAGTTCGTCCTGCACTACCAGCCGCAAATTGCGCTGCGCACCGGGCGCGTTACCGGCGCGGAAGCGCTTCTGCGCTGGCAGCGGCCGGGGCATGGCCTCGTCGGTCCGAGCGAATTCCTCGCGCGTGCGGAGGAAAACGGCCTCATCATTCCGATCAACGAATGGGCGCTACGCGAAGCTTGCCGGCAGGCGAAGCTTTGGCAGCAACGCGGCCACCCGCCGACCCGCGTCGGCGTCAACCTGTCGTCAATCCAATTCTTCAAGCAGAACGTGCCGCTGATGGTGGCCAAGATCCTGGCCGAAACCGGCCTCGATCCGTGGCTGCTCGACCTCGAGCTCACGGAAAGCATCGTGATGCACAACACCGATGCCGTGTCCAAAGACCTTAAGCAGCTGCGCGAGCTCGGCGTCGGTATCTCCATCGACGATTTCGGCACTCGCTATTCAACGCTCGCTTACGTCAAGCACTTCCCGGTCGACCGGCTGAAAATCGACCAGTGCTTTGTGCGCGACATTGCGACCAACCCGAGCGACGCTGCGATCGTGCGCGCGATCGTGAGCCTCGGGCACAGCCTGGACCTTGAGATCGTCGCCGAAGGCGTCGAGACGGTGCAGCAGTCGACCATGCTGCGTGCCGAAGGATGCGACGAGGTCCAGGGCTTCTATTTCGGCGGACCGATGAGCGCCGAAGATTTGATCGCTTTCGTTCAGGAAAATCGCGCGCGGGCACGCAGCGCTTGAGGCTGACGATGAACACGGGCTTCCTCAGAAAAGCCTTCGTGCCCAGGATGTCCGGTCTACGCATCCGCAGCCGGCTTTCCTGGATCGCAAGCCGGCTGCGCAACCGCCCGGATTCCGAACACGAGCTGACGGTCAACCGCCTCGCGCTTAGCGGCACAGCTTTCGCTTATCTCATCATAGCCGCGATGTTCGGACGAGCGGATGCCGCCGAGATGCTGCGCGAGCAGTGGCTGTATTTCGCGCTTTACGAGATCGTTTCAATTGCCCTTTTCGCCCATCTTCTCTACCACCCGGGCATCTCCGTCGGCCGCCGCCTGATCGGCATGGTCTCTGATCTTGGCTTGTTCTCTTACGGCATGTATGTCGGCGGCGAGGCTTTTGCCCCGCTGTATCCGATTTACTTGTGGACGATCTTCGGAAATGGTTTCCGTTTCGGCGTGCCATATCTGTTCGCCGCAACCGCAACAAGCGTCGTTGGCTTCGGAATTGCCATCTTCAGCGCGCCCTTCTGGCACGAACACCGCGGGCTGGCTGCCGGTTTGATGGCGGGCCTGATTCTGCTGCCACTTTATGTCTCGACGCTGATCCGCAAGCTTTCGCAGGCCAAGCGTCAGGCGGAGGAAGCGAACCGTGCGAAGAGCGCCTTCCTCGCGAGCATCAGCCATGAGTTCCGTACGCCGCTCAATGCCATCATCGGCCTGAGCGACCTGTTAGGCAAAACCAAGCTCGATTCAGAACAGGAGGAGATGTCGGAGACGATCGGAAAGTCGGGCCATCAGTTGCTCGCATTGATCAACTCGATCCTCGACTTTTCACGTGCCGAGTCCGGCCGCATTACGGTCAAGGCGACCGACTTCGATCTCGTCTCCATGCTCAGCGAAATCCGCAGCATGCTTGCGCTGGAAGCGCAGCGAAAAAATGTCGCGCTCACGTTCCATTGCACGGCCCGTACGCCGCAACTCCTTGTCGGCGACAAAAATCACCTCGAAGAGGTGCTCACTAATCTTGCCAGCAACGCAGTCAAGTTCACCGAGCGCGGCTACGTGAACATCGCGGTCGATGCTGTCACATGGGGCGCCGACACGGTGCGCCTGCGTTTCGAGGTCACGGACACCGGCATCGGCATTAGTCCCGACGCCCAGAGCCGTATCTTCGATCGCTTCACCCAGGCCGATGAGACGATCATCGATCGGTTTGGCGGCACGGGCCTCGGCCTTGCCATCGCCAAGCAACTCGTCGAATTGCAGGGCGGCACGATTGGCGTCGAAAGCGTCCCCGAAAAAGGCAGCACGTTCTGGTTCGAGATTGATTTCAAGATCCAAGCGCAGGACCAGACGCAGCTCCATATGGCACCAACCCCGGTCGTGCTGGTCGGCGGAGATGAAAATCTCCGCAAGGTCGTCAGCGCCTGCGTACCGATTGCCAAGGCTGTCGCCGACATGGACGAAGCCGCCCCTGCGCTTGCCTCACTGCGCGCCGATGGCGTGCGCCGGCCGATCGCCATCGTTCACCAGCACGCCTGTGCGGCCGCGGACGAGGCAACATTCCGGCGTCTCGCAGGTGACAATCTCGGGTGCGCGCCCGCACTGATCCTGGTCACGGATGAGCGGCCCGAAGGATTGCCGGCGTCCGCTACGCGCAGCCGCTTCGTCACCACACTTGTCGAGCCGGCCGACCTGACAAGGCTTGCCGCGGCCTTGCGCATTGCGCGAGGCAACATGGCTGGTGACCGACCTGAAGAATCCCGCAGCACGGGAATTGTCCCCACCGGGCGTTCGCTCTCGATTCTTGTCGCTGAAGACAAGCGCACCAACCAGATTGTCATTGCCAAGATTCTTGACCGCGCCGGCCATCGCGTCACGCTCGTCGACAACGGCGAAGCGGCGCTCGACATGCTGGAGATGCAGGAATTCGACCTTGTGCTGATGGACGTCAACATGCCGGTTATGAACGGCATCGAAGCGACCAAGCTCTATCGCTTCGCCGCGCTCGGCAGGCCACACGTGCCGGTCGTGGCGCTCACGGCGGATGCGACCGAAGAAGTGGCCCGCCGCTGCGAAGAGGCGGGCATGGATGCCTGCATTACAAAACCCATAGAGCCCAATCGTCTGCTCGAGATTATCGCAACGCTCGTGCCCGACGAAGGCAAGCCGGCGCAAGGGATACCGAGCAGCGCCGAGATCACCAGCTACCCGACGGCGCAGCCGCGCCTGCGCGCGACCGCAACTTCAGCAGTCGACGTCCAGACTCTGAATGCTCTCGAGGAGCTCGGTGGCAAGGATTTCGTCGACGAGCTGGCGTCGCAATTCATCAAAGATGGCAGCGAAGTCCTTGACGAGCTTGCTGAAGCCGCAGCTTTAGGCGACCTGAAGGCGTTCCGCGAGCAATTGCACGCTCTGCGCAGCGCCGCAGCCAATATCGGCGCGCGCGGCATTTACGAAATGTGCCTGGGATGGCGCCATATCGCGCCCGAAGACTTTGCGATCCGCGGTGAAGCTCACCTCAAGAAACTGAATGACGAATTCGAGCGCGTGCGCATGGCCTTGCGCGGGCGACGCTCGGGTCACACCGAAGCTGCCTGACGGCGAGTCTACGAATTGACGCGTTGCACGCGGCGCAGCTGCGCGCCGGCAAGCCGTTCCATGTTGCGCAGGTCCGTCTCCTGAAGCTTCATCGCATGCTCGGCCCAGATGTCGGTCACATCGCGCAATTCATTGAGTGACAGCGGATTGACGCGCATGCCGACCTCGCGCACGCGACGGTGCACGGCATGGTGGCGGCGGTTGTGTGAGATGTAGTCCCGGACAGCCTCTTCCCCGCGCCCATCCTCGGCCAGGATATCGATCAACCCCAGTTCGTAAAGCTCAGGCGCGCTGAACACGCGGCCGCTGAGGATCATCTTGTGTGCGCGCGTGACGTCCAGCTTGCGCGACAGAAAGCTGAATGCGCCCATACCTGGGAAAAGATTGAACAAGATTTCCGGCAAACCGAACTTCGCTCGTTTTTCCGCGACCAGCACATTGAACGACAGGGCGCCTTCGAATCCGCCGCCCAGCGCATCGCCCTGCACGAGCGCGATGGTGATCACCGGCAGGTGAAACCCCATCATCATATGATAGGCGACGTCGACACAGTCGTGCGCATAGCTGCGCAGCGCATCGATGTCGTGCGCGCGGATGCTTTTGATGAAGAAATTGAGATCGCCGCCGAGATTGTAGATGCCGGGGATGTGCGAACCGCCGACAAAATATTTCACCGGCGCGGCCTCGCCAGGGCGCAGACCGGCAAACAGGCGCTGCAGAAGCCGCCGCATTGAGATCAATTCGTGCAACAGAGTCGGTGTGAAGCTAGGCGGCCCGTTCGGCCGCATATAGCACCAGATGGCTTCTTCGCTGACGATCAGATCGAGCTCGTTGAACCTTGCGCCGGCGAGCTCGCCGCTAAAGTCGACGCGGCCTCGCGCGACCGCATCCTGCACGCGTGCATTCGCGAGATTGCTGTTGGACCAAAGTTCCAACTGCGTGGGAGTTTTCGGATCCGTGGCCTGGGCCAAACGGCCCAAAGGCGTAACGGTTTTTGGCACCGCGGGACGCAAACTATTTCCCATTTTCATTCCAGATCCAGGCAGCGCTTCCGACCCCGCTATTTAAACATTAATCAATTATTAACCTTCGCGGTATGGTTGTTCCGCAGGATGGTTAATCATGACTGTGATGGCCATCACAAAATCTGCGATTTATCGTCAGCCATGTGCAAAGTGCCGCAGTGCTTCCCCGGAATCGCATGCGAAACCGGTATTCTCCCACCGCGCGCGAGGGGCGAGGTTGCGGCCGGAATGACGATCCGACCAGCCCCGGGGGCACCTTCCAGATGCGCATCATTGGGAACGCAGATCCAACCGGCGCGCAGCCGCGCACAGATATCCGATGCAAAACATGAAATCGGTCCCAACGGCGGCAACATTGCGTGGTCCTGCGCCACCCATTATCCCTGCTGACCGATGAGCCTTGGTGTGGGCGGAATCGGCACGGGCGGCGGCGTGCGATTCTTGGGGCAGCGCCGATCCTATTGGCGGCTGCTCATCCGGGGCGCAGTGCTGCTGATGTTCACCCTCGGTATCTACCGTTTCTGGCTTGCCACCGATGTGCGACGTTTTCTCTGGTCGAACACCGAGGTTGCCGGCGAACCGCTCGAATACACCGGCACGCCGCTGGAGCTCCTGCTCGGCTTCCTGATCGCGATTGCCATCCTAATTCCGGTTTATGCCGGAATTTTCCTGGCCGCTCTCGACCTCGGCACGATCGGGAAATTGTCGGGCATGACCGGCTTTGCGGCGCTCGCAGTCCTCGGTCAATACGCGATCTACCGCGCGCGGCGCTACCGGCTGACGCGCACAATCTACCGTGGCCTGCGCTTTCATCAAAGGGGCTCGGCGTGGGCTTTCGCCTTCCGCGCGGTCGCGTGGTGGGCTGTCACCGCCCTCACCTTCGGCCTCGCCTACCCGTTCCAGGTCACGAGCCTCGAGCGCTACAAGATGCGCCACACTTACTATGGTGATCTCGCCGGGCGCTTCGAGGCGTCCGCTTTTCCGCTGCTGGTGCGCGGCTTCCTCATGTGGCTTCTCGTGATCGGCCCGCTCGCATTTGCCGTCGTTGTCTTCGTTAGCACTGTCGACTGGGTCGCGCTTGCCGACGTGCTTGCACAAGGCGGGGACGACATGATGAGCAAGATCGAAGGCGGTAATCCCAACCTCGGAGGCGCCGTCGTCTTTGGCATGCTGATGAGCGCGATCAGCGTGACCATGGCCGCCCTGCTTTATCCGGCATTCCAGGCCGTCGTCATGCGCTGGTGGTCGTCCGGGCTGCGCTTCGGTACAATTGAAATGAAGTCACGTCTGCGCATGCGTAATGTGTACGGCGCCTATGCCCGCTTCGTCGGATACGCAATCCTGTTCAGCATGGCGATGGGTATCGTTGCGGCGATCGTACTTGGGATGATCGGGGCTGCGGCCAGTATCGGGAAAATGGGCACTGCCGGCGAAATCGCGGCAACGCTTGCGGCATTGATCGGCTACGTGATCGCCGCGCTCGGCTATTCGACCATCTATCGCGCCACAGTATTATTGTCTCTTTGGCAGCTGGGCATGGAATCAATGCAATTGTCCGGTCTTTCGGCGCTCGAGAACGTCAAGGCCACCGGGCAACCAAGCTCGGCGATCGGCGAAGGTCTCGCCGATGCCCTCAATGTTGGTAGTTATTGATGAACGCCCCCATGGCATCCGGCGCTGGCGTTTATTTCGATGGCGTCACCAGCGCGCGTCATGAGGTGCTCGTCGTTCTCAAACCGGCTTCCCTTCATATCTCCAACCATGATGGCCGCGCACTCAGCGAGTGGCCTTATAATGAACTGGAAGAATTGTCTGCGCCGGATACCCTGCTCCGCCTTGGACGCCTTAACAGCGCGATTCTGGAACGACTGGAAATTTCCGATAAGGCCTTTGCCGCCGAGATTGACGCGCGCGCCGCCCTGGTCGACCGCACCGGCGCAGCGCAGCGCCGCCAGCGGCTGAATGTGATCGCCTGGAGTATCGGCGCCACCGCATCTCTCCTTCTGGTCGCCTGGTTCGGCGTGCCGGCCATTGCCGAGCGCCTGACGCCGCTTCTGCCGGCCGCAGTCGAACGCAAGCTTGGCGATGCCGTCGACATGCAGATCCGCGGCATGCTGGACCCACGCCACTCGGGTGCGTCCTTCGATTGCGGCAAGACCGCAACGGAGGCACCGGGGCGTGCAGCGCTCGAAAAAATCGTACGCCGGCTTGAGGCGGCCGCCGCTTTGCCGTTCGCCCTACGCACCGAGGTTGTGCGGCGGGACGAGGCCAATGCCATCGCGTTGCCAGGCGGACAAGTCTATGTTTTTCGCGGATTGATCGACAAAGCCGGCACCCCGGACGAGCTCGCCGGCGTGATCGCGCACGAAATCGGCCACGTTGCTCATCGGGACGGCACCAAGGCGATGTTGCAGGGCGCCGGCCTGTCTTTTTTGTTCGGGATGCTGCTTGGCGACTTCGTCGGCGGGGGGGCCGTCGTGATTGCGGCAAAATCCATACTGCAATCGAGCTATACGCGCGAGGCCGAAACAGCCGCCGATGCTTATGGCGCCGGTCTCATGAACAAGGCGGGAGGCGACGCACGCGCACTTGCAGTCATCCTCGACAAAATCGGCGGCGCCACCGAGCCGGGCATGAAAATTCTGTTGAATCATCCCGAGACCAAGGCCCGGGTCGCGGCAATCAATAGACTGGCTGCCGCCCAGGCGCCTTCAGCTTTCCTCAATCCGGCAGAATGGTCGGCGCTCAAGAGAATCTGTGGGTCCTAGGCATGTCGCGCCGTTCCTTGCATGAGCTGCCGATGTCGAAGACCGCCGCTTGGGCGGCGCGGGTCGCCTTTTTCGCGCTGGCGGTGGCGGCGCTGTCGATCATCATCGTGCGCTCGCAGCTCCTGGAGATCGTGCCGGCACTCGCGACATTCGGAGCCGCGCTGGTCCTCGCCGGCATCGCGATCCTGCTCGCCTTTGGCGCCTTCGTCGTGATCTGGCGGCAGGGCTATGCTGGGCTCGGACGCGCGTTGCTCGCTTTATTTATCGGTATCCTTATGCTCGCCTATCCTGCCTATCTTGGCGTACGCGCGCTGAGGCTGCCGGCGATTTCCGACATCAGCACCGACACTACAAATCCACCGCGCTTCGATACTCTGGCGCGCCAGCGACCGTCCGATCGCATCAATTATCCAGGAGCCGCAACTGCCCAACTGCAGCGCGCAGGCTATCCCGATATTGCGCCGCTCGATCTCGATGTGCCGTCGCGAATGGCCTATGACGCCGCACTCGCGCTCGTGACCAAGCGCAAGTGGGCGATCAGTGATTCACGCGCCCCCACGCTTGCGCGCCGCGACGGCGTGATCGAGGCAACCGCGCGCAGCCCGATCATGGGCTTCCGCGACGACATCGTGATTCGCCTAACGCCTATGGGCCAGGGGACGCGTGTGGACGTGCGCTCGGCCTCTCGCGTCGGACAGCACGACCTGGGCGCCAATGCCTCGCGCATTCGCAGCCTGCTCGAGGATATCGACGATGTCGTGAGCTCGGCGCCGGAACCGCGCCAGCCGCCACAGGTGAAGACGCCTCCTTCGCAGAAGGGCCGCCAACCCGATAAGCGTCAGCCGGCCAAACGGTAGACGCCGTCAATCGCAGGCTGGCCATCGGTTGCGGCGACGCCACGCGCGACCAGATCCTCCAGATGCGCAAGTACCGACAGACCGGCAGCGCCAGTGAGGCGCGGGTCGATGCCGATATAAATCGCGCGCACGATAGTGGGGATGTCGGTCGCGCCTTTTGACAGGCGGTGCAAGATCGAATCTTCGCGCGCCTTGCGGTGCAAGATGTAATAGTTGACGAAGCGCGGGGCGTCAGCGATCGGGGGGCCGTGACCCGGAAAATAGACCGTCTCCCTGCGCAGCGCGAGCTTGTGCAACGAGGCCATGTAGTCGCTCATGGCGCCGTCCGGCGGCGCGACGATCGAAGTCGCCCAGGCCATCACGTGATCGCCAACAAATATCAAGTTCTTCTCCTTGACGGCATAGGCCATGTGATTGGCGGTATGGCCCGGCGTCGTTACCGCCTCGACGGTCCAACCGTCACCGCTGACCAATTCACCGTCCTTAAGCGCAACGTCAGGGCGGAAATCGCGGTCTGCGCTGGCGTCGAGCGGATTGAGCTCGCCGATATGCAGGGGACGTGCCGCACGATGCGGACCCTCCGCGTAGACGGTCGCACCCGTTGCCGCCTTGATTGCCGGCACGGCCGGTGAATGATCGCGGTGGGTATGGGTAACAAAAATGTCCGTCACCGTCTCGCCGCGCACGGCGTCGAGCAGCGCACCGACATGCGCTGGATCATCGGGGCCCGGATCGACGATGGCGACTTTCCCGCGGCCGAGGATATAGCTCACGGTTCCCTTGAAGGTGAATGGGCCCGGGTTGTTGGCCATCACTCGCCGCACGCCGGGCACGGGCTCGTCGACCACGTCCGGCGCAAGCTCGAGATTCTTGTCGAAAGGAATGTCGTCGCTCATGGCCTCAAGCCTGTCGCGGCCGGGCTTGTCCCGGCCATCCACGCCTCTCATTCTGGCGTATCTAAAGACGTGGATGCCCGGCACAAGGCCGGGCATGACGTCGTGTGTAGATCAGCCCCGCCGAACTTTCAATGAATCTCCGGCTCTGGAATTGACCCGAGCGGAGCGAGAAAATCGAAATCGCAGCCCTCGTCAGCTTGCCCGATGTGCTCCGAATAAAGCGCGCCGTAGCCGCGCGGATAGCGTGGCGCAGGTTGTGTCCAGCTGCCGCGGCGGCGCGCGATTTCCTCGTCCGGCACATGGAGATGAATGCGGCGCGCCGGCACGTCGACCTCGATCTCGTCGCCTGTTTTCACGAAGGCCAGAGGGCCACCAACGAAACTCTCGGGCGCCACGTGCAGGATGCAGGCGCCGTAGCTGGTGCCGCTCATGCGCGCATCGGAAATACGCAACATGTCGCGCACGCCCTGCTTCACCAGCTTTTTCGGAATCGGCAGCATGCCCCACTCCGGCATGCCCGGCCCGCCCTTCGGACCGCCGTTCTTGAGCACGAGAATGTGGTCGGGCGTCACGTCGAGGTCATCGCGCTCGACTTCGCGCGCCATGTGGTTGTAGTCCTCGAAGGCGATTACCTTGCCGCGGTGCTTGAGCAGCCGTTTTTCGGCTGCGGACGGCTTCATCACGCAGCCGCGCGGCGCCAGATTTCCCGTGAGCACGGCGGTTGCGCCCTCGCGCGACACCGGATCGCCAAGCGGGTGGATCACGTCGCGCTTGTAGACTTCGGCGCCCGCAATGTTGTCGCCGATGCTCTTGCCGGTCACAGTCAGGCACGACAAATCAAGCGCGCTCTTTAGTTCGCCCATCAATGCGCGTAATCCGCCGGCGTAGAAGAAATCCTCCATCAGGAATTTTCCCGACGGCCGCACATTGGCGAGCACCGGAATCTCGCGCGAGATCTCGTCGAAACGCTTCATGTCAAGCTTGAGACCGGCGCGGCGCGCCATCGCCACGACGTGAATGATGGCGTTGGTCGAGCCGCCCATCGCCATATGGACACGGATGGCGTTGTCGAAAGCTGGCGACGTCAGAATTTTCTCCGGCGTGAGATCCTGCCAGACCATCTCGACAATGCGACGGCCGACGGCGGCGCACATGCGCGGATGCGCCGCGTCGGCCGCGGGAATCGAGGAAGCGCCCGGCAGGGCAAACCCTAAGGCCTCGGTAATCGCCATCATCGTTGCCGCCGTGCCCATCACCATGCAAGTACCGAAGGAACGTGCGATGCCGCCCTCGAGCTCGGCCCAGTCGGCCTCACTGATGCGGCCTGCGCGCTTCTCGTCCCAGTATTTCCAGGCGTCGGATCCAGAACCGAGCTCCTGGCCGCGCCAGTTGCCGCGCAGCTGCGGGCCGGCAGGCACATAGATTGCGGGCAGGCCCATGCTGACGGCGCCCATGATCAGCGCGGGTGTGGTCTTGTCGCAGCCTCCCATCAGCACAGCGCCGTCGATCGGGTGGCTGCGCAACAGCTCTTCAGTCTCCATCGCAAGAAGATTGCGATAGAGCATGGTCGATGGTTTCACGAAAGGCTCGGACAGCGACATTGCCGGCAGCTCGATCGGAAAGCCGCCGGCCTGCAGCACGCCGCGCTTCACGTCCTCGGCGCGATCGCGCAGGTGCGTGTGGCAGAAGTTGATGTCGCTCCAGGTATTGACGATGCCGATCACCGGTTTCCCACGGAAATCGGCGGCATCGAAGCCGCCCTGGCGCAGGCGCGAGCGATGCCCGAAGGCGCGCAGGTCGTTGACGCCGAGCCAGCGATGGCTGCGCAGATCTTCGGGACGTTTACGTGCGTTCATTCCACCGCAATCTCAGCCTTGGGAGTGCGCCTGGCCGACACCTGCGTGACGATCACGACGGCAGTCATGGCGGCCCCGATCACGCTGGTCATGACATGCGGATCGATCAGCAGCAAGCCTGCGACCACCAGCGCGGCACTCTGCCAATGCACCGAATGGGCCACGAAATAGCCGTGTAGCCCGGCAGCAAACACGACGACGCCGACCGCCGCGGTGAAGCTCGCCCATATGATGTTGGACCAGTCGCCGATCATCAACAGCGCAGGCTCGTAGACGAACATGAACGGCACGATGAAGCTGGTCGCGGCGATGCGAACCGCGGCCAATCCGGTTGCCCACAGATCCGACTTGGCAAGCCCGGCTGCCGCGTAGACCGCAAGCGCAACCGGCGGCGTGATTGCCGAAAGAATCGCGAAATAGAACGCGAACATGTGTGCCGCCGGGATAACCACGCCGAACTTTACGATGGCCGGCACCAGCAGCGCCGTCATGATGATGTAAGCGGGTGTGGTGGGCATGCCCATGCCGAGCACGATGCCGGCGATCATGGTGAAAATCAGCGCCATCAGCAGGAAATCCTGCGACAGATGCACGACGTATTGCGTGAACACGATGCCGAGACCGGTCAATGTCACCACCGCGATAACCACGCCAGCGGCAGCGCAGGCCAATGCAACCGGCAGCGCATTGCGTGCGCCATCGATGCAGGCCGCGATTAAATTTTCAAAAGTGACATAGTGGCGCGTGGACTTGCGCAGCGCCGCGACCGGGAAGCACGCCAGCACGCCGGCGAGCGCAGCAAGCGGCGCACTATAGCCCGAATACATCACCACCAAGATAGCCACTACCGGCAAGAACAAATGGCCGCGCTCGCGCATCACCTGACTGAGTTTGGGCAGGTCCGCACGCGGCACGCCTACCAAGCCGCGCCGCTTGGCTTCGAAATGCACGGCGGAAAAACAGGCGATGTAATAGAGGACCGACGGAATAATCGCCCAGATCACCACCTGGGCGTAGGACACGCCGAGAAACTCGGCCATGACGAAAGCGGCGGCGCCCATGATGGGAGGCATCAACTGACCGCCGGTGGAAGCTACCGCCTCGACGCCGGCAGCGAAATGCGGCGGAAAGCCGGAGCGTTTCATCAACGGAATGGTGATCGGCCCATCGACCATGACATTGGCCACCGCGCTGCCCGAGATCGTGCCAAACAGCGCCGAGGACACGCAGGACACCTTGCCGGGCCCGCCGGCGGTCGCACCGGTGAGGCTCATGGCGAAATCCATGAACAATTGTCCGGTGCCGGTTCGCTCCATGAAGGATCCGAACAACACGAAGATCATCACGTAGGCCGCCGACACCGCCAGCGGAATTCCAAAAATGCCTTCCACCGTCATGTACAACTGGTCGATCATGTTCTGTGGCGTGACCCGCGCGATGAAAAACGCGTACATGAGGAACACCAGGGCGGTGATCGGCAATGCTAGGCCGATCACCCGGCGCGTTGCCTCAAGAACAAGCACCGTCAGCAGCACGCCCATCGCCATGTCCGACCAGCTGAGCTCGTCGACATAGAAAATGCGGTCGATCACGTAATTGAAGTTGACGAACAGGTAGAGGATCGGTGCTGCGCCGAGAACGAGCAGGACATAGTCGAGCGGTGTCGGCAGCCCTTCAACCTCACCCGACCGGCGATAAAGCAGGAACACCAGCGTCATCGCAAACAGAAGATGTGTACCACGGAAATGGAATGCTTCAGGCGCGCCGAAAGCAATCGCCCACACGTGATAAATGACCATCGCGACGGAAATCACCGTCACGGCCAATCGGACCAGACTGCCGTAGGACAGGTCGCCCTTGGTGGCCATGTTGCTTGCCCCTCAATTCGCGCCGAAGAGATGACGGCGCGGGCGCCCCTCGCCCGCGCCATCATGGTCAGTGGGTCGGCACCGTGAGGCCGACTTCCTTGTAGAATTTCGCGGCGCCAGGGTGGAACGGCACGCCGATGTCGGCACCCATCTCGGCCGTCTTCAGCGTTGCGATGTCTTTGGCGACCGTCGCCAGCGTCTTGGTGTTCGCCGCAACCGTTTTGGTCATCGTGTACACTTCGTCAGCCGGCAATTTGCACGACACTACGATGTGCGTATAAAAGCCGATCACTTTCACGTCCTGATCCTGCTTCGGATAGCTGCCTTTCGGGATGGTAATCAGTTTGTAACCGGGATTGATCTTCTTCATTTTTTCGTAGCTGTCGGATTGATCGATCAGCTTGATGTCGCGCGCGGCAGCGAGGTCCATGACCGCGCCCGCCGGCACCTGTGTATTGAGCCCGAATGCGACGGCGTGACCATCCTTCATCTGGTTCACTGAGTCGGTATAGCCGACGAAACTGGTTTTGACGTCGTTGTAGCTGAGCCCGTTCACCTCCAGCAGTTGGCGGGTGATCAATTCGCCGGTGTTGCCCTTCTGCTGTGTCGTGATGCTCTTACCCTTGAGGTCACTGATCTTGCTCACGCCGGCGTCCGCATTGACGACGAACTGATAATACTGCGGATAGAGCGTCGCGACGTTACACACATTGCCGTGCGGCTTGTTGAACGGCGCATTGCCGGCGATCGCGTCGACTGCCGAGATCGAATTAGAGAATCCGATGTCGGCTTTGCCTTCCTCCACCGCGCGCACGTTGGCAATGCCCGCGCCGGGCGCTTGCTGCACGGCCAAGCCCGGGATGGCTTTCTCCCAGAGGTCCTTAAGCTGACCGCCCAGCGGAATCCATGATCCGCCTTGCGGGCCTGTCATCATCTTCAATTCCGCGGAGGCGGCCGGCATAGCCACCGCCAGAGCCAGCCCCAAGCCGAGGCCGAGCATTTTTGTCGATTTTTTCATGCGCTTTCCTCCTCACGCCCTGCGCTTGCCGCGCGGGCTTTTGCTGTTCAATTTTGGGTGGCGAGCTTCGTTACCCGGCGCCAAGCGTACGCGGCGCCGCCCGCCCTGCACAAGTCCTCGCGCGTGCAGGACCGACTGCGTTAAAGCCGCAATTTGAGGCGTTGCGACGCCAAGTGACCGGCGATTTGCTGATGAGGGCTAGTTTATCGAGAGATTGGCGGCGTGAACCACTTTTTCCCACTTGGAGGTTTCATCTGCGACGAGCTTGCCGAAGTCGGCGGGCGATCCGGCGATAAGTGTCCCGCCAAGGTCCTTGAGCTTTGCAACAATCGCCGGATCCTTGAGCGCGAGATTTATTTCCTTGTTGAGAAGATCGACAATTTCCTTCGGCGTACCCTTGGGCACGCCGAAGCCGAAGAATGCGCTTGCCTCGTAGCCCGGCACCGTTTCGGCGACGGTCGGAACATCGGGCAGTTCTTCGGAGCGCTTCGCGGTGGTCACGGCCAAAGCGCGCAATTTGCCCGCCTTGATATGTGCGATCGATGACGGCAGGTTGTCGAAGGTAACCTGCACCTGACCACCCAGCAGGTCCGTGAGCATCGGCGCCGAGCCTTTGTACGGTATGTGAGTCATCTTGAGCCCGGTCATCATCTTGAACAGTTCTCCGGACAGATGAATCGATGTTCCGTTACCCGACGACGCGACGTTCACCTTGTCGGGATTGGCTTTCACGTAGGCGATGAACTCGGCAACAGTTTTTGCCGGCACCGACGGATGCACTTCCATCACGTTTGGCACGCGGATGACACCGGCGACCGGATCGATGTCGCGCAGAAAGACGAAATTGAGATTCTTGTAGAGCGAGGCGTTCACCGCGTTCGCGGGATTGACCAGGAGCAGCGTGTAACCGTCGGGCGCGGCCTTGACGACAGCTTCGGTCGCGAGATTGTTGCCCGCGCCGGGGCGATTCTCGACAATGAACTGCTGGCCGAGGCGCTTGCCCAACCAGTCGCCGATCAGGCGTGCCACGATGTCGGTCGAACCGCCCGCCGGGTATCCCACGATGATGTGCGGCGGCCGGGTCGGATAGTCGGCAGCACGGGTGCCGGCGGCCTGGACGAACAACATGCCGGCGGTCACAAGAGCCGCTCCAAAAATCGACGTGAATAAACGTTGCATAAATTGCATCCTTCCCGGTTAGAGCGCACGCAACGCTACGCGGGGACACCAGCCTCCGGCAAGTAGACCATCGACCCAACGCCTTTCATTTTGTAGGCATCAGCCGCGCCAGGGACCCGCTACGTCATAGGCAAGCTCTGAACAGTCTCTTAACGATGGTGCCGTAGATTTGGTCATCATGGTCGTGCGTACGTCGTCACACCGCCGTTGGATGCTGCGCGATATTCCGCGCACTTACGTGCTGCTTGTCTGGCTTGCCTTCGGCGCTGCCCTGCTGATGTACTCCAACGACTGGCACCCGAGCGGCTGGACCGCGCTGCGCCCGGAGACGACCGCCCCGAAACCACCGGTTTCCGCAGCGGAGCAATACACCGGCTCGATCATCATCGTTCCGACGCGCGGCGAGGACTGCCGGCAGATGATGCTCGACAATCGCACCGGAAAAATGTGGGACAAGGGCGTCGTCAATTGCTACGAGGCGGTGTCTCGCCCCGAGCGAGATCAGCGGAGCGGCATGAGCTCATTGCGCATCAACGCGATCGGCAAGGCATTTAATCGCCGCGACGAATAAGACGCGGACGGCAGTCTCCAAAAAGCGGCCATATGTGGCCCGTTTCACATTCAGGCAGAGCGCAGTAGCATTAAGTGCGCGGTACGGTTTGACAAAAACGGATTGCTCCCGGAGGGCAGATGTCGCGCGAAAACGACGGTTTTGAATTTCATCCGACGCGGCTGCAGCGATTTCTGGATGTAGCTTATCGTATCGTCAACGTCTTCGTGCCGTGGGATCGGCTGCCGACGCTTCTGGCGGCTTTCAATATTGCCGCCTTTCGTGACAGGCTCCGCGCTCACAATCTTCATCATACCGGCTATGGCGTCCCACGGCCGGGTAAATGGCATCCTGGTTACGAGCGCTGGCGATCTGCCGACGGTTCATACAATTGCCTTGCGCATCCGCGCATGGGAATGGCGGGAACACGGTTTGCGCGCAACATTCCCTTGTCCGAAGCAGCACCCGAGAGCGACGACACGCTGCTCGAGCCAAGTCCCCGTGTGATATCGCGCGAGCTTCTCGCGCGGCACGAATTCATTCCCGCGACCAAGCTCAATCTTCTCGCGGCTGCATGGATTCAATTCGAGATCCATAACTGGTTCAGTCACGGAGCGCCCAAGACGGGAAACGAATTCAGGGTCCAGCTCCCACCTGGCGATGACTGGCCGGAAAAATCCAACGGCTGCATGCATATCCAGCGCACCTCGCCCGATACCACGGAGCGCGAGCCCTGGCTCGGCGCCACGCCGACATTCCGCAACCTCAATTCGCATTGGTGGGATGCCGGTCAGATCTATGGCCACGACCACGCCACGCAGATGAAAATCCGGTCCAAGCGGCACGGTAAGATCAAGTTCGATCGCGACAAAACCAAGTTCGATCGCGAGATGTTGCCAGAAGACCCCGACAGCAAGGGCACCGATTTCACCGGCTTCAATGACAACTGGTGGATCGGATTGGCCGTGCTGCACAACCTGTTTGCGCTCGAGCACAACGCGATTTGCGATGCGCTGAAGTCAGCCTATCCGGACTGGAATGACGAAGAGTTGTTCCAGCACGCGCGGCTGATCAACGGCGCGCTGATTGCGAAAATCCACACCACCGAATGGACCCCCGGAATTCTGGCGCATCCGGCGCTTCAGTTTGGCATGGCCGCCCAATGGTGGGGAGCGCCCCAACGTTGGCTGCACTTGTTGCTGGGGGAGGACAATGAAGTATCGCGCGGTATCCCAGGCTCGGCCACTGACCAACATAGCGCGCCTTATGCAATGACTGAGGAGTTCACGGCCGTTTACCGCATGCACCCGCTGCTTCCGGACACCTTCCAATTTCATTCCCTCCGGGAAGGCAAACTGAAAAAACTGAATTTTCTCGATGTGCAGGGATCGAAAACGCGTGCGCTCATGAAAGAGCACGGATTTGCCAACGTGCTCTACTCTCTCGGCATCCAAAATCCGGGCGCATTGCGCATCCGAAACTACCCAAACTTCTTGCGCCAATTGAAAAAAGAAGCGCGGCGTAACGATCCGGATATTCCGCTCATGGACATGGCGGCGGTCGATATCATGCGCGACCGCGAGCGCGGCGTGCCACGCTACAACCGCTTCCGCGAACTTGTCGGCAAGAAGCGGGTGACCTCGTTCAAGGAAATCACCAGCATTCCGGGCATTGCCGAGAAAATGTGCGAAATTTACAAGGACGTCGATCGCGTCGACCTCCTGGTCGGGCTGATGTCCGAAGATCTGCCCAAAGGTTTCGGCTTCAGTGACACCGCATTTCGCGCTTTCATTTTGATGGCGTCGCGGCGCCTGAAGAGCGACCGCTTCTTTACCGACGACTTCCGGCCGGAAATCTACACCGAGCTGGGAATGGACTGGATTGATAACAACTCGATGAAGTCGGTGCTGCTCAGGCATTTCCCCGAGCTCGGACCCGCACTCGAAGGTATCAACAAGTGTTTCTCACCCTGGAACGTCGTGGCTTGAGCGGTTGGCATAGCGATGAGGATCACAATCCCTGGCATTATTCGGCTCGCCTGGCTCACGGACCCGGACGAGATCATTGCCGCCAACGACAGCGGCGTCGTGCAGCGCACGCTCTCCGGATTGGGAGGCCTGCTGCAACGCTCCATTGCCACAAGATTCGCCGTCTTCCGGACCGCCGATGGCGATATCTGGCCGGCCTTTCGTGACCGGGCGGATCCCCGGCGCGCGAAGCACCAAAAAAAACTCGAACACGATCTATCCCACACGGGGAGTCTGCTCAGGCGCGTTGCGCCGGAAACCGGCGCGCTCGCGACTTTTGTCCGCAGCGGCAGCACTAACCGTCCTCCCGAAATCATTGTCCAGCAGATGGTCGGCCGGCTTTTCTTCCCCGACTATGCAGCCAGCGAGGAATCCTACGACGCGGCGCGCGCGCTGCAGACCTGGATATCGGGCGGGCCGATAAAGCGATACCTGTTGAAATGCAGCGGCGAGCTGGAGCGCGCGCTCGACCTGCTTACCAAACTTGCTCGCGGCAACACGTCGTGCGCGCATGCAACCGCAATCGCGATGGAGAACATCGTCGAAGTGATCGAGCGAATGCGCCGGCTTGCGCAAACAAGTGACAATCTCGAAAAACTAGGTCCACAGGAAGCAATCGAATCCACGCTGCGCGCACCGAGAATGGTCGTTCGCGAGACGCGCGACGGCGGCCGGGTTTGCGGCACGCGCCTCGGCGCACGCACGCTAATCATTCTTCGCCTCGAAAGCGCGCGGCGACAAAAACCCGAGTCCGGCATCGAGTTCTTTGCGAAAAGCTGGAATCAATGTCCGGCTCACGGCATCGTGCCCGCGTTGCTCGCCGAAATCTGGAGAAAGGCAAAAGCTGGCAAGGCATGAGCATCCGCAAGCTCTTCCATTGGTAGGCTAAATCGCTACGATGCCCTTTCGTGAAGCTCGGGGCAGCAATGAGACATCACAAATTCCTGGCGTTTCTAGGCAGCGTGGCGCTCACGGCCGGTCTTGTCATCACGCCGGTGCATGCGCAGGTTCTCAAAGCCGTTAAGGATCGCGGCACGCTCAATTGCGGCGTGAGTGAGGGCCTGAACGGATTTTCCGCTCGCGACAGCAATGGCAATTGGAGCGGGTTCGACGTCGACACGTGTCGGGCGATCGCGGCGGCAATCTTCAACAATGCCGGCAAGGTCAAATACGTTCCTCTGGACGCCAACCGGCGATTCGAAGCCCTTCAGGCGGGCGATATCGATGTGCTTTCGCGTAACACCACCTGGACGATATCGCGGGAAGTCGATCTCGGGCTGATCTTTGCGGCGACGAACTACTATGACGGCCAGGGATTCCTTATTCCCAAATCCATCAACAAGGAAACCGCGCTCGACCTCAACGGCGTGAAGGTATGCGTGCAAACCGGAACGACGACCGAGCTCAATCTCGCCGATTATTTCCGTGTCAACAACATGAAGTATGAGGTGATCGCCTCGCCGACACTTGAGGCGGCGATAAAAGGTTACGATTCCGGCCAATGCAACGCACTCACGGCGGACGTATCGGCGCTCTGGGGGATTCGACTTCTGCTGTCGAAGCCGGGCGAGCACGTCATCCTGCCGGATGTCATTTCCAAGGAGCCTCTTGGCCCCGCGGTGCGTCAAGGGGACATGCAATGGCTGAATATTGTGAAGTGGGTGAGCTTCGCGCTGGTCAACGCCGAGGAGCTTGGCGTGAACTCGAAAAATATTGACGAGGCTCTCAAGTCCGAAAAACCGGACGTCAAACGGCTCGTTGGCATCGAAGGTAACTATGGCGAGCGAATGGGCGTTGCCAATGATTGGGCCGCCCGTATCATCAGGCTGGTCGGAAACTATGGAGAAATTTACGAACGAAACGTCGGCGTCGGTTCACCGCTCGGCATTCCACGCGGCATCAATCAACTGTGGAATAAAGGCGGTATCCTTTACGCCCCGCCGATCCGTTAATTGTGATCATGGCGGATGGGCAGAGATGATACGTTCGTCGGTGGAGGACCGATGGTCGACTACGTTCAGTTGATCAGTCGCGCTGTCGCGACGCTTAACCCGAATACCCGCGAAGCGCGTCAGGCACTCTATCAGCGGGCTCGGCAAACGCTGGTCGACAAACTCCGCAGCATCGACCCGACATTTTCCCACACCGACCTGAAGGCGGAACGGGCCGCACTTGAATCGGCGATCCAGCAGGTCGAACGGGATGCGATGCGCCGCACCGCGCCGCCGCCGCAGAGGCAGCCCGGCCAAGAGCCTGCCCAATCACGCACCCACGAGCGCTACGAATATCGCGACAGACCGCCGTTGACGGACACGCGAAAGTGGCTGCGCTCCGCCGCCGTCGCGCTCGGGGTCTTGCTAGTTTTTGCTGTTGGCGCAGGCATCTATTTGTTCTGGCCGCGCAGTCTGGATGACGTGCGCAGCATGGCAAAGCAACGAAGCCTCTCTTCGGCGTCCGAGCCGGCAGAAATCAAGTCCGACTTTGTCCGTCTGCGACAGCTGGTTTACTACCGGACCACTCAGCCTGTGGGAACGATTGTGGTCGACAAATCGCAGACCTTTCTCTACGTCGTGCGGCCCAATCTCTCCGCGTTGCGCTACAGCATTGGCGTCGGCACCGAATGCACCGCATTGTCCGGCCTCTACCACGTCGCGCGCAAGGAGGAGCTGCCCGGCGGAAAACAGTCTGGCCAGCAACCACCCGATTCACCCGTCCTGTACCTGGACAAGGCGGATTATCGCATTCACGGCTTTGATGCATCGGCCAGAATATCTCTGCCTGAAGGCTGCATCCGGCTCATCAAAGACGACGTGGTCTATCTCTACAACCACACGCCTCTGGAAACGCGCGTCGTCGTGGCGAATTAACCGCGGCCACCCTGCCGGCCCCAACGCGACTGCTGATTTCTGCTAAGTAATGGTCGGAGTGGCAGGATTTGCGAGATTGATTGTTCGCCATTGAAACTATTTGGATTTTTAGAACGCATTTGACGTTTTGTGTACTCGGCTTGTGTACTCGTATCAAGACGCTGATGGCCGCCGAATGATGTCTGCTTTACCCCCGAAAGCGGACATGTGCGTTGCACTAGCCGATGTCTGCTCTGGGCCAAAAGCGGACATGTAGCGCGACAGTCGCCAAGCGCGTGCTAGATAAGTTCCCCGCGCCTTTCGAGCATCATGTGATGGATCGTTGCGATCTGGAGCCAGATTGCGGCGAGAAAGGAGAATATCGTGCATCCGATCATAAGCGTGAGGTCGTTCGTTGCTGCGAACCATGTCGCGCCGATAAACCATCCGAAAATGAGGAGAAACCACATGAAAGCGCCAATAAGACCCAGGATGACAGAAATAACATGTAATAGTTTTGATAATTTCATGTTCATGCCTCCGGGCTCACGCTGCTAGGTGACGCAACTGTCACGTGCACAGCGAGCGCATAGGGGATGCGGACTATTGCGGTCCGCGCTGTCCCTGTAACTGCATCTGAGATTGCATCATCCGCATCATCTGCATCATGCCTTGCATCATCTGCATCATGGCTTGCATTGTCGTTTCGTCCGCAGTCGCCCCACTGCTTCGCGGCGCGTCCTCAGTAGTCCCAGTGGTTCGGGGCATCATCATTGGGCAGTCTTGCATGGCTTGCATCCGAGGCGACTGCCTGTGTTCCAACTGCGCTTGTTGATGCATCATGCTCATCATCCCTTGCATACCCTGCATCATTCCCATCATGCCCCGCATCATGCCTCGCATTTGAGGTGCGCTGACCGATCCTTGCCCTGACTGAGGTTTGCCGCCCGATTGAGCATCGGAAGACTGCGAAGCAGGTGCCGCATCTTGTGCGGGGTGATGGGGGTCGGCGGCAGGAGCTTGGGCGAAGGCGTAGCTGATTGTTCCAATTACGAACGCGATTACCACGGCCAATCTTTGCATGGCTTTCCTCTCCGCTAGTTTTGTCCGCTATGCTGATCGTGTCCGTGGTCGTGCCGATGGCCGAATAAGTGCATTAGGGGGCAGGCCAACAGCAGTACATACGGAGCGGCAAGCCACACGTGGCCGGTATGGTTCCAGAGCAGATAAGCACCGACCACTGCGACTACGATCATCGCAACTAAGCCAACCTTAGAACCTAAGAAGCAACGGAAAGCGGTCACGACCGGCTCTCCTTTTGACCGCGTGACTTAATCACAGATCGCACAAGCGCAATTTGATTGAGATCAATCGTCTGTTCGTTGGATTTTTGCGCGAAATGGGTAGCGGAACGAAATCCCGGCGCTTAGTGGCTTACTGCCACGCGGCGCTACCCTGCCGTTTGGCAATGTCCGCTTTGGGTCAGAAGCAGACATATGCGCCGCAACAAGCCATGTCCGCTTTACCCCCAATAGCGACCGCGAAAGCGGACTTCCGCAATCGGTCAAATCTGCTTCCCGTCATGATGGCGGGAGTTCGAGCTTCTGCTCCAAATAGACACGACGAAACAGTGTGACAAAGCGATGTGTGAAGGCCACGATCTGCGCTACGTCCTTAGCAAGGTCGGTCACCGGCACATTAACTGTGTCAATTTTCAATCCATTCTTTACCGGTTTGTACATTCGGAAGTGACACGAGAAATCGCTTCGTTTTGTGTCTATCCGAAGTAGGCCGTGGGCCAAGAAGTCCCGAAATTCTTCAAAGTGAAGCAGCTCGTCGAAAAGACCGCGAACCTCATCACGGTATTGCGCAAGGGGCCCCGCGCAATCAAATAGTGCTTTCGCCGCTTTCACTCTGCTTTCTGCTTTGTAGGGAAATTTGGTGCGCAGCTGTTTGTATTCGGGCAGCTCCCAGGCCTTCACGCAAATGTCCGCAAGAAAAAATTCGACTTGGGCGTAGGAACTTATATAGGCCCCTCGCAAAAACTGCGTCTGCTCTACAATCCGTTTGGTTTCGGCGGGGTCATTCATTGGGGTTTCGGTGCGCCGCTCAGGCCCGCCAAAAGTCCTTGAAGCGGGTCGGCGACAGTTCTGTATACCTGACCGTATGCTGAATATTGCGATGGCCAAGGTAGGCTTGAAGTGACCGCGTGTCGTGACCTTTGTTGGCCAGCGCGTAGCCACAAGCATGCCTGAGCATGTGCGGATGCGCCTTGAAAGCCAGCTTGGCCTCGACGCCCACCCGCTCGACCATGCGGGCAAATCCGGCGGTGCTGAAGGGTGCCCCGCGCTCCGAGGTGAACACAAAGGGTGACTTGTGCTCCTGCTCGCGCTTGAGCCGTCTTAGCGCCCGCAATTCGTCCCCGAGGATTGGATGGGTGCTGGGGGTGCCCTGCTTCACCCGGCGCACGTGAAGCGCACCAGAGGCAAACTCGATTTGGTCCCACCGCAGGTCCACCACTTCGGAGACGCGCAGCCCGTGCCTGTAGGCCACCAGTATCATCGTGGCGTCCCGGTGCCCCCAACGGTTCTTCCTTGCTGCGTTCATCAGCCGCTCGACCTCGACCTCGGTCAGGTACTCGCGGGTGCGCAACTTGCTGTTGGGGAGGCGTTTCGGGGTAACTGTTCGATTTACGGTGGTTGGCGAAACCAGCCGAAGGTGTCGTTTGACCATGCGTTGCGCGCTCCTGCTGCGACTAACTGTTCGTATAATGCCCCTTCTTCGAACAGTTGTCTAGCGATGACTGCGCGATCTGCTGACTAAGATGGGTCCCTCCCCGCTCCCGAATTTCCAGCGAGCAGAGCCGCCCTCCATTTCAGAAGAACCGCTAAAGCCTCAAGGTCGCGGTATTACTTCGACGCGTCGTGCGTTCGACGTAGGGCGATGCCCGCTTTTGCGGTCGCTATTGGGTAAAGCGGACATCCCGTTGAGCGCATATGTCTGACCCAAAGCGGACATTGCCCCGTCAAACATCAGCGCGCGTCAGAAGGCGGAGGCAGAACGCGGCGAAGCGTTTATTGACCTTTTGCGCCCTGTTGATTACATTGGTGTCCAGCCGGGCCTTATTGCAGTCGCCCGACGCTTCAAGGCACATCGCCCAAGCACTGCGCTTCGCCCACGCGTGGGCCGAAGGGCTTTGGGCTCACATGTTAAACGTCTCAAATTCCCGGTCTGGCGGCGGGCATCGTCGCGCTTTGCGCCGGGTCCAATGCAGACACCCGGTCACTCTGAGGCATTTCGCCCAAGCACTGCACTTCGCCCGCTCGCCGGGCCGAGAGCTTTTGGGCGGACATGTCGAAGCACCAAAAATACCGGTCTGGTGGCGGCATTGGGAGAAACCAATGTCGAAAAACGCCCTGTCGTTTGACTTGCAAAAGAACGCCCCATTCCGAGATAGTCACATTGTCATTTCTGTCGTCGAAGCCTTGGCAGCATTTTATGTCTCGTTCAGGCAATGGCGCGGCCGGCGCCGGACTCTGAAGGCGCTCGCTGAGCTCGATGAACGTCAGTTGCACGATATCGGCCTGACGCGCGGCGAGGTCCATTTCCCGCCCGTCGCGTGGTGGCTGCCGCGCACGATGACCTATCGCGCCCTGGCCGAGCTTGACGACGCCGACGCCCGTCATTTGAGCGACACCGGGCGGCGTGTGCAGCGAGAGACCTTTCAGTATCTCGGACGTTCCCGAACCAAGTAAAGACCGGAGACCGCAGATGAAATGGATCACGAGAGAGCGCGTAAAGGTCGATCGCGTGGCCTGTCCATGGCTAATCAGGAGATTCGTCGATAAAGACGCCGAATTTTTCTTCGTGCCTGCTGACAAGGTGATGGACGAGGCCAAGCGGCTAGACGCCATTCCCTACGACGTCAAAGACGTCGAACTCGGTCACCACGGCCAAGAGTGCTCGTTCGAAGCTATCCTCAAGAAATACAGGCTAACCGGCGATGCCGCGCTCGTTCTGCTCGGCAAGATCGTCAACGGCGCTGACACCGATAACACCCTGTACCGGCAGCCTGAGGGGCCAGGCCTGGAAGCCATCGCCGAGGGCTTCCGCCATCTCGGCTACAAGGACGACCACACGCTCAATGCCGCAGAATGGATCGTCTACGAGGCGCTTTACGCCTATTGCCAGCAGATGGTGCGGGCGGGAAAACCGGACGGTGACTTCAAATAGCCGCCATCATGCCGTCCGACCGCGCGCTGTCAGACATCCCGCTGCTCTACGCCGCGCGCGGCCTGCGTGGTTTCGGCGATGGCTTCGCCATCATCATCCTGCCCGCTTATCTGGCGGCCATCGGCTTCGGTCCCGGACAGATCGGCTTTACCGCCAGCGCCTCGCTGTTCGGCACAGCGCTGTTCACGCTCGTGGTCGGCTTCATCGCGCCGCGCCACGACCTGCGCAACTTGCTGCTCGGCGGCGCCATCCTGATGACGCTGACTGGCCTCGCCTATCCGAGCGTCGAACAGTTCGCCTTCGTCGCCATCGTTGCCTTCGTTGGCACGGTCAATCCTTCGACCGGCGACCTCGGCGTGTTGGTGCCGCTCGAACACGCTATGCTGGCGCACGGCGCCGGTGACGCCGAACGTACTCGCGTGTTCGCGCGCTATAGCCTGATAGGTGCGCTGTCGATGGCGGCGGGCTCGCTCGCAGCCGCTGCGCCGGATCTTATGGGCTATGCTGGGATTGACCGACTGACTGCCTTTCGGAGCATGTTTTACGCCTACGCCGCGCTGGGTCTCGGTAGCGCCGCGCTCTATCGCTTCCTGCCGCACGTGCAAATGGAGGAGCGGCATAGTGCCCCGCTCGGCCCCTCGCGCGGCGTCGTCTACAAACTCGCGGGACTGTTTAGCCTCGACGCTTTCGCGGGCGGCTTTGTCGTGCAGTCACTCCTGGCGCTGTGGCTGTTCGAGCGCTACGAGCTGTCGCTGTCGGGGGCGAGCCTGTTTTTCTTCTGGTCAACAACACTGAGCGCATTCTCCTATCCGGTGGCGGCGTGGATCGCCAAGCGCATCGGCCTCGTCAATACGATGGTGTTCACACACATCCCGTCGAGCATTTTCCTCATCTTGGCGGCGTTCTCGCCGAATTTGATCATGACGCTCGGCCTGCTGTTGGCGCGCGCGGCGCTGTCGCAAATGGACGTGCCGACGCGCAGTTCCTACGTGATGGCGGTCGTCACCCCGCCAGAGCGCCCCGCCGCCGCAAGTGTGACCGCCGTGCCGCGCAGCCTGGCTTCGTCATTGAGTCCGGCCCTAACTGGCGCGTTGCTGGCAACCTCTTATCATGCGCTGCCGCTGATCCTCTGCGGTGTATTGAAAATCACCTACGACATAGCGTTATTATTTTCGTTCCGACACATTAGGCCGCCCGAAGAAAAATAGTTGCTGGTATTTATTTAGATGTCTGGCATGTCCCCTTCTGACCCAAAGGCGGACATATGCCGACCCTCATGCATGCGAATGGGCCGGCAGACCGTCGTGGCTATGCTTTTCGATGCGATGATAGCGCTCACCGGATTTTTCTTCAGGGTCTACATGAACAACCACGAGCGAAAGAAACTTGAGGTGGTGCAACAATTGATGCCTCACCTCTTCGGCGATACCGTGGGCGGCCGCAACCGTGATTTGTGAAGGAAGCGTTACATTCACCTCGGCATGCAGGCGGTGTCCAAGCCAGCGGGCACGAACATCGGTTACCTCTTTGACTTGCGACACATGCGCGGCAGCATGGCGGATTTCGTCAATGACGTGTGGATCAATGCCATCGAGCATCCTTGAAAAGATCTGTTTGCCGCTCTGGAGCACGATTCCAAAAATCGCAAGCGTGATGAGTAAACCAACAATCGGGTCGGCTAGAGGGTACCCGAGCCAGACCCCGAGCACGCCAACAAGCACCGCAAGGCTGGTCCAGCCGTCAACCCGGGCATGATGACCGTCGGCAACTAAGGCCGCACTGCCGATCCGGCGTCCAACGCGGATGCGAAAAATCGCGACGCCTTCGTTACCGAGAAAGCCGATGACCGAGGCGACCGCGACCGCTTCAAGATGCGAAATGTCGTGCGGATGAAAGAAGCGATCAATGCTTTCATATCCCGCGACTATTGCGCTGAACAGGATGACGAAAACGATGGTGACGCCCGCGAGGTCTTCGACTCGACCATAGCCGAAGGTAAATCGCTTATTCGGGCGCTTACGTGCAAAAAGAAATGCGATACCTAATGGTATAGCCGTCGCCGCGTCTCCAAAATTGTGAATGGTATCTGCGAGCAAACCTATGCTGCCAGAGACGATGACAACCGCCAGCTGTAGCAGAGCGGTGATCATCAGTGCGGCGAACGACCATTTCAGTGCCCACAAACCCTCAACTGTCGTAGTTATTGATGGATCAATGGTGCCGTGAGTGTGGCCATGGCCGTGGTCATGACCATGTTCATGGTGATGGTGATCACGCTCATGCCCACCGTGAGAATGATGTGACATCGTACGTCACTCCTAATCTAGCGGCTCAGAAGGAGCCACAGCCCTAAGCAAACAATCGCAACAGCGCCAAGCAGTTCCAGCATCTGGCCGATGCGCTCGCGAGCGCCGGCACTCAAGGCCATAAGGTGGAAAAAACGATCCCGAAACAAGACCGCGCCAACTGCGAAAGCTGCAATTGTTGAAACCATTCCGAGCGCCATACTCGCGCTCAATAATAAGCCCGCAGCGATTGCGCCATTGGTCACAGCATACACCATGATAAAGGTGGTCAATGGGCACGGCACGAGACCTGTTGCGAGGGCGAGCGTCAGTCCGTTCTGGCTGTCGCTGTGATGGTGTCGGCCACGCAAGGCGCCGTAAAGCAACCAAATTCCAATCAAGATGATGAAAATGGCGCTGGCGATTTCCAGTGTCGGCGCACGTCCGACACCTCCAATTGTGCGCTGAATAAGAATAAACCCGCTAAGAACAAGAACTATGGCTGATCCGACATGCGCCAGCACGAGAATGATGCTTGCAGTGAGGCCGGAGATGATCCGCGCTGGACGTCCAAGGAAATACGACACCAAAATCGTTTTGCCGTGGCCCGGCATGACGGCATGTACAAGGCCAAAAAGCCCTGCAATCCAAACGGCGCTAAGAGCCGATGCCAGCTCGATCCCGCCCGCAAGGGTCTTTAGCTGGTTACCCGCTTCACCGTAAAGCCAGCGTTGAAGTTCAAGCATCACTTCTTATGAGCATCGGATCGGTGGCGAAGCAATAGCCGCCGGATGTCGGCTGTAGGTACAAGACGGCTGATGCTGGCAGCCGAAGCATAAAGGACAAATTAAAAAAACGAGTTCGACCCCTCGACGCTTGCGGGCTTGGGCAAGTCTACCTAGTTTGCGGTTTATACGGGGAAACGCAGGCTCCCCACTAGACGGCCATACCGTCCAAGCTCTGCGCAACGCTCGTTTAGCGAGGTGATTGCGCATGCACGGAAAAAAGGCCAGTTTTTCTAGAATTTTACTATTCAGCCTGGTGGTCTTGATTGCCGCGAGTTTTGTTGCGGCATGCGGGTCAGACGCGCTGTCGCAATCGGAAGCGACAGTCATTGCGATTGGACAAATGGACGTCGGCAAACCACCGACGGGATTCAAATTTGCGCGCACGGGCGGCGGGGCTCCCAGCAAATGGACGGTCATAGACGATCCCACCTCATTCGCTGGCCGGGTGATTGAGCAGTCCAGTTC
>JBKPRE010000134.1:0-5316 GCA_046734435.1 Pseudomonadota bacterium | reverse complement strand
TCGGCGAGGCTTTTGATCTCGCGCCGGAACCAGCCGCCCATGCAGATGCCGGTATTGCCGCCCATGAAGGGCTTCACGCCGAAGGGCGCGTAAAGCTCGTCCCACAACGCCTGCCCGCCGCCGGCGTCGACCCAGGCGACGTGCTCGTTCGGCGTCAGACCGAACGGCACGGTGGTGAAGAAGGTCGCTGCCGGCATCTTGCCCTGCCAGTAAAACGAGGCAGTGTGACCCATATCCGCCACATCATTTCCGACTGCGTCGAGCACCTCGAAAGCCGGCACGATTTCACCGGCGGCGTGGACGGTGATGTCGAGCCTGCCGCCCGAGAGCGCGCGAATGCGCTCTGCAATGCGTTCGGCCGACATGCCGGGCCCGGGCAGCCGCTTTGGCCAGGACGTGACCATGCGCCATTTCCGCGCCTGCGCCCGGGCAACCGCGGGAGCGGCGAGCACACCGGCGGCAAGGCCGGCGCCGATGGTGAAATTGCGTCGGGTGGTCATGCGTCTCTCCCTGACTGGTAGAAATGGTGCAGCGGCCCGTGGCCGCGGCCGATCTTGAGCGTGGCGGCAGCTGCGATCGCGCCGGTGACGTAGAGCTTGGCCTGGCGGCACGCCTCCTTGAGGTCGAGCCCCTTGGCCAGCCCGGCTGCGATCGCCGATGACAGCGTGCAACCGGTGCCGTGCAGATTTTGGGTATCGATGCGCTTGGCCGAAAGGCGGACGACGTCGCCCTGCCCGATCAGAAGATCGACACTCTCGTCGCTTGTGCCGTGGCCGCCCTTGATGAGCACATTACGCGCGCCGAGCGCCAGCAGCTCGCGCGCCTGGATCTCCATTTCCTTCTCGTTGCGCGCCGGTGATGCCCCAACCAGAGCGGCCGCTTCGGGCAGATTGGGCGTGATCACGAGGGCGCGCGGAATAAGCAGCTTGCGCAGGGCATCGACTGCATCAGCCGCCAGCAGGCGATCGCCGGAGGTTGCGACCATTACCGGGTCGAGCACGATGTTTTTGGCGCGGTGGTCGGCCAGGGCTTTGGCCACGGCCGCGATACTGGCCGCCTGCGACAGCATGCCGACTTTCACGGCATCGACATCAAGGTCGGAGAAGACCGCATCCATCTGCGCTTTGATGAAATCGGCCGGCACGTCGTGAATGCCGGTCACGCCCTGCGTGTTCTGCGCCGTCAGTGCGACGATGACCGAGGCTCCGTAAACACCAAGTGCGCCAAATGTTTTCAGATCGGCCTGGATGCCCGCGCCACCGCCCGAATCCGAGCCTGCGATGGTAACGGCGATGGCGGTCATGGCTGCTTCCGCCGGTCAAGCGCGCCGTCGACTACCGCGCGCAGGTCCTGCGCCGCTTTGGCGGGATCGGGCGCCAGTGACAGCGCCGAGATGACGGCCACCCCGTCAGCGCCGGCCGCGATCACGTCCGCCGCGTTACCGGCGTTGATCCCGGCAATCGCGCAGATGGGAAAATTCGCCTTTCGCGCGCGGACCGCATCCACGATCGCGCGCAGGCCGGCGACGCCGATCGGCGCAGCCGTATTGTCTTTCGAGGTGGTGCCGTAAACGCCGCCAATCGCGACATAGTCGAGCAGCTCGAGCGGCGCAGCCTTGGCCTGCTCCACCGTCTTGACGCTCAGGCCGATGATCGCGCCGCGGCCGAGCAGCAACCGCGCATCGGGCACCGGCATGTCATCCTGGCCGATATGCACGCCATCGCTTTCGGCAGCCAGCGCAACGTCGACGCGATCATTGACCAGCAACGGAATGCCCTCGGGCTCCAGCACCGCGCGCAGGTCACGGGCTTCCTCGATCATGGCGCGGGTCGAGCCATGCTTGTCGCGCAGCTGCACCAAGGTCGCGCTCGCCGTCAGACGCCGCGCGAGGTCGACCAGCGTCCGGCCGCCGGCAACCGCCGGGTCGACAAGCGCATAAAGCCTGAGGTTGACGGCCATCAATCCACCCTTGCGTGTGCGACGAGCGTCAGCTCATCGAGGTTGTAGAGTGCGTCGACGATCGCGACCGCGAAGCTGCCCGGCCCCTCGGACTTTTCGCCTGCAAGCTCGCCGGCAACGCCCATGATGACCAGCGCGGCAACGGCCGCGCGGAATGTATCGGGCTCGACGGCGAGACAGGCCGAGAGGACTGCCGAGCCGGCGCAGCCCATGGCAGTGATCTTGGCCATCAGCGCGTGCCCGTTTCCGATCGCGACAACGCGCTTGCCGTCAGTGACGAGATCGGTTTCGCCGGAGAGCGCGATCACGATGCCGTTGGCCTGCGCGTAAGCCATCGCCTGGTCGCGCGAGGGCGTGCTTCCCGCAAGGGCGGCGAACTCCGCATGATTGAGGCGGACGACCGCTGGCCGTTTACCGATCAGATAGCGTGCAAACGCGGCGCGCGGCGGAGCACGGTCGACGAACACGGGATCGAGCACCCACGGCAGTTTCGCACGCGCCGCCGTGTCGACGGCGATCTTCGTCGCCTCGCGCCGCTCGGCGTCGAAGGTGCCGAGATTGACCAGAAGCCCCTGCGCGCCGGCAACGAAGGCCCCGATTTCCTCCGGAGACAACGTCATCGACGGGATGCAACCGGCCGCGAGCAGCACATTGGCCGTGAAATTCTGCGCGACCGCGTTGGTAATGCAGTGAATCCGCGGAGCGCGCGCCCGCAGCCGCGCGAGAATATCGAGCGCGGATTGCGCCAACTCTTCGCGCGAAAAGCCGTTGCGCGATTCTGCTTGCGGGTGATGCATCTCTGGTCCCTCCGCCGGCATGACCCGGATCAGGTTCGTTGGGTTGGCTCTAGGCCTCTCAGCCCGGCAGAAGCCGGACACCCCGCGAGATTGCTGCTCAATAGGTAGTCCGCATGTTGGGCCAAGGCAATAGCGAGCCTGCGCCTATCAGTTGTCATTCCGGGGCGCTGTCCAACGGGCCCGGCCGAAGGCCGGCCCGATGACAAGCTCCGACAGCGAACCCGGAATCCAGAAACTTGCGCTGGATTCCGGGTCCGGCGCTAACGCGCCGTCCCGGAATGACAGCTTGGTGCCTGCCTTGTCGGCTTTGTCCGGCCGGTCCTATCGCAAACGAGATCACCTGACCGGACGACCGATCGACAAAAATGTGTCTGGTATCAGCGCTGTTGCAAGCATCACGTCGTTGATGTCCTGGTGAGCGCGCCAGGAGTCATCCTGCTGGCGTGCCGGCAACAGCCAGTCATCGACAATCTCGGCACCGAGCGACTCTTGCCGCAAAAGCCAATCAGCCGCCCTGCGTAACGCGACATTATTGTCGAAACTGCGTTGTGTGATTTCAGAAGCAATGCTCGCCACTGCCTTCAGACCGATCGCCAGGCCGAGCTCCCGGAACGCTAACCGGTGTGAGGCTGCCCCGGCCAGCGGGCGGGCTCGCAGAAAGCTGGCAAGTCCGCGGCTGCAACCATCCAGCAAGGCTTCCAGCAGTTCGGCATCGGCATGGCTATTCTCCGACAACCGGCAGAGACGGCAAGCGTCGAAAAGCAACCCGCCAAGCCCGAGGGGATCATCGGTCGCCCAATTCCTGCCCCGGGTGAGAGCAGCCAGGGAACGGATTTCTTCCCGAATATTCATGTCGACGCCTGACGCGGTTATCATCGCATTCTGCACTTCCCTGAAGGTGATGAATCCGTCCAGCACGTCATGTGAGCCCATCGCAAAAACAAGCGGCCGAGAAAGATCGGTGCTCATTTTCCAATAGATACCGATAAGACCGCGGTGCGATGCCGACGTAGCGCCAAACCTTTGATAGGTGGCGGACGCCAGTTCGCCCGCCCAGCGCGCATAGGCCGGCTTGGATTCGACTAGAGACGTTTGGCAGAGCGCGTGCATCCACTTGGTCAGATAGTGGAAGTACTGGCCGTCCCGGTCCCACTCCAGGCGCTCGTCGAATGGCTCAGCCTCGCTGCGCTCCCTGAGAGCCTTGCCGATTCTCAGCCCGCCCGCGGTCGGATGGCGGCCTCCCTTCTCTTCGTCAAAGCCACTGATCCAGCCGCTACGCGTATCGTCCTCTCGATACCTGCCGAGCACATGATGGACCTGGTCGACCAGCAGGATCGCGTAGTCCCGATACTCCTGCTCGCCTGTGCGCGCTGACAGTTCGAGAAAATTGCAAACAGCGAAGGCGTCGGTCCAAAGATACCGCCGCGGATGCTCTATCGCCCGAACGAGCCCGGTTCGCGCCGCGAATTCCGACATCAGTCGGGCAGCGATATCGATGGGCTTGCCCGAAGCGCGCGACACGCGTCACTCATGTTCGCATTTTATGTTTTTCGATCAGTTTGACGGTGCTCGCCTGCGGGCCCTTCTCGCCCATCTCTTCCGCATACGTCACCCGCGAATTGACCTTCAGGTGGGAAAAATCTCCGCCGAGCACGCTGTTGCGGTGGAAATAAATCTCCCGACCATCTTCGGTTTCGATGAGACCGAATTCGCCGAGCGGATCGAGCTCAGCCACGGTCCCAACCGGCGCGCCTTCGTGATGTTTCACCTGCCCCTGCAATTTACGGACTTGATCCTGCAGCTGCCTGCGTGCGCGCTTGAAGGTGTCGTTGATGGAAAAATTCAGATCGGAATAGCGTTCGTCATTCTGCGCGGTATGGCCAACCACGACCTCGCGTCCTTCGGGCAATGTGAGCCTGATGTTGACTTCGTACAGACCGCCCTTCTGGTGATGTCCGCCCGGGGCCTTGAGCACCACGCGGCCTGCGATAATCCGGCCAAACCGCTCTTCCAGCTGACTGACATGTTTGCTGATGTTGTCACGCACGCCGGTATTGGCGGCCATGCCTTGAAAATCGATCTCAATGGGCGTTTCCATGACTCGTCACCTCGCTGCTGAACTATTCAAAGATCGCGCGGCGCTGCCCTCATTTCATTGATATGGCTCAAGCCGCCCTCAGGGCTTGCCGTTACGCGGGGTTCAGACTCCGAACGGATAGGTCTCGGGGAAGCCTTTGAGTTCGTGCGTCTTGAACGGAGTGACGGCACGGGTCTCATCGAACCAGATGTACTCGTCGAATTGCCTGGCAGCACGGCCTCGAAATAGTGACTGGCCAGCTCGGTCTCCGGCCGGTAAATCACGCCTATTGCGCGCTCGAGCCGGGGGTTCATCAGCCCCTGGGTATGCGCGGCCTTCTGATCACGAAGATCGAGCATGAAATGCGGCGTCTCGCTATCGTGACAGAGCCGTTCGTAGCTTGTTTTGTGTGACGGCTGGACAACCTTGACCTCCATGGCGCCGCCCCAATCGGATGCTGCCGCCACGGTGCCATGATCGGTG
>JBKPRE010000133.1:0-21149 GCA_046734435.1 Pseudomonadota bacterium | reverse complement strand
GAAGCTTCTGGTCGTCGATGCGCAGTATCGCTGCGTCGGCCTCATCACGGTGAAAGATATCGAAAAGGCGGTCGCCAATCCGAACGCCTGCAAGGATGATCAGGGCCGGCTTCGTGTTGCCGCGGCGACGACCGTCGGCGATAAGGGCTTCGCGCGCACCGAAGCTCTCATCGCAGCTGGGGTCGACCTTGTTGTGGTCGATACTGCTCACGGCCATTCGCGATATGTGCTCGACGCGGTGACCCGGATCAAACGTCAATCGAACAAAGTGCAAGTAGTCGCCGGGAACGTCGCGACCAGCGAGGGTGCCAAAGCGTTGATCGACTGCGGAGCCGACGCCATCAAAGTCGGCATCGGTCCGGGTTCGATCTGTACGACGCGGATTGTTGCCGGCGTCGGTGTGCCACAGTTGACAGCGATCATGGATTGTGTCGATGCGGCAAAAGCTTCCAATACGCCGGTGATCGCCGATGGTGGCATCAAATATTCAGGTGATCTCGCGAAAGCGATCTCGGCAGGGGCTGACTGCGCGATGGTCGGGTCTTTGCTTGCCGGTACAGATGAGACACCCGGCGAAGTGTTTCTATATCAAGGCCGCTCGTATAAGACCTACCGCGGCATGGGATCGGTTGGTGCGATGTCGCGCGGTTCGGCCGACCGCTATTTCCAGCAAGACATCAAGGACACGCTCAAGCTGGTGCCTGAGGGTGTTGAGGGACAGGTGCCTTACAAAGGCGCGGCGGCAACTGTGCTGCACCAATTGACCGGTGGCTTGCGGGCCGCCATGGGTTACGTGGGTGCCAAGGATCTCACAGAGATGCACAGCAAGGCGGAGTTTATCCGCATCACCGGGGCAGGATTACGCGAGAGCCACGTGCACGACGTGACAATTACCCGGGAAAGCCCGAACTATCCGAGCCGGGTATAATTATCCTTTCCGACGCGGGAGGATCGGGTCATGTCAGTTCAATTCGTCTTATTGCCCTTATTTGTCGAGGTGTTGCTCACCTTTGGCGTGATGTTCGGCATGATGTATTTCCGCACATCGACATTGCAGCGTGGCGAGACGCAGTTCGACAACATCGCGTTGCGTGAGCCGAACTGGCCGGTGCCCGCCACCAAGTTTGCCTATTCGTTTTCCAATCAATTTGAATTGCCAATTCTTTTCTATGTGCTGACCATTCTTGAGGTCATCACGCGCCATGCCGATCTTATTTTCGTTATCCTTGCCTGGATTTTTGTTGTTTCGCGGTGGGCGCATGCGCTGATCCACGTGACCAACAACAATGTTCGCGTTCGGGGCGGGTTTTATGGGATCGGTGCGATCATCCTGGTCATCATGTGGGTGATCTATATCGTGCGCATCTTGCTTGCTCTGCCATGACACCGGCAGCGCGGCTCGCCGCAGCCATCGAGGTCTTCGCCTCGATTGAAAGCGAACGTCGTCCCGCGGCTGACGCGCTCAAGGCCTGGGGGCTTACCCATCGCTATGCGGGTTCGGGCGATCGTGCAGCGATCGCCGGACTTGTATACGACGGGCTGCGACGGAGGGCGTCGAGCGCATTTATCATGCAGGCCGACACACCGCGCGCTATTCTTCTGGGCATGCTCAAGCGCGAGCGCGGATTCGATGTTGAGGCAATTGGGAATCTCGCCGATGGATCGAAATACGCGCCGCAGAAGCTGAGCGACGATGAGCGTAAGCATCTCGAAACCAGTGAGATCGAAAACGCGCCGCCTTACATTGCCGGCGACTATCCGCAGTGGCTGGATCCCTATTTCGAGCGCGCGTTCGGCGATGCGCGGGCCGAAGAGGGGGCGGCGCTTGCTTCCCGTGCGCCGCTTGATCTGCGCGTCAACACTTTGAAGGCAGAGATCGACGCCGTTACAACGGCCCTGTCGGATCTCAATCCTGAGCCAGCGCGATGGTCACCCTGGGGCTTGCGGGTTCGGTTATCAGCCGACGCGAAAAGTCCCCCCATTCACGCCGAGCCGGCGTTTATCAAGGGCATGGTCGAGGTCCAGGACGAGGCGTCGCAATTGGCCACAATGTTTTCAGGTGCCAGGCCTGGCGAGCAAGTCGTCGACCTTTGCGCCGGTGCCGGCGGCAAGACACTGGCTCTGGCTGCGATGATGCAGAACAAGGGCCAAATTTTTGCAACTGATGACGACAAGCGTCGGCTCGCTCCGATCCATGATCGCCTCAAACGCTCGGGCGCGCGCAACGTTCAGGTGCGCTCTCCAAAATCCGTTGGCAGTGAAATTGACGACCTGTTGGGGCGAATGGACCTCGTTCTTATCGACGCCCCGTGCACAGGCACCGGAGCTTGGCGGCGTAACCCCGACTCCAAATGGCGAATGCGGCCGGGCGCGCTCGAGCAACGTCAGAAGGAGCAGGCAGGGGTGCTCGATCGGGCTGTAACCCTGCTCAAGCCGGAAGGCCGGATAGCGTATGTTACCTGTTCGGTGCTGGAGGAGGAAAATGGCGCGCAGGTGCGGGCATTCCTGGGCCGGAACCCTTCGTTCGCGGTCGAAGCCCCGGGCGCAGTGACACGGGTGCTCGGCGAGCAGGCCCTCGTTTTCTCAAAGGCGGTCCGCCTATCGGGAGAGGGCATACTGATGACGCCACGGCTGACAGGTACCGACGGCTTTTTCGTCTCTTTGCTCCGGCGGCGCCCCTGAGGTCAGTAACGATCGGTAAGAAATCGCAAACGGAATTCCCCGATTGCGCCCCAATCCGGGCCAATTTTCTCCTCGATATTCGCGTGTCTGTGGAACCGCGAGATTCTTCTTCGGGGTTTTTCATGCTTGTCGCCAGGCGCGATCCGCCATTTCACGGGAACGCGCGCGATATTTCGCCCGTCGACTTTGACGCCGATCCAAGACCGAGGTCGCCGAGGGCGGTGCGCTTCGTGACCGCGATCCAGATGATCGGTTCGCTACTCGCGCTTCCGGTCGGTATCGCAAGTGCCTACACGTTCTACCGCGCAAATTTTTCTCCCGAGACAACATGCCAGAGCCTACGCAGCGGCATCATCGGAATGCTCGACAAAGGCCTCGACGCGTCCACCCGGCGCATCCTCGTGCGTCGCGACGTCGAGAGTTTTGAAAAAACCTGCGCCGTAGTTGATCCTGAAGCGACCGCAGCGTTCAAGGCGTTGCTGGCAGCTGAAAAATCGCCGCCGGTTGCGGCCGCGGCGCCTGTAACCAAAGCCCAGCCAGACGAAACGGTATCAAAGGAACAGGTCCACAAAGCCGAACCGCGCCCGCAAGCGACGCCCAAGCAATCCACCGCGAATACGCAAGCTCCTGCCGCGCAAAACGTCCGCCGCGAGCCTGCCGTGTCCGACACGCAATGGCTCGATGCCGTTCGCCAGGCATTGGTGACGCACCGACCGGATGCGCGACCTGCCGAAAGCTCCAAAGCCCGCCCGATGCTCCAGCCTACCGCGCACCCGATCCAACGTGACGCGGAGCCGCACGTGCCGCCAGCAATTGCTCCGTCCGTCAGTGCAACAGCGACCGCGCCGGCCGCGACTGCGTCGCCGGTACCCGCTGTTGCGCCGACCTTGCCGCCGCCAGTTTCCATCGCTCCGGCGCCCGCGCAGCAAGATGTGGCGCAGCCAAAGATGCCCGATCACCCGATTCCACCGGGATCGATCCCTTCTTCAGAAGCGGTTGCCGGTACGGAAACCAAGACCGATGAATCGGGTCGGTCACGGATCGGCAAATGGATTTCGTCGATTCCGTTGCTTGGTAATGTGGTCGATAACGGCCGGCACTAAGCCGGTTGCCAGTCCGCAACCGTCTTCAGATCCGTTTCAATTTGCCATCGACCCGGTTTTTCCGCTTGCCGTTCGGCCTGCGTGAGGCGGCGAAGATATTCGTCGCGCGGGATCTCCCGGAACCGCATGTCCTGGCAGGTTGGCGTCATGAGCTTGCCGTCGTTGAAGTCAAAGCCCCAATGCGCGAGCTGCCAGTTCAGCGCGGTGAAACCCATTTTCGATGTGTTGGGCTCCCGTGAGAACTGCGACTCGGTGATGAAGGCGCGGCCGAGCGCAACGCCATAGCCGCCGCCGGCGAGCTCACCGCGCTCGTTCCAAACTTCGAATGAATGCGCGTAGCCGGCATCAAACAAATTGGCATAGGCCCGCATGATCCGCGGCGTAATCCAAGTCAAATGCCAGCGGCCGTCCCGCTGGCCGGCGCAGGCGGCGATAACGGCCTCAAAGTCCCGGTCGAGCGTGACCGTGTAACTGTCCTGACGCATTTGCCGGCGCAGTCGCCTTGCGATGTGCAGCTCATTGAAAAAGAGAACCGAACGCTGCGGTGGTGACCACCACTTCAGTGGCGCAACATGCGCGAACGGATAGAGCCCGCGGCGATATGCGGTAAGAAGCGTTGGCGGCGTCAAGTCGTGCACGATCCCGGCAAGTCCAGGCGGGCTGTCAAATGCGCGCTCTGGATCGGGCAGGGCATAGTCGGGTGCCAGAAGCTCGTCGAAGCAGAGCCGAACCACATTCGGCAGCCCGCGAATTCGGGAAGGACTTAGCGCCCAGACGAACCCAAGGATGTGACGTTGCGCCATACTGCCCAGACTTTCGCGAAAGAGCTCGCCGCGACGATCGGCGCGACCGCGCACTGCGGCCGGTAATCTCATGCGCTCGGTTTCGAAAGCCATGGTGTCTTGCGGCTATGCAGTTGTGAACAAATGGGATCGGGAGCATTTTCTAAGCACGTTCGGCGCTAACATTGGGTTACCCCGATCGCGGACACTTGACCTTCAAGCCCAAAGCCCGCAAAAAGCCGCCCCGAACGGCCCTTGCGCGCCCGAGTCGGCCATTTTCGGGGCACATCGACCGTCCATGCACGACAAGGTTCTGATCGTCGATTTCGGTTCCCAGGTGACCCAGCTCATTGCGCGGCGGGTGCGGGAGGAGAAGGTCTATTCCGAAATCGTTCCCTTCCAGAAAGCCGAAGCCGCGTTCCGCGAGATGAAGCCGAAGGCGGTTATTCTGTCCGGCGGCCCCGCTTCAGTCCTCGACAAGGACGCGCCGCTCGCGCCTAAGGTTATATATGAAGCCGGAATACCGGTGCTCGGCATTTGCTACGGCGAGCAGGCGATGGCGCAGCAACTCGGTGGCCAGGTGGAAGGCGGGCATCACCGTGAATTCGGCCGCGCCGAGGTGACCGTCACGGAAGAGTCCCCGCTTTTCGAAGGGGTCTGGCGCAAGGGCGAGAAATACCCGGTGTGGATGAGCCACGGCGATCGCGTGACCAAGCTCCCGCAGGGCTTCCACGTTTTCGGCACGTCGCCGAATGCGCCGATCGCCATCATCGGCGACGACAAGCGTAAATTTTATGCCACGCAATTCCATCTTGAGGTCATGCATACGCCGCACGGGGCGGCGATCCTGCGCAATTTCGTGCGCAAGATTGCCGGTCTCAAAGGCGACTGGACCATGCGCGCTTTCAAGGAGGAAGCGATTGAGAAAATCCGCAAGCAGGTCGGCAAAGGGCGGGTGATCTGCGGCCTGTCAGGTGGCGTCGATTCCGCGGTTGCAGCCGTGCTGATCCATGAGGCGATCGGCGACCAATTGACTTGCGTGCTCGTGGACCATGGCCTGATGCGGCTCGCAGAAGCTCAGAAGGTGATGACGCTTTTTCGGGACAGCTACAACATTCCGCTGGTGCACGTGGATGCCTCTGAGACCTTCCTCAAGGCCCTCGCAGGCGTCGAGGATCCCGAGCAGAAGCGCAAGACCATCGGCAGGCTGTTTATTGACGTCTTCGAACAGGAAGCCAGGAAAGTCGGCGGCGCGGAATTCCTAGCCCAGGGTACGCTCTATCCCGACGTGATTGAAAGCGTCTCATTCACCGGCGGCCCATCAGTCACGATCAAGTCGCATCACAACGTCGGCGGCTTGCCCGAACGCATGAACATGAAACTGGTCGAGCCCTTGCGAGAACTCTTCAAAGACGAAGTAAGGGCCCTCGGCCGGGAGCTTGGTTTGCCGGAGGCTTTTGTCGGGCGCCATCCATTTCCTGGGCCTGGCCTCGCTATTCGCTGTCCAGGGCCGATCACGCGCGAAAAGCTCGATATCCTCCGGCTCGCGGACGAGATCTACATTGAAGAAATCCGCCGCAGCGGACAATACGACAACATCTGGCAAGCCTTTGCAGTGCTCCTGCCGGTCAAGACGGTTGGAGTCATGGGCGACGGGCGAACCTACGATTATGTCGTTGGGCTGCGCGCCGTGACGTCGACGGATGGCATGACCGCCGATTTCTACCCCTTTGACATCGAATTTCTGGGCATCGTCGCGACGCGCATCATCAACGAAGTCAAAGGTGTCAACCGCGTGGTCTACGATGTGACATCGAAGCCGCCGGGCACGATCGAGTGGGAGTAGACATGCCGGTCACCATCTACGGCATCAAGAACTGCGACACGATGAAGAAGGCGCGTGCGTGGCTCGACGAGCATGGCGTCAACTACACCTTCCACGACTACAAGACTGCAGGCATTGAACGGGCGCAGCTGGAGAAGTGGGTAAAGAAGGTTGGTTGGGAGGCGCTGCTCAACCGCGGAGGGACAACCTTCAAGAAACTACCCGACAAGGAAAAGGACGGCGTTACAAAGGCAAAGGCGCTGGCCCTGATGCTCAAGCAGCCGTCGATGATCAAGCGGCCCGTCCTGGAAGTGGGCGGGCGAAAATTGCTGGTCGGCTTCAAGCCGGAGCAGTACGGAGCATCATTGGGCTAACTAACGAGGCAAAAGCCGCACCTTTACCGGCGTTTTTGCGGAGCGGGCCCCTTGATCCTGCGTGCTTTCCCTGCCACATGCGCCCCATGAACAAGCCGATGACCACGTCCGATTCGATCCCGGCGACCCCGCTTGCGGCCGAGGTCGACCGGCGGCGCACATTCGCGATCATTTCGCATCCGGACGCTGGCAAAACGACGCTGACGGAAAAGTTGTTGCTCTTCGGCGGCGCCATCAATCTCGCCGGTCAGGTCAAAGCAAAGCGGGATCGCCGCTCGACGCGCTCAGACTGGATGGCGATCGAGCGTGAGCGCGGCATTTCTGTTGTTACCTCGGTCATGACGTTCGACTACGACGGGCGGGTATTCAACTTACTCGACACGCCGGGCCACGAGGACTTTTCTGAAGACACCTATCGCACGCTCACCGCCGTCGATTCCGCGGTGATGGTGATCGACGCCGCCAAGGGCATTGAGGCACGTACGCGCAAGCTTTTCGAGGTCTGCCGGCTTCGCGATATTCCGATCATTACGTTCATCAACAAGATGGACCGCGAAAGCCGCGATCCATTCGAGTTGCTCGACGAGATCGAAAAGACGCTGGCGCTCGACACTGCACCGATGACCTGGCCGATCGGCCGCGGCCGCGATTTCGCCGGAACCTATGACCTTTCAACCGGTGAGATGCGTCTTGTCGGCGAGGACGGAAAAACGGTCGAGCGGCAAGCGCTCGACCTGCCTGGACTTGCGGTTAAAAATCCCATGCTCGATGCCAAGGCGATTGCCGATGAGCTCGCGCTGGTGAAGGAAGCGTGCCGGACATTCGACTTCAAGTCATTTCGTGAGGGCCATCTGACGCCTGTATTTTTTGGATCGGCATTGAAGAATTTCGGCGTCAAAGATCTGCTGGATTCGCTCGCGTCCTTTGCGCCGGCACCGCGCGCGCAGGTCTCCAACGTCAGGACGGTCGATGCGCACGAAAATGCGATGACGGCCTTTGTTTTTAAGATCCAGGCGAATATGGACCCGAACCACCGTGACAGGATTGCGTTCGCGCGCCTTTGCTCGGGAAAACTCAGGCGCGGCATGAAAGCGAAGCTCACGCGCACGGCAAAGCCATTGACGCTGTCCACGCCACAATTCTTCTTTGCGCAGGATCGGGCGCTTGCGGAGGAGGCCTATGCCGGCGATGTCGTCGGCATCCCCAATCACGGCACACTCCGCATCGGTGATACGCTCACTGAAGGCGAAGACATCGCATTTCTGGGCGTTCCGAATTTTGCCCCCGAAATCCTGCGTCGCGTAAAGCTAGGCGACCCGATGAAGGCCAAGAAGTTGAAAGAGGCGCTGCAGCAGATGGCGGAAGAGGGAGTCGTGCAGGTATTCCGCCCGCTTGACGGCGCACCCGCGTTGGTCGGTGTTGTCGGGCCGCTGCAGCTTGATGTGCTGAAGGTGCGGCTGTCGGAAGAATACGGTCTCGATGTCGGCTTCGAGCAGCCTGAGTTTCAACTGGCGCGCTGGATCTCTTCGGACGATGACAAAAAGCTCGAAGAGTTTGTGCAGGCTAACTACTCAAGTTGTGCGGAAGACCTAGATGGCGACAAGGTATTCATGGCGCGCAACCAATTCATTCTCGACTACACGCAAGAACGCGCCCCGGGGATGTCATTTGTCGACATCAAGGATGTCAAAGACCGCGCGGCAGCCTAGTTTATTTTCACATTCGCTGCCTTGATCACCGGCGCCCAGCGGGCAATTTCGTCGTTCATTCGCGCACGTAAGGCGTCCGGCGATGAGCTGACCGGCTCCATCAACTGGGTGGCCAGCTTTTCTCGCGCAGCCGGCTGCATCATGATCTCGGAAACATCCTTGCTGATCCTCTCGGCCATCGATTTCGGCGTGCCTCCGGGTGCGATCAGGCCATTCCAGGCATCGGCTTCCACGTCGATGCCGGCCTCCTTGAGAGTTGGAACGTCCGGCAAGTATGGCGAGCGGTGGGGTGTGGAAACGGCAAGAATTTTAACCGCACCCGCTTTGGCCTGGGGTGTCACCGCAATCGCCGGAAGGCAGGCCATCTGGGCGTCATTTCGGAGTACCGCGGTGACGGCCTGCGGCGAACTGGCATAAGGCACGTGCACGAGTTGAGTGCCGGCTTTGATCGCGATTGCTTCCATCGCGAGATGAGACAGAGAGCCGGTTCCAATGGAAGCGAAATTGTATTTGCCTGGGTTCTTCTTCAGGAGCGAAACAAGCTCCGCGACGGAATTGATACCAAGGCCTGGGTTAACTGCGAGCACACTTGGCTGCGTGACCAGTTGGGTGATCGGCACGATATCTTGATGAGGATCATAAGGAAGTTTAGCGAACAATAGTGTGTTGATGGCGAGCGGGCCGCCTATACTCACGCCGATTGTCGAGCCGTCGGGCGCAGCCTTTGCGACGGCATCGGTGCCGAGGTTACCGCTCGCGCCGGGTTTATTCTCTACGACGAAAGTGGTCGTGGGATATTTATGCTGCAGGCCATCCGCCACCAAGCGTGCCACGATGTCGGGCGTCGATCCTGCGCCAAACGGCACAATAATTCGCACGGTTTTTCCCGGCCAATCTTGCGCCGGCGCGGGCGCCGCGGCCGCGAATAGAAACAAAAGTGCCATGACGGCATATTTCGGAAGCCGATATATTGAAAGCACTGAGCTGCGACCTATTTGGGATCGGCTTGCATTGGATGCCGCTATCCTCTACTGCGGCGACAATCTAACGCGAGTGTAGCATGGGTTTAAACATTCTCATTCTTGGTCTGGCGGTTTTCCTCGCAACGCATGTTTTCGTCTCGTTTCGCGAGGCGCGCGCCAGCGTTATCGAGCGGGTAGGGTTGCCCCTATACCGCAGCCTGTTCGCGATCGTATCACTTGTAGGCCTTGCGCTGATCATTTGGGGCTACGCGCAATATCGCGCCCATGGTCTGGTTCAGCTTTGGTCTCCTCCCGTTTTCACGCGGCATATCACCATTGGCTTGGTGTTTTTCGCGGTGGTCTTTGTCGTCGCCGCATTCTTTCCAAGTCATATCAAAGCCAGGCTTAAGCATCCCATGTTGGCTGGCGTGAAGACTTGGGCGCTAGCGCATCTGCTCTCGAATGGCGATCTCGGTTCCATCCTGTTGTTTGGCACGTTCCTGGCCTGGGGTGTCTATGCTCGTATCGCCGCCAAGCGTCGCGGTGACATTGGCGCTGCCGCGAAGCCTGCTCCGCAAGGTTGGACGAATGACGTCGTTGTCGTGGTTCTTGGGGTTGCCATATTCCTTGCGCTCGGCTTTTGGTTCCACCCTTATGTGGTTGGCGTACCGGTGTTCGGGAGGTAGCGCGTGTCGACTCAGGACGAGATCAGGCGGGTTACTGCACCGGACATTCTCGCGCGCAAAGGCGGCGAGCCGATCGTGTGTCTGACCTCATACCACGCGCACACAGCACGCCTCGTCGATAAATATTGCGACGTCATTCTCGTGGGCGACTCGCTCGGCATGGTGATGCACGGAATGGAGACGACCGTTCCGGTGACGCTCGACATGATGATTCTGCAAGGTCATGCGGTGATGCGCGGTTCGCGGCGGGCTCTTGTCGTTGTCGACATGCCGTTCGGCTCGTACGAAGAATCGAAAGAGCAGGCGTTTATGAACGCGGCACGCGTTCTGAAGGAAACAGGCTGCGGCGCGATCAAAGTCGAAGGCGGAAAGCGCATGGCAGAAACGATCCGATTTCTGGCCGAACGTGGCGTTCCTGTCATGGCGCACGTCGGGTTGACGCCGCAGGCGATCAATACGATCGGCTCGTTCCGGGCGCAGGGTCGCGATGAGGCCGACTGGGCGCGGATCGAGGAGGACACGATCGCGGTCGCGCGGGCGGGCGCTTTTTCGGTCGTTATTGAAGCGGTTGCGGAACCGTTGGCGCGCAAGCTCACAGCTGCGGTGGCAATCCCGACCATCGGTATTGGTGCCAGTGTCGTGTGCGATGGTCAGATACTGGTGCTCGAGGACATGCTCGGCCTTTCGCCGCGCGTTCCCAAGTTCGTCAAGCGCTACGGCGCGCTCGGACCGGGTATCGAAAAGGCGATTTCCGACTACGCTGCCGAAGTCCGCGCGCGGACTTTTCCCGGGCCGGAACACATTTATCCGATGAAAAGCAAAAAGACCTAAGACGCTGAAATGTTAAGGATTGTGGCCTTTGGCTTTGCCTTAGCCGCGCCACATCGGTAGGTTACGGCGCAATTCGGGCCCGGGGGTGGGCCAGGCGGTTGGGAACCATCGTGGCCGATATTTTTCATGAGGTGGACGAAGAAGTCCGACGCGAGCAGCTCAAAAAGCTGTGGGATCGCTACAGCATTTATTTGATCGCCCTTGCTGTCTTGATCGTTGCCGGGATGGCTGCCTGGCGCGGATACGAATATTGGGTTGCAAAGAAGGCTGCCGCCGCGGGCGCGGAATTTGAGGCGGCAATCGCACTGAACGAAGAAGGCAAGCGAGCCGAGGCCGAGGCAGCTTTCGCGAAGGTGGCAGCCGAGGCGCCCGCCGGCTATCGCATGCTCGCCCGCATGCGCGCGGCAGGCGCGCTCGCACAATCCAAACCGGCAGACGCCGTAAAAGCCTACGACGAAATCTCTGCTGACACTGCAGTCGGGACTATCTGGCAGGATCTGGCTGCGGTACGCGCCGGATTGCTGCTCGTCGACACGGCGCCGCTGGCCGACATGCGGCGGCGGTTGGACCCGGTTGCCGAGCCGACGCGGAGTTTTCGCCACACTGCGCGCGAGCTGCTCGCTTTGTCGGCCTGGAGGAACCACGACTTCGCTGCTACCCGCAAATATATCGACATGATCGCAGGCGATGCGGAGAGCCCGATCGGCGTCCGCGCGCGGGCGGATGTCTTGTCGGCGTTGATCACGGCGGATGGAAAGAGCTGAGCGCATGCGTGCAAGTTCTCGAATCGTATTGCTTGTAACGCTTGCGCTAGCCATACCGGCGCTTGCCGGTTGCGCGGATTTCGATCCGGACAAGCTCGACGTGTTTGGCCTCAACGAAAAGAAGAAATTGCCCGGCGAGCGTAAGGAGTTGTTTCCCGGGGGCGTGCCCGGCGTAACCCAAGGAATTCCGCCCGAATATGTGAAAGGCAATCACCCTCCGCCGGAAACGGCGCAAGCTTTGCAGGCTCCTGCGCCTGAGCAGAACAAGGCCGCGGAGGAGGCTCAGCCAGAGAAGAAAGCCGCCGCAGCGGAGCCTGAGCCGAAACCGAAACCGAAACGCGCCGCAAAGCCGCGCACGGCGTCGCAGCAGCCGGCACAGGCCGCAAGCCAACCGCAGCAGCAAATGGCACCATGGCCCCAGCAGAATCCGCAGCCTGCGCGGCAACAGGACCAGTCGCCCTGGCCGACACAAGGGCAGACTACGACGGCACCCTGGCCGTCGTCGCCGCAGCCCGGCACCTTCTCGCGCTGACAAGTGTAGCAGGCTAAAAACCTGGGCCGCCTCGCGTGGCCGGATAGCATAATGCCATTCACAGTCGCCATCATCGGTCGCCCCAATGTCGGCAAGTCGACCCTCTTCAACAGGCTGGTCGGCCGCCGGCTTGCGCTTGTCGACGACAGGCCCGGCGTTACCCGCGACCGCCGCGAGGGGGAAGGCAGGCTTGGCGACATCGCCTTCACCGTGATCGATACCGCCGGGTTAGAGCAGTCCGATCCTGAAAGCCTGTCCGGCCGCATGCGGGCCCAGACCGAAGCGGCCATCCAGCAGGCGGATGCCGTCTTCTTCATGATCGATGCGCGCGCCGGGCCGATTCCCGCGGACCACGCGTTCGCGGATGTCGCGCGCAAGTCGGGCAAACCGATAATTCTAGTGGCCAACAAGAGTGAAGGTACTTCCGGCGAGGCGGGACGGCTTGAGGCCTATGCGCTCGGCCTCGGCGAGCCGATACCGATTTCGGCCGAGCATGATGAAGGCATGTCCGATCTCTTCGATGCCTTGCGCGCCGTGCTGCCCGAGCATGGGAATGCGGTATCCTCCGATATCGCGCCGGACGCCGCTCACCCAATCCGCGTCGCTATCGTCGGCCGGCCCAACGCAGGAAAGTCCACATTGATCAATCGTTTGATCGGGGAGGAGCGGCTACTCACAGGGCCCGAGGCCGGTATCACGCGGGACGCAATTGCGGTCGAGCATTTATGGCAGGACCACAAGTTCCGGATCTACGACACAGCCGGCCTGCGGCGGCGTTCCCGTGTCGAAGAGAAGCTGGAAAAACTTTCAGTTGCTGACGCGCTCAATGCGGTGCGCTTTGCCGAGGTCGTGGTTGTGCTGCTTGACGTTGAAAATGCGTTCGAAGAGCAGGACCAGCGCATTGCCGATTTGGTCGAGCAGGAAGGCCGCGCGATCGTCATTGCGGTCAACAAATGGGATCTGAAGGACAAGACAGCGGGAGCCATCGGCAAGTTGCGCGAGCAGGCCGAGGAAAAACTCACTCAGCTCAAAGGTGTGCCGGTGGTTGCCGTCTCTGGCCTTACTGGCGAAGGGCTTGACCGATTGATGCAGGCAATCGTCGACGCCTATGACGTGTGGAACAAGCGCATTCCTACCAGCGGGCTTAATCGCTGGTTCGAACATGCGGTGAGCGCACATCCGCCGCCCGCGGTTTCGGGGCGCTCATTGCGGCTCAACTACATCACGCAAGCCAAGAGTCGTCCGCCCAGCTTTGTAATTTTTTGCACTCGCGCTGACGCCGTGCCAGATGCCTACAAGCGGTATCTGTTGAACTCTTTGCGCGAGACCTTCGATCTTCCGGGCACACCAATCCGCCTCACGTTGCGCGAGAAAGACAATCCCTACAAAGGGCGCGCGAAGCGCAAGCACTGATCGGCGCGAAAGTTGACCGGCTAGAGCGTGATCCGTTGAGCTGACGTCCTCCACTGTCATGGCCGGGCTCGTCCTGGCCATCCACGTCTTTGAATTTCACATTAAGACGTGGATGCCCGCGACAAGCGCGGGCATGACGAGCCAAAGGGTTCGGCTCTAGGCCGGCGGCTGGAACGACTTCAGCTTGCGGTCGCGATAGTCATAGAGCTTGCCGGACTCCGTGAAGTCGGGGAGGCATAGCGGCAGGATCGCTTTTGCGACCTCTTCGGGTGTCGGCAGCGTCAACGGATCGACGCCTGGGAACGCTCCGAGGTACATGCGCGTCCGCGTTGGGCCCGGACCAAACAAATTGGCACGTATATTCGTGGTGGCCGTCTCGGCCGCATAAGTGCGCACCAGGACCTCCAGCGCCGCCTTTGACGCTGCGTAGGGTCCCCAATAGGCGCGACCTAGATGCGCGACCCCCGACGTCAGGAATACCGCCCGGCCGGCTTGCGAACGCTGCAGCAGCGCATCCATGCAGCGGATCAGCTGCCAGTTCGCGGTGACATTGACCGCGACCATGTTGTCCCAGTCTTTCGGCTCGTAGTGCGAAAGCGGCGACAGGACCCCCAATATGCCGGCGTTGCCGATCAGGACATCGAGGCGTTGGTAGCGCTCATTGAGAGCCTGTGCGAGCCGGGCGATGCCATCGCTGTCCTTCATATCGAGCGGCACGAGGGTCGTGGAGCTGCCGACGGCCTTGACCTTGTCGTCCAGCTCTTCCAGCCCCCCGACAGTGCGCGCGACGGCGACGATATGGGCCCCGGCCTGCGCAAGCTCGAGCGCCACCGCCGCGCCAATGCCGCGTGAGGCTCCGGTGACCAAGGCAATGCGGTCGGAAAGGGGCCTGGTTGCGCCGGTCATTGGTCCGGCCATGACCGCGATTAGATGGCTTCTGCCAGAAGCGACAACTGGCGGGGGCTAGCTTCCTGTGCGGCGAGATCGGTGAGCGGCGTCGGATAGTCGCCGGTGAAACAATGGTCCGTGAACTGGGGCCGCACCGAATCGCGTCCCTCGAATCCCATCGCGCGATAGATTCCGTCGACCGACAGAAAAGCGAGTGAATCCGCTCCGATAAATTTCCGCATGCCCTCAAGGTCATGGGTCGCCGCCAGCAGCTTGTCGCGTTCGGGAGTATCGATGCCGTAGTAGTCGGGATGGGTAATCGGAGGCGAGGCTATTCGGAAGTGCACTTCGCGGGCGCCGGCGTCGCGCATCATCTGCACGATCTTGCGCGAGGTCGTGCCGCGGACGATGGAATCGTCCACGAGGACAATTCGCTTGCCGCCAACGACGGCGCGATTGGCGGAGTGCTTCATGCGCACGCCCTGATCGCGAATCGACTGTGTCGGTTGAATGAAGGTGCGGCCGACGTAGTGATTGCGGATAATGCCAAGTTCGTAAGGGATGCCGGACTCCTGCGCGAAGCCGATCGCTGCCGGTACGCCGGAGTCAGGCACGGGAACGATCACGTCGACCTTGGCCGGCGCTTCACGTGCCAGTTCCGCGCCCATGGTTTTGCGTACGTCATAGACGTTTCGGCCGCCGACAATCGAATCCGGCCGTGAGAAATAGACGTATTCAAAAATGCAGGGCCGTTGCGCCATCGGTGGGAACGGCTTATGCGATTGCGCACCGTCTTCATCGAAAATAACAACTTCGCCGTTTTCGACGTCGCGCACATATTGCGCGCCGATGATGTCGAGTGCACAGGTCTCGGAGGCCAGGATCGGGCAACCGTCGAGTTTTCCGATGACGAGCGGACGGATGCCGAGCGGATCGCGGGCGCCCACAAGCTTCTTATTGGTGAGCCCCACGAAGGCGTAGGCGCCCTCGAGCTGGCGTAGGCCTTCGATAAAACGGTCGACGAAGCGGTTGCGTTTGGCACGCGCGACCAGGTGCAAAATCACCTCGGTGTCGGTGGTCGACTGCATCATGGCGCCTTCGTGCACGAGGTCACGCCGCAGCTTGATGCCGTTGGTGAGATTACCGTTGTGGCCGATTGCAAAACCGCCGCCTTCGAGTTCCGCGAAGAGCGGCTGCACGTTACGCAGGACCGTTTCGCCCGTGGTTGAGTAGCGCACGTGTCCGATCGCGGACGTGCCGGGCAGGCGGTCGATCACCTCACGGCGCGCAAAGGCATCGCCGACGAGACCAAGCCGGCGCTCGGAATGAAATCGCTTGCCATCGAAGGAAACGATGCCGGCAGCCTCCTGGCCGCGATGCTGAAGCGCGTGCAAGCCGAGCGCTGTGATGGCGGCGGCGTCGGGGTGACCGAAAATACCGAAGACGCCACACTCCTCGCGCAGGCGGTCGGCATCCGGATCAAACGCTTCATCGGGCAGGGGCACGAGGTCTCGATTGTCCATTGTCACCGCACGCTTGCTCTCGGTTGCGTCAGTAGCTCTGACCGCTGGTCGGGATTGCTGTCGGGCGCATCCTGATCCTCAGGCTTCGGTCTTTTCAGCCTCTTTAAGATGGTGCTCTCGGGGTCATCCGGCAACATCGACATCAGCCATTGTCCCGTGTTTTGCAGCACGACTTTCGACTTGGCGCTGCGCACCCATTCCGGTTGGCTGCGGTCGGGCACCAACCATGCGAAAAACAGGAAGGCGACGACCACGATGATGAGGCCTCGTCCTAGGCCAAAAAGAAAACCAAGCGTGCGGTCGAGGGCGCCGACCCGGCTGTCGAGCACCATGTCGGAAATGCGCGCGGTAATGATCGAGACGACCAGGAGCGTGCCCAGAAAAACGCCACCGGCCGTTACAGCGGCTGCAACCGTGTCACTACTGAAGTACTGTTTCGCCGTGGGCAGCAGGCGCGAATACGAATACAGCGTCACTAAGGCTGCGACGCCCCAGGCGCCGATCGATAGAATCTCACGCATGAAGCCGCGGATCATGGCGAGCAGCCCCGAGATCAACATGACCGCCAGCAGAATGATGTCGAGCAGCGTGATCGGCATCGGTTGCTCAGGCGCTCCGCGTGCTCAGGCATTTGCCGTAGCGCCTGGCATACGGCCAGCGCAACGAATCCGGGCCAGCCATAGCGGCTCCGGACAGGGGCGGCAATGTCGACCTTAAGTGCTTAATTTTAAGCCCATTTCTGCGCTGGCGGCTGGGTGCCCTAAGGGCCTGCCGGAGCCGGTTTTGACGCGCCGTATATAGCGGGGCGCCGGGGCGTCGTCACGCGTCTTGTCCACCAGTTCTAACGAGCCGGGGTGCTTTACCACGAGCGGCAATGTCCGCGACGAGGCCGGCGAGACTGCCGACGTCGGTAACCTTAAGGCTGGCTTCGCTCAGCTCGCTGCGAGCCGCGTCAGGAACGATGGCGCGATTGAATCCGAGTTTGGCCGCTTCCTTGAGCCTGGCGGCACTTTGCGCCACTGGGCGCACCGCTCCGGATAACGATACTTCTCCAAAAAAGACCGCGTCGGCCGGAAGCGGAGCATTCGCAAGCGACGAGACCAACGCCGCGGCTGCCGCAAGGTCGCCGGCCGGCTCGTGGATACGCATGCCGCCGGCCACATTGAGGTAGACATCGTGCCCACCGAGCCGTACCCCGCAATGGGCCTCGAGCACCGCTAGCACCATCGACAAACGGCTCGGATCCCAGCCGACCACGGCGCGCCGTGGCGTGCCGAGCGAAGTGGGTGCGACAAGTGCTTGGATCTCGACCAGCAACGGCCGCGTGCCCTCGATGCCCGCGAAGACAGCGGTACCAGGCTGGCCGAGATCGCGCTCCGACAAAAACAGCTCGGACGGGTTTGCGACCTCGCGCAGGCCTGAACCGGTCATTTCAAAAACGCCGATTTCATCTGTTGGTCCGAACCGGTTTTTGACCGCGCGCAGGATGCGGAATTGGTGGGAGCCTTCGCCCTCGAACGAGAGCACTGCATCGACCATATGCTCGACGACACGCGGGCCTGCAATTTGGCCGTCCTTGGTGACGTGACCGACTAGAATGATTGCTGCGCCAGTCTTTTTCGCAAAGCGAATTAATGCCTGCGCGCTGCCGCGGACTTGGGTCACCGTTCCAGGGGCGGATTCGACCATGTCGGTCCACATAGTCTGTATTGAATCGATCACGATCAGGCGTGGAATTTTCCCTTCCGACAACGTCGCGATGATGTCTTCGACCGACGTTTCCGCCGCGAGCTCGACGGCCGCATCACGCAAGCCGAGGCGCTCGGCCCGCAGACGAACTTGTGCCACTGCTTCCTCGCCGGAGATATAGACCGCCCGGTGACCGGCACGCGCGAGCGCGGCAGCCGCCTGAATCAGCAAAGTCGACTTTCCGATGCCCGGATCGCCGCCGACCAGCAGCACCGAGCCGGGCACGAAACCGCCGCCGGTGACGCGGTCGAATTCGGCAATCCCGGACACCAGACGAGGAGCATCATGGGCCTCACCGGTCAGGGCCTCGAGTGCAAACAGGCGGCCTTTGCCCGGCTTGCGACCGGGCCCGGACGATCGTTCAGCGCCTTCCTCGCTGAGCGTATTCCACTCTCCGCAGGCCTCGCATTTGCCTTGCCAGCGGCTGAAAGCGGCACCGCAGTTCTGGCAGATAAAGGTGAGACTGCGCTTGGACATAGAGAATCGCCAGAAATTGGCCGTGCACAAAACTAGGGCGGCCATGAGAACAATACAAGAACAAATTTTAAGAAGAGGCTAATTTTCGGGGGATTTGACTGTTAGCGATATATTCGGTGGTACCGGCGGCCCAGATTGACGAGTACCTCGTACCCAATTGTCCCAGCAGCTGCTGCCAGATCATCCACCTCGATCATGCCCCCGATGAGGGTGATTAGGTCACCGCGTCGCACCGCATTTTCGGCCAGTGCCGTGACGTCGACTGCCAGCAGATCCATCGACACGCGTCCCGCCAGCGGGCAACGAGTGTCGGCAACGATGGCATCGGAGCCGGGGGTCGTGTCGGAGGCGCTGGCCGCACGCGGATATCCGTCCGCATAGCCGGCCGCAACGATGGCAATGCGCGCTGCGTACTTGGCGGTCCAAGTCGCATTGTACCCAATGGTCTCGCCCTTCGGAACGTTGCGTACTTGCACAACACGCGCGCGCAGTTCAATCACTGGATGCATCCGGTTGCGGTGACCGGGTGTCGGGTTGACGCCGAATAAGGCTGCCCCTGGGCGGACCATGTCGCAATGGGCGCTATTGCCGAGGAAAATGCCGGATGAATTTGCGAGTGAGCCGGGAATTCCGCGATAGAGTAGGCGCACTTCGCGGAAGAGCTCGATCTGGCGCTGGTTGAGAGGGTGATCCGGCTGCTCGGCGCAGGCGAGATGACTGATCAGCAACGTGATGCCGTGATTTTCGGTACGGATACGGGGCGCGAGTGCCGCCGCTTCATCGACGGAAACGCCAAGACGGTTCATGCCCGTGTCGACATGCAACGCCGCCCCGCCGTGCCACTGATTGGCTGAGCAGAATGCATCCCACTCCGCGAGTTCGACAAAGCTGCCAATCACCGGCTGAGCGCGGATATCGGCGAAGGTCGCCGCAGTTCCAGGCAGCAGGCCGTTGAGCACATAAAGGGCGGCGTTCGGCGCAGCGGCGCGCGCTCGCCGCGCCTCCGAGATATCTGCGACAAAGAATGTTCTACAACCCGCATTCGTAAGAGTTCGCGCAACTGGCTCTATGCCGCAGCCATACCCATCGGCTTTGATGACGGCGGCGCATTCCGACGGCATTGCCTGCCGGCCTAACAGTTCCCAATTTGCCGCGATGGCCGAAAGGTTGATGGTCAGGATCCCGCCTGCGTCCGCCTTTGTGGGGCTGGAATTGACGTCGCCCGCCGAAGCGGCGACCCCTTGCAAGTCACGCTGCAGGGCGGTGTCGGTCATACCGTTTGGGTTTAGCCGCCCGCGCGCCGGCAGTCCATGCCGACCCGGCGAGCGCCCTAAGTACGCTCGGGGAGGTAAGTGTCGCGCGCGAGCGAGGAAAATCGCGTTACTGCGGCATCGAATTGCAACTCGACAGTTCCGGTCGGCCCGTGACGCTGCTTGCCGATGATGACCTCGGCTTTGCCGTGCACTTTATCTGCTTCGGCCAACCATTCTGCGAACTTGTCGCGGTTTGATTCCAGAGGTTTACGCATCTGGTGGTAATATTCTTCACGATAGACGAACAACACCACGTCGGCGTCCTGCTCAATCGATCCCGATTCACGCAAGTCCGACAACTGGGGGCGCTTATCGTCGCGGCTCTCGACCTGACGCGACAGCTGCGACAGCGCTAGGATTGGCACATTCAGTTCCTTTGCCAAAGCCTTGAGCTTGGTGGTGATTTCCGTGATTTCCTGCACGCGATTTTCGGCCGAGCGCCGGGTTGAGCCCTGAAGCAGTTGGAGGTAGTCGACCACCAGCAAATCCAGTCCGCGCTGACGCTTCAGCCTCCGGGCGCGGGCAGCGAGCTGGGCCACCGAAAGGCCGCCTGTTTCGTCCACATAGAGCGGAATGTGCTGCAGCTCGATCGAGTAGTCCTTGATCTTCTCGAAGTCGCTTTCGCTGATGCCGCCGCGCCTGATCTGGTTCGACGGAATTCCGGTCTGTTCGGCGATGATGCGGGTGGCAAGTTGCTCGGCGGACATTTCCAGCGAGAAGAATCCGACAATACCGCCGTTGACGGTCACCGTGTGACCATCGGGCTTTACCTCGCCGCGCCAAGCGTTGGCGATGTTGTAGCCGATGTTCGTTGCAAGCGCCGTTTTGCCCATACCCGGTCGGCCCGCGAGAATAATCAGATCGGATTGCTGCAGCCCACCCATCATGCGATCGAGATCGTCCAACCCTGTGGCGACGCCCGATAACTTTCCGTCGCGCTGGAAGGCGTGCGCGGCCATATCGATCGCGGTCGTGAGTGCCTGCGCAAAGCGCTGGAAACCGCCGTCGTAGCGGCCGGTCTCCGCCAGTTCGTATAGTCGTCGTTCGGCGTCCTCGATTTGGTTGCGCGGCGAAAAGTCAACCGGTGCGTCGTATGCGACGTTGACCATATCCTCGCCAACCTGAATCAGTGCGCGGCGTATCGAGAGATCATAGACGGTGTGCCCGTAGTCTTCGGCGTTGATGATTGTCGTTGCTTCAGCGGCAAGCCGAGCAAGATATTGACTGACGGTCAGACCCCCGATGTCGATACTGGCATCAAGAAATGTTTTGAGCGTCACGGGCGTGGCGAGCTTTCCGGCCCGGATCAAATCACGCGCAAGCTGATAGACCTTCTGATGGATTGGCTCGAAGAAATGCGCAGGCTCGAGAAAATCCGAAACGCGGTAAAAAGCTTCGTTGTTGACCAGGATAGCGCCCAACAATGCCTGTTCCGCCTCGATGTTATGCGGAGCGGAACGGTAGAGCGGGGCAGGTTCTTCGGCCTGCTTGCGGGCTGTCGAATCAGCGAGTGCCATGGATGTCGGTGCTTACCCG
>JBKPRE010000132.1:0-31496 GCA_046734435.1 Pseudomonadota bacterium | reverse complement strand
TCGCGTCGGCGGCAACAATGTCGAACGCATCCGTAAACTTGTCGCAGAATTGGCCGCGCTCCCACCAGATGTTATCGTGACTGCAGGTGCGACGAGCGTAGGGCCGTTGCTGCAGGCGACTCGCACCGTCCCAGTCGTGTTCGTGAATGTCGCAGACCCTGTTGGCGCTGGCTATGCCGAAAGCCTTGCAAGGCCGGGGGGAAATGCTACGGGCTTTGTGTCGTTTGAGTACAACTTGAGCGGAAAATGGCTGGAACTGCTCAAGCAAATCGCGCCGAACGTTACCCGGGCAGGCATTCTTCGCGATCCCACAATATCCTCGGGCATTGGGCAATTCGCGGTCATCCAGTCCGTTGCCCCATCTGTCGGGGTCGACGTGAGCCCAATTGGCCTACGCGACAGCGGTGAGATTGAACGCGGTATTGCGGCCTTCGCGCGTTTTGCCAACGGAGGTCTCATCGCAACCGCGAGCGCCGCGACGGTGTTTCATCGCGATCTGATCATCAAGCTCGCTGCCCGTCACAGGCTGCCCGCGGTGTACTCTCGACGGGTTTATGTCACGAGCGGCGGTCTGATCTCATACGGGTCCGACATCCTCGATCAGTTCAGGCGTGCGGCAGGCTACGTCGACCGAATCTTGAAAGGAGAGAAGCCCGCCGAGATGCCGGTTCAAGTGCCGACCAAATACGAAATGGTAATTAATCTCAAAACAGCCAAAGCACTCGACCTAACTATACCGCCGTCTGTGCTCGCGCGCGCTGACAACGTCATAGAATAAATGGATATGTCCGCTTCTGGCCCAAGGCGGACATTTGGTTTTGCATCGCCCATGTCTGCTTCAGGTGTAAAGCGGACATGACGTTTTGCTGAAGTCCGCTTTTGCGGTCGCTGTCGGGAGTAAAGCAGACATGGCCCGGTGCAACGCACATGTTTGCTAAGACCCAAAGCGGATATGCGTCCGCTGCTGCCTGTGCCTCACGGGCATTGGCATTTAATGCAACCAGGGTCTGTCTCGAAATCGCCAAACGCTTCAGTAACCGCAGGAGTTTCTCAGAATGACGCTTTATGGTATTCATCAAGCGCTTAATTGCCGGGAACGTTAACTTTCCGCTCTGGTTAGGCAGAATTGTTCCGAGGGCGTGAGCTCGCATGCCAAAAGGTCTGTCGCTCGACTTCGGTGGTCCAATCGATTGTCCGTTCAAGCCGTTCCCGGAGCGCGCGCTCGATGCATCGATCGTGGACCGTTTCGAGGCCGTTGCGCGGTGCCATCCTGACAGGCTCGCCATCCAGGACCAGGCGAACTCTTTTACCTATGGTCAACTCGCTGCTCTCGTCGCCAGGATCGGTGCCGCCACCGCCTCACTGGCAAATCGCAGCACGGCTCCAATAGGGATACTTCTCGGTCGAGACGCGCTTTACCCTGCAGCGATGCTGGGCGTGCTCAGCGGGGGTGGTGTCTACGCGGCCCTGGACGCAGATCATCCTGTCGAACGCAATCGTGCAATCGCCGAGCTCGCCGGTATCCGCGCCATCGTCTCTGCGGGTGGCGCGGCAGCGCAGGCCGCGACCCTGTTGTCGTCGCCCCTTCCGATCATCGACATCGATACTCTCGTCGACGCACCGATACCGCAGTCCGCCATCCGTCCCGTGGCAACGGACCTCGGCTATATCTACTTCACATCCGGCTCTGAAGGAATTCCGAAGGGTGTTCCACATAGCCACCGCAATATGTTGCAAATGATATTGCAGTACACGAATGCTCTTCATCTCGGGCCAGAAGACCGGCTGACCTTGGTCTATCCGCCGAGCAACGCAGCGGCTTCGCGCGATATTTTTGCAGCTTTGCTCAACGGTGCTTCGCTCCATTTCTTGTCGCCCGCCGATTTGCAACCCGAAGGACTCGTGCGCGAAATTCAGGGCCGCGGCATCACGATATATCATTCGACGCCGGGTCTCTTGCGCCGTCTCGCCGAGGCGATTGGAGAGAACGAGCGGATGGACAGCGTTCGAATTGCGAGCCTAGGCGGCGACAGCGTCGAATGGCGCGATATCGATATGTGCCGCCGGGTATTTTCTCGGGATGTCCATCTATACATGGCTCTGACGTCGACTGAAACGCACCTCCGCTGTCATTGGTTTGTAGACAGCACATTGCAACACACGACGCCCCGTCCACCCGTTGGACGACCGCTTCCGAATCGGACGCTCACGATCGTCGATGATGCCGGAGTGCCGGTGGCTGACGGCGAGGTTGGTGAAATATTGATCAAGAGCCGCTTTATCGCCGGCGGCTATTTGGATGCTCCCGATTTGACGGCGGCGGCCTTCGCGCGCGACCCATCAGACGAATCAATCGTCACATTCAAGACCGGAGACCTCGGGCGTCAACGGCCCGATGGGCTCATCGAATTCATCGGGCGCAAGGATCACCAGATCAAGCTGCACGGCTACCGGATCGATATAGGCGAGGTCGAGAGCGCGCTGAGAGGGTGTGCGGGGGTAGAAGATGCTGTGGTCGTGGTGAGGAGGAACGGTGCCGGCCTCCCGCGATCGCTAGCCGGATATGTCGAGCCGCGTTCCGGAGTCGATGGGTGGTCGCGGCGCGATTTGGTGTCGATGCTGAAAAGGAGTCTGCCGCTCTATATGATTCCAGCGACACTCAAAGTGGTCGACCAGTTGCCCCGACTTCCGACTCTCAAGATCGACCGAGTCCGTGTTGCGCAGATGGACGCAGCCTGCGTTGTGCAAATGGTCAATCCGGTCGACGATCCGCTGATCGACGAAGTGGCCAAAATTTTCGACTCGGTCCTCGGCAATGTTGGGGCGACGGCTGAGGACAACGTATCGTCTCTGGGCGGAGACTCGCTCCAGGCTGTCAAGGTCGCGCTCGAACTGGAGAAACGTTTTGGCGTCGTGATGCCCGCCGATGTCTTCGAGTCAATTCAGACGATTCAGGAACTGGCGCGGTGGCTCGCAGGCCAGAACGCGTCACCGACGGCGAGACTCGGCGCATGATTCGAGCAATCGGCCGTAAGATTGCGTCCATATGTTTTCCGAGCAAGCCAGCGGTTCACCAAAGACTCGAAGTCGCATTGGTCCGCGAGTTGGAAGTTGCCTATTCGTCTGGTACCACTCCGGCTGTCGTGCCGCACGCGCGAGGCTACCAATGGGCGAACGCTTGCCATGACCTGTTTGAGGCAGGCCGCATCGATATTGTCGAGTATGCGGCACGTTACCTGCACCCGCTCTATCCCGAACTGACATACCTGGCGACTTTGGTCGCGTTGTTTGATGCTATGCCGCGCCATAGTCCGGCCCCGCTCGCCTTTCGCAATGACCCGACGGAGGAGATTCAGGTCGTTCGACGACCGGACTGCGACACCGTTTTGCTGTGTTTCTGCGCAGCCGGAGGTAACCTTGGCCTGCCGGCCAATTTTATTCATCAGTGGCTTGGCCGTTTGCCGGCGAGTCTTGTGTACATCAAGGACCTTCGTAATTTTCGGGGAAGCTGCGGTTTCCCGACCCTCGGTCCCGATCGGGCCTCTTCGGTCACCGCGTTCCGGCGTATCGCGGAGGAGATCGGCGGCAAAAAGATCTTTACGTTCGGAGTTTCACGTGGCGGTTACCCGGCCCTGTACTACGGGCTTGAGGTTGAGGCGGTCTCCGTCCTCAGCCTCGCGGGCGCGACGGATTACACACGCGAGTTTGTCGATACGCTAGGGCCGGTCCCGCGTGCATATCTAGATCTCGCGGAACGAGCGCCCGACTATTTTAGAAATCTGCGAGCTTCCTGTGCTTCAGCAGCGCACAAAACGCGTGTATTGATCACCTATGGTGCCGGAAATCCTCGTGACCGCCAGCAAGCCGAACGGATTGCCGGACTGCCGAATGTCGAACTTATTGCTTTGGACTACGCTCAACACAATGTTATTGAGCCACTGATACGGCAGGGAAAATTCTTGCCTCTTCTGAATCGTTTTTTATCGACCGGGCGGATTATGGCATAAGGCGATCGAATACATTTCGGTTACGCGCTTGAACAAATCTATTGCCAATCGAACACGAAGAGGCGAACGACGTATAATGAGAACATTGAACGTCTCAATCGGCGCGCTCATCGTCTTAGCGTTCGTCTGTCCCGCGAAATCACAGCAATGGCCGAAAGCCCCGGTCAAGATTATCGTGCCTTATGCTGCAGGCGGCAGCGCCGACACCATCGCGCGCATGTTCGCTCAACGATTCAGTGAAGCATTTCGGACATCGTTTTACGTTGAAAACAGGGCCGGAGCCAATGGTACCGTTGCGGCAGAGGCTGTCGCACGTTCTCAACCAGATGGATACACGCTCCTTATGGCCGCAACTCCACAAATTGCCATATCCCCGGCCATGATGAAGGTGCGGTATGACCCTGTGAAGGATTTTGTCCCGATAAGCGCGGTCATCACAAACACATTTGCTCTCGTCGTGAACGGGAAGCTGCCGGTAAAAACTGTCTCCGATCTTGCCGGCTACATACGCTCTCAACCCACGCGGGTTCTCTACGCAACAGGCGGCATAGGCAGCGTGACCCATCTTGCAATGGAATTATTTCTCGAGCGTGCAGGGCTTAAAATGACGAATGTGAATTACAAAGGCGGGTCGCCGGCACTGACTGCAGTCGTCGCCGGTGAAATTCCGATCAAGTTTTCGGTTTTATCGGATGTGCTTGAGCAGGCGGCAAATGGCAATATCCGCATACTTGCGGTTTCGAGCGAGAAGCGCGCGCCCCAAGTTCCGGAGGTGCCCACACTGATCGAATCCGGTTTCCCCGGATATAAGGTGATGTCCTGGATCGGGTTGATGGCGCCTGCCGCAACACCGAAGGAGATTGTGGACCGGATCGCGGCTGAGGTCGGTGTCGCGATGAAAGACCAGAAGTTTGTCGAGCGATTGAAAAATTTTGGTGCGGATCCACTGGGTAACAGCCCGGCGGAATTTAAAGCGATGATCTACGCGGACATTGCTTTGTGGGGCGAGGCAGTGGGGAATGCCGGCGTCAAAGATCACTAGCGAGGAAGTACTGCCGGGGCCCCCTTAGCGAATAAGTCGGTTTGCACTGCATATGCCCGCTATTGGCCCAAGGCGGACATTTGGTTTTGCATCGCCCATGTCTGCTTCAGGTGTAAAGCGGACATGACGTTTTGCGACGCAAATGTCCGCGCGTGACCCAGAGCGGAAGGGACGTGCGCGGTTGCATCTGGGAATTCTGACCGGCAGTTCGGTGTTACTACGAACACCGACCAGGGAGGTTAAAGATGACTCGCATGGTTTTCGTGGTTGCCGCCCTTGCTTCTTTAGCCTTTGGGCTTCAGCCAGCGGCAGCGGACTACTACCGGTCTCCATGGTGTGCGGTGGTTGCGATGGGTGACGGTGATATGCAGTGGAGCTGCGAGTATCGCTCGGTCGAAGAATGTCGGCCGAACGTGCTGGCCGGTAATCGGGGCTGGTGCAATCCGAACCCGTACTTCGTCGCTTCGCATCCGTCGCCAGAACATCGGCGCTACACCAAGCGTCACGCTCGCCCGCAGTAAGAACGGGCGCCGTTCCTTTCTCGCAGTGTGCGACCGTGGTTGTCGCCGACTTGCGCTATTGGCCCTTAGCGGACATCCGTAGTTGCATCGCACACGTCGGTGGCAAAGCGGACGCGCAATTTAATGGTAGGGATCAGGCACTGCTGGCATGGTTTGATGTCGAATAAAAATTTGCCCCGACGCCCGGACCGTCAGGCGCGAATGTCAAAGGTCTCGTCACCGGTTGGCTCCTGCCGCGGCGCTTTATTCAAATCATGCCGCAGCTTGCTGATTTCGCGATAGGCAACCTTGCGCACGCGATTCAGCAGGCCCAGGGGCCTGTGCTCGGGCAAGGAATGCCAGGGGCTGAACGACAGATTTTCGCAGAAAACGGCCTGTTCCGGCGCCATGCAGTCCTGGATCGGAATGATGATCGTGCCGACCCGCTCCGGCTTTGACTCGGTCTCCCGCCACGTCTTTTTCGAGTTCTCGATCGGGGTGCTCTGCTCGTCGACGAAGCGCTGGATATAGAAGTCGAACCACACTTCGTTTCCGGCCAGTGTCTTGTTCATTTCCTCCTTGAGAGAAAAATTCCAACCCCAGCGGGCGAGCTGGCGACTGAACAAGCCGGGCTTGCTGTGCAGCCGCGGCTTGGCGGTGTATTTCACCGCAAATTTTGTCTCGGGATCGACGCCGAAACGGTACGGCGTCATCGACCAGTATTGCTGGTAGAGCGGGTTATACATGAAATTCAGGTTGACTTTGAGCGCCAGCCAGAACTCGTCTCTCTTGCGCAGCTGCAACAATGAGAAGAAATATTGGTCCCACCAGCCGCCGCGCATGAACCATGCGAGTGTTTTGCGGTAGCGCTTGAGATCGTCGACAAAAAAATGCGGCCGGTTGATCAGGACGAAGTCCTGCGTGTTCTTCTCATCGTCCATCAACTTCTCGCCGGGCACGCCGGTCAACTTGATCGCCATGCCGCGGGCGTCAAACATCCATCCCGGCCGCCGCTCGGAATTGCCATTGGAGAAGCGGATCCAGGCCCTGTATTGGCGTCCGCGCACGAAGACACCCTGGCACAGGTCATCGGAAAGATTTTCGCTCACCTGGAAAATTGCACGTACACAGCCATTGTCGAAGGCGTGCGCATCCCGCCGTGCCGGTCCGCGGCCTTCATTGAAGTGCGCGGTGATCACGCGCCGGGTGTCCTCGACGATAGCGTTGATATATTGCTCTTCGAGCGCCCGGCTGCCCTCGTAATAGCTTTCGCCCAGGGCGACATCGAGGTCCGGCTCGGAGGTCTGCTGGACGGATTTTGCCACGGGTCAGATTTTCACCGCGGGTTTCTGTTCAATACCGGCATTGCGGCCGGAGCGGTCCTCACGCAGCGCATCGAGCGATTCCAGCGCCTTGAGCTCCCACATGCGGGCGCCCTGCCGGCGCGCGACAGCAATGGCGGATTCGTAGCAGGCCTCGATCTCCGCCACCGGCTTGTGCTGGGCGCGCAGGATATCTCCATGCAAGCGGGCCACTTCGGCTTCGTACCAGCGGCCGCCGGCAGCCCTGATCTCGACCAACAGCCGGTCGACGATCTCGGCGGCCTTTTCTAATTGCTGATCGGCCACGAGAGCGCGCGCGAGCAAGTAATGGGCGAACTGCATCCAGATCAGCGTTCCGGTTCTTTCCAGTCCGCGGATGCTGTTGCGGATGTCGGCAAGACCAGCCTCGATTTCGCCGACCTCGACGCGAGCCCAGCCCCGCAACATCAGCCCGCCGGCGGCCCACTGCGGGAAGCCGTATTCGTTGGACTGGACAACCGTGCGCTCGGCCACCGGGAATGCGGCGCGCGGATTTCCGGCGATCAGATAAGCACCTGCAAGGAAGGAAAGAACGTAACAGATGGTGTGGGGGTGCCGCAGTGCCTGCGCATAGTCGACGGCCTCGCGGGCTTGCGCGATCCCGCGCTCGGCATCTCCGAACAGAACGGTCATGAGCCCGAGATAGGCCTGCGCGGTCGACTTGAAGTCCTGCGAGAATATGACGGCCATCGGAGCATGCACCGGCGGATCGTAGAGCGCGATCGCCTTCTCCAGCTCCTCCTTCGATGCCGCCAGTTCGCCGAGCGAGAACAGCGACATTCCGAGGATGCGATGCCCCATCAGTAATGCTGTCTTGTCGTTGCTTTTCTGCGCGAGCGTGAGCAGTTCCTGCGCGACGGCGCGTGCCTTTTCGATCTCGCCGCCCATCAGGTGGACGCCGACGAGGCCACTGAGCACCGCGAAAATCTGCGGCGTGCTGCCGATCTGCTTGCAAAGCTCGAGCGCGCGGTTGAAGGCGACGATGGTTTCCGGCGCGCCGAATCCCTTGGCTGCGATCGATGCATTGGCGAGCGCCTGCTGCAGCTGCAGCTCGAGCTCGATCCGGGTCTTGTCCGCCGGCAGGTCTTCGAGAAGCTTGAGGGCGGTCTGGAAATGGGTGATCGCTTCCATGAAGGCGGAGCGCTTGCCCGCCTGCCGCCCAGCCTTCAGCCAGTGATGGATCGCGGGCGTGATCTCGCGTGCTTGCGTGAAGTGATAGGCCACGACCTCCGGCGCGCCCTCCGCGACGTCGACGAATTTGGTCGAGAGCGTTTCGGCGATCCGCAGATGCAGCGGCTGGCGCTCGCTGCGCAGCATGCTGGCATAGGCGGTCTCCTGCACAAGCGCATGCTTGAATGAGTAGGTCTCAATGGCGCTGAATTCTCGCCGCGACAGAAGCCCGGCTTCGCGCAGGCGGTCCACCGCCGCGCGAACCTCCTGCGGCGGCGACGGAACGGTCGCTTCGAGCAGGTCGAACGCAAACTCGCGTCCGATGGCCGCGGCGATCTGCGCGATGGTCTTGGCCGAGGCCAATTGATCGAGTCTTGCCATCAGCGAGTCATGCAGCGTGTCCGGGACGGCCGTGCTCCACGGTGCCTCGCCCGATGCGCCTTTTTCGGACGGGTCGCTGGCCAGAACGGTGTTCGTGACTTCCTCGACGAAGAGCGGCACGCCGTCGGTCTTGGAAATGATCTCGCTGACCACTGCGGTCGGCAGCTTTCGGCCCTTGTCGATCGCTTCGACCATCGATGCAACCTCGGTCGGCGAGAGCCGGCTGAGGTTGATCCGCGCGTCGGCAGCGCCCAGCGAGCGATATTCCGGCCGGTATGTTGCGATCAGCAGCATGCGCCAGTTCGGAAGGCTCTCCCGCATCAGGTCCAGCATCTGCGATGAGGTGTGATCCATCCAGTGGATGTCTTCGGCAATCAGAATGACCGGTTGCTGCTCGCAGTGCGCGCGCAGCATTTCGAGCATCGCCATGAACGTCCTTTGCTTCTGTTGCTGCGGCGTCAGCTCGAGCGGCGGGTAATGTCCCTCGGTCGGAATTCCCAGCAGCGGCCCCAGCAACGGCACAATCGACGTGCGTCTTGTGGGCGAAATGTCGTTGATCAGCGCCTCAAGGCGTTCCAGCTTGGTCGATCCGCGCGCCTCGTAGCCGCTGCCCAGTACGTCGTCGACGTGGCGGATCACCGGGTACCACGGGCTGCTCAGGTGGTAGGATGAGCACTGAAAAAGGAACACGCGGCAACTGCCGGGCGGCATCTGATGCCGGAACGTGTTCACGAGCCGCGACTTGCCGATTCCCGGCTCGCCGGAGATGGCCACCAGCTGTCCCTGTCCCGTCTTCGCTTTCGCGAAGGCATCACTCAGCACGGCCAGCTCGGCCTCGCGCCCGATCAGCGGCACGATGCGCCCCGAACTGCGCGCTTCGAACCGGCTCGCCTTGCTACGGCGCAGGACGCCCGAGACCGCGATCGGCTCCAGAAATCCCTTTACATCCAGATCGCCAAGGTTCTCGAACTCGAAGAGATCGCCGAGCAGGCGCCGCGTGGCAGGCGCGACGAGGATCTGGTTGGGCTTTGCGAGTTGCTGCAGACGGGCCGCCAGATTCGGCGCGTCGCCGACCAGCGCGAACTCCCGGCTCGGGCCTTCCCCGATCAGGTCGCCGACGACAACCAGGCCGGTCGCGATGCCGACCCGAATTTGGATTTTCGGCACGCCTTCGAATGACAGTTCCGAAACGAGCCTGACGCATTCCAGCGCAGCCTGGACAGCCCTTTCGGCGCTGTCCTCGTGCGCGGCTGGAAATCCGAAATAGGCGAGGATGCCGTCGCCCATATAGCGGGCGATGCGGCCGTCAAATCCAAAAATTGCAGTTTCGCAGCAGCGCTGAAATGCGCGCATGATGTCGCGCATATCCTCGGGATCGAGCCGGCTCGACAATTCCGTCGATCCGACCATGTCGCAGAACATAACAGTGAGATTCCGCCGCTCCGCCTTAACAGCACGCGACGACGGCCGTTCCTGACTCGACAACTGCGCCACTGTCGCCCCTTTTTGCGAGTTGCCTGAACAAACGATTTTGTCGTTACTTTATATCATTCTTTCGTGACGCGATCACTCGGCGTTTGCGGTCGATTTCCGGGCATCTGCAATGATCGCATCGGCCGCCTTTTCCGCGGCCATATAAATCGCGCTCAGAATAAACAAACCTGGAATTTTCGGAAAAATGGACGCATCGACCACGCGCAACCCCTGCGTGTCCCGAACCCTGAAACGGGTATCGAGCACGGCGTCGCCGTCGTCATCAGCGCCGATCTTGCATGTTCCACACGCGTGGTGGCCCCATGCGTGGTCCTTCACGAACTGGGTGAGCTGGGCGCGCGTGCGAACGTGCAGGCCCGGGATGGTCTCGGTCATGATGCTGGCGGTGCGGCCGGTTATCTTGCGGACGAATTCGATGCCAGCGGCGATGGCGTGCGCGTCTTCCCCGACATCGGGAGTCGCCGGGTCGAAATAATTGAGATTGATGATCGGGCGATCGCGCGGATCGTCCGAGGCGAGCTGCACGCGGCCGGCCCGGTTCTTCGTGTGTCCCTTCAGGATGCACCAGGTGAACCAATGCTTTTTCTTTCCCCAACAGGAATAGCCTGGCTTATAGCCGGAAAAGTGTCCGGGAATTCCAAACACGAACAGGTCCGGGTCCGGCTGCCCGAGGTTGGATCGCTTGATCATCGCCAGAACGACGCCGTTGGTCGCGTAGAGGCCATGTCCGTTGCGCCAGTCCGCAAACTCCCTGTCGGTTGGCTCCAGGTCGGCGTGCTTGAGGATTTCAAAGCCCTCGTACGTCTGGTGCACCACGCCGACCTCGAGACGATCCTGCAGATTTCTGCCGACGCCGCGAAGCGCGACATTGATCCTGATCTTGTGCCTGGCCAGTTCCTTCGGGTCGCCAATCCCCGACAGCATCAGTAGCTGCGGCGTGTTGAAGGTCCCTCCGGCGAGAATGACCTCGCGGCGCGCATGGACCTGCCGCAGCGTGCCAGGTCCGTGTTTGTGCGCATTCGGATCGGCGCGATAAAGACGCTTTCCGTCGAGAAATTCGACGCCGACCGCACGATTGCCCTCCAGCAACACCTTTGTCGCGAGCGCGTTCAAGCGAACCTTCAGCTTCCTTGGGAATCGTCTTTCGCCGTCCTGGATGAGCTCGCGCGTTCCGAAACGCATGCCATTCTTCACGGTTATGGGCACGAAAACGGGCCCTTCGGTACCGTTGAGCATATTCAGCCAGCTGTTTGGATCGAGCAGGCTGGACACCCACGACAGCGTGCGATGCATGATGCCGACGCGCTTCAGGCCGGTTGGATCGCCGAAGCTTTCCGCCCAGGACTTGACATGGTGGCGCCAGCCAGACGCATACCACACGTTGCAGCTGAAGCAGGTCTGCACGGCGCTCATGACAATTCGCAGCAGCTGGGAGTCGCGCAGCAGCAAGGTTGCGTCCGCAATCGTCGTCGGCATCCAGCCGTCAAATCCGTGCCTTCCGAAATTCCATCTGCGGTACCAGGGACGGTTCAGGTACTCGCAGCGCTCGAACTTCTGGAAATATTTGCGCATGCGCCAGGCACGCCAGCTCTTGTCTCCGGTCAGTTTCGCGATGTCGTTCCAGTCGCTGTTGTGGGGCGCGATGAAGATCAGCGCGTGGTGCGCGGTGCAGCCGCCCAGAGCGCCCGCCCGCGGATAAAAGATTCCCTTGCCCGGCAGGTAGTTTTTTGTATCCCGCTCCTCCTGCTTCGGATCGGCATAGTGGTGGACGTAAAATTTCCACGCGAGCTCGTCGTTTTCCGAGCTGCGCGCATGCCAGGCGGGGACCTTGTAGTCGTCGGGGACGTGGGGGTGGTCGGCGGCGCCGGCTTCGAGAATGAGAACGCTGTACCCGGCTTCGGCCAGCCGTACAGCCACCGGCCCGCCACCGGCGCCGGATCCCACGACAATGAAATCGTATTCCTTATCCAGCTCGTCTGCGGACATCGCGGGCCTCGTCCGCGCGGAACTATAGATGAGCGGGAACTTTTGCGTAAGCGCGCCGGGCAAACACCGCTAATCAGCGATGAACGAATGATCCGGAAATACTGCCTATTTTTTCAGGGCCAGAATTGGCGCGCCGCTTCGACAACCAGCGCCAGCTTCCGGCGCTCGTCGTCTTCGGTGACCGGATTGCCCGCGACCGTGCTGGCAAAGCCGCATTGCGGGCCGATCGCGAGCCGGTCCAGATCGATGTAACGCGCCGCCTCGTCGACGCGACGCTTGAGCGCATCCAGGCTTTCCAGCACCGGCGTCTTCGAGCTGATCACGCCCAGCACCACGCCCTTGTTCTTCGGGACAAGACGCAGCGGCGCAAAATCGCCGGCGCGCGGCGTGTCGTATTCGAGCAGGAAGTGATTCACCTTGGTGCCGGCGAAAAAGCGCTCGGCGACCGATTCGTATCCACCGGCGCCGAGATAGTGGCCCTTGAAGTTGCCACGGCACATATGCACGCCGATGACCACGTCGGCGGGGCATTCGGCGACGACATCGTTGATGCTCTTGATGTAGAGATCGACGAGAGCATCGGGCTCGCTGCCCGAGCGCTTGATCTCGTCACGGATGGCGGGGTCGCATAGAAGCGCGACGGCGACCTCGTCGAGCTGCACGTAGCGGCAGCCGGCGCTGGCGAGCTCGGCGATCTCCTGCCTGAAGACTTTTGACAGATCGGCGAAAAACGAATCGACGTCGGTGTACGCCGCGCGCTCGGCGAAATCGTTGCAGCGGTAGAAATGCATGGTCGAAGGCGCGGGCAGGGTGATCTTGCCGGTAAGCTTGGTCACGCCGCGCAGGAACATATATTCGTCGAGCGCCAGCGGCTGCAGACGCTTGATCTTTTTGGTGGCGTAGGGCGCCGTGAACTCGACCTCGTGGCCGGCGTCGTTGCGGAATTTGAACGAGGCAGGCTTGATGGCAAACCCGTCGGTGCGCTCGACGAAGCGTCCCCAGTAGGAACCGCGGCGGAATTCGCCGTCAGACACGACCTTGAGCCCGACCTGCTCCTGCATTTCAACGACGTCGCGGATGCACTGGTCCTGCAATTTGCCGAATTCGGCGTCGCCGATCTCGCCGGCTGCATGCCGGCGGAAGGCTTGCCGCAGCGCGGCGGGACGCAGCAGGCTGCCGACGTGGTCGGCGCGAAACGGCGGTCGGCCCAGCGGTCGGTCCTCGGCGGCACGCATGCACGCGGTCTCCCGGAAAAATTCTATAGTCCAATAGATAGACTTTAGATCGACGGCAGGGCAGAAGACAATGGCCTCTCTCGCGAAAGCATGCGACAATCTCTACGTCCTTCGGAAATGTCCGCCGCGAGCGAATGAAATGAACGTTCTCGCAATGCCGTCGACCCGGCGCAGCGCCAGCCAGCGCCGGCGCGCCCCGCAGATCATCGATGCGGCTGCGCGGGTCTTCGCCGAACGCGGCTTTCATGGCGCCACCACGCAGGACATCGCCGACGTGCTGGGGATCCGGCAGGCCAGCCTCTATTATTATTTCTCGTCGAAGGAGGCGGCGCTGGAGCTCGTCTGCCTGAGGGGCGTCGAGGGCTTCTTCGAGGCCGCCAAGACGATCGCGGCGCGGCCGGAGAGCGCGCGAAAACGCCTGATTTCATTGATGGAGTCCCACCTGTCACCGCTGGTCGACCGGGCCGACTTCGTCAAGGTGTTCCTCAACGAGCGCCAGCATCTGCCGCGCGAGAGCCGCCGCCGCATCGGCCGCTGGTCGCGCGGGCTCGAGCGCATCTTCGAGGACGTCATCAAGGAGGGCGTCGCCAAAGGCGAATTCCGCGCCGATCTCGACGTGCGCCTGGCGACGCTCGCCATACTCGGCATGTGCAATGCGGCATCGAGTTGGCAGCGCAAGGAAAATATCGACGTGACGGACATTGCCGAGGAATTCGCGCGCCTGGTGACCGACGGGATGGGCAAGCGCCCCACGGCGCGGCGCAAGCGCCGCTGACCGCCGGCGTTGCTTGACGCGCGTCCGGATATGGAATTCGATAGAGCTATAGAATTTCGGGTCGAGCCAAAGCGCGGGAAGAGCGCACGATGACCGTTCCGGTCGATCGCGACAGGCTGCGCCGCACCACCGCACCGCACCTTCTGTGCGAGCGGGCGCGAGCGATGCCGGATTCGGTTGCCTTCCGCTCCAAGCACTTCGGCATCTATCGCGAGCGCCGCTGGCGCGACTATGCGGCGTCGGTCGCGCACACGGCGCGCGCGTTGCAGGAGCTTGGCATCGTCCGCGGCGAGCGCATCGCCATCATGGGCGACGTCTGCGAAGAGTGGATGATCTGCGATCTCGCGGCGCAATCGCTCGGCGCCATCACCTACGGAATCTATCCGACCGCGGCGGCAGCCGAGGTCGAGTACCAGATGCGCGACGGCGGCGCCTGCGTGTTCATCGCCGAAGACCAGGAATATGTCGACAAGATCCTGCCGATCGCCGACCGGCTGCCGGATCTGCGCGCGATCGTCGTGCTCGACGATTCCGCGATGTTCGGCTACGCGCACGCGAAGCTGCATCGCTTTGCGGATCTGCTGGCCGCGGTCGAGAAGCCCGACCTCGCCTGGCTTGAAAAGCAACTGACGGAACTTTCACCGGCCGACCCTGCCTTCATCGTGTATACGTCGGGCACGACCGGTCATCCAAAGGGCGCGCTGGTCAGCCACGGCAAGCACCTTGCCGCCACCGACACCGTGAGCACGCATTATCCGACTCTGCGCGAGAAGCCGCATCGCACTGTCGTCTATCTGCCGATGTGCCACGTGCTCGGCCGCGACGTCGCCATCACGCTGCCGCTGATGTCGCAACTGGTGCCGCATTTCGGCGAGGACCCGGAAGATTTTGCAGCCACGTTGTTCGAGGTCGCGCCGACGGTGATGTTCACGGTGCCGCGCTATCTGCAGAAGTTCGCCTCGCATGTGCTGGTCGGCGTGCTCAACTCCAGCCGCATCAAGCGCGGCGTCTACGAATTCGCGGTGCGGTTCGCGCGCAAGCATGCGCGCCGCCGCTGGGACGGCACCGCGTCCGGCCTGCACGAAGCCGCCTACCAGGTGCTGCGAGCCCTGGTTTTCCGGCCGATCCTCAACAAGCTCGGCTTCGACCGGCTGGAGCTGGTGGTCAGCGGTGGTGCTTCGTTACCGGCGGAGACCGCCGTGCTCTGGCAAATCTACGGGGTCAACGTGGTCGAGATGTACGGGCAGACCGAGGAGGCCGGCGGCATCATTGCCGGCCAGCGCGGCCCCTTCGCGCGCCCCGGCAATGTCGGCACCGCCGTCGATGGCGTCGATATCAAGCTCGCGGACGACGGCGAAGTGCTGATCCACAGCCCGGACCTGTTCGACGGCTACTGGCAAAACGACGAAGCAACGCGCGAGGTCATGCGCGCCGACGGCTGGCTGCGCACCGGCGATATCGGCGAGTGGCGCGACGGCGCTTTGCGTCTCGTCGACCGCGCGCGCGACTTCATCGTGACCGTCGGCGGCAAGACGATTTCGCCGTCTTATATCGAGAACGCGCTGCGCGCGAGTCCCTATGTGGCGGAAGCGGTGGTGTTCGGCCACGGCCGCAAATACCTGACGGCCGTCATCGAGATCGATTTCGACACCGTCGCCGACTGGGCGCGCAGCAACAATGTCGGCTACACCGGTTTCACCAGCCTCACCACCCATCCGCAGATCGAAAAGCTGATGCGTGTCGAGATCGACCGCGTCAACGGCGATCTGGCGCGCGTCGAGCAGATCAAGTCGTTCCGCATTTTGCCGAAGGCGCTCGACCCGGAAGAGGAGGGTGAGCCGGTGACGCCGACGCGGAAAGTCAAACGTAAACTCATGTACGAGCGTTTCCGCGATCTCGTCGATGGAATGTATGACGACAGCGAAGAACGGCTGATCGCCGCCGGAGCGGGCGATATCAAGTTTTAGAGAGTCCAGACAATGACAACGGGAGGGACCACCATGTTCAGGAAGGCTTTGCTCGGCGCCTTAACGGCGACCGCTTTCGCGCTGCCCGCGGCCGCGCAGGATTACGTCGTCGGCATCACGGCCGCGCTCACCGGCCCGCCGTCGAGCACCTATGCGCCGGCGGTCGACGCGATGCGTATCTACATCGATCGCGTCAATGCCGCCGGCGGCGTCAACGGCCGCAAGATCAGGCTGGTGATCGAAGATGATGGCGCGCAGCCATCGAAGGCTGCGGCCAACACGAAAAAGCTGATCACGCAGGACAACGTGGTCCTGATGGTGAATGCCAGCCTGTCCTCGACCTATGCGCCGGCGATCGCCGAGAGCAAAAGCGCGGAGGTGCCGCTGCTATTCGCCAGCGGCGTCTGCCCGCAGAGCGTCTATCCGCCGGCCGATCCGCTGCAGTTCTGCACCACCGGCTACGCGTCGCATTTCGACAGCCAGGCGACACTCGACTTCATCAAGGCGACCGCCAAGGGTCCGGTGAAGATCGGCTTCTCCGCAATGGCCATCCCGCTCTCGCGCGGTGAGATGGACTACGCGATGGAGCTGTCGAAGAAGGTCGGCATGGATCCGGTGGACCAGGAGGTGATCCCGCCGCCGACCGCCGACTACACGCCCTTCGCGACCAAGCTCAAGGATGCCGGGCCGAACTGGGTCTACTCCTGGGCGCCGTGGGTCACGCAGGTGCGCACGCTCGAGGCGCTGCGCAAGCTCGGCTGGAACGATGACTTCATCGCCTGGGGCCATCTCGAGGCCGAGGCTGAGCTGGTGCGGCTGAAGGACGGCAAGTTCTATGTCGTCAATTCGAACGCGCTGTTCGAGGATGGTTTGCCGATCCAGAAGGAGATCGATGCCGCGGCCAAGCAGGCGGGCTCGAAATATCCGGGGCAGACCATGACCGAAGGCTGGATCGGCGGCATGGCGATCGAGGCGGCGCTGAAGGCGGCCGGCGCATCGGCCGATCGCGCCAAGCTGCGCGGCGCGATGGAGAACCTGACCATCGACACCAAAGGCCTGCGCGGCGGGCCGATCGTGTGGACGAAAGACAACCACTTCCGCACGCAGCTCTACTACCGCGTCTACAAGTGGGACGGCAGCAAGATCACGCGCGTGCAGGACTGGAAGAACTACGCGGTGAAGTGACCCGACAGGGTCATTCCGGGGCGCGCCGAAAGGCGCGAACCCGGAATCCAGAAAGAGGCTCTCGCGCGTGTCTGGATTCCGGGCCCGGAATGACGACCACTCGCTCATATTGGATAGCCTCTCCGTGCAACTCGCCGTCAACATCATCGTCCTTGCGTCGATCTACGCGCTGATCGCGTGCGGCTATGTGCTGATCTATCGCGTCAGCCGCGTGCTCAATCTCGCGCATGGCGAACTGATGATGCTTGGCGCCTATATGGTGCTGGCGACCGCGTCGCTCTTTAACGGGCATCCGGTCATCGCGCTGGCCGCAGCCATCCTCCTGAGCCTGGCAGCCGGCGCGCTCGTCTATGTCTTTCTCATGCGCAAGATGACCGGCGAGATGGTGCTCGCCGCCATCCTCACCACCGTCGCGCTCGGCATTCTTATCCGCGGGCTGGTGGTGCTGATCTGGTCGGCGCAGCAGCAATATCCGGCGCAGGCGCTCGGCGTGCCCAACCCGTCGCTGGTGCTGCTCGGCGGCGCGCGCATCTCAATGTGGTCCGCCGTGCTGGTCGCGACGACGGTCATTGTCTATGCGGCACTGTTTGCATTTCTGCGCTTTGGCCGCTGGGGCATGCGCATGCGCGCTGCCGGGCAGAACCCGCTGCTGGCGGCGCAGCGCGGCATCAACCTGCACGGGGTCTATGCGCTGGCCTGGAGCCTATCGACGCTCACCGGCGCGCTCGCCGGCATATTAATGGCGCTCGATTCCGGCGTGACCGGCGGCATGCCGGTGGTCGGGCTCAAGGCCTTTCCGGCGGCGCTGGTCGGCGGCCTGGACAGTCTGGTGGGCGCGCTGGCCGGTAGCCTGATCATCGCGGCGGCCGAGGTGCTCCTCATTTATTATGTCGATCCGCTGCTGTCCGATGTCGTCCCATTCCTTGTCCTGATCGCCATGCTAGTCGTGCGCCCCTGGGGCCTGTTTGGCACGCGCGAGGAGCTCGACCGTGTTTAGGCCGGCTCCGCGCGCCAGCGGTTATTTCCGCACCGGCTACGGGCAGGACCTGACGTTGTTGCAGACGCGCGCCGAGCGCATCAGTCTCGCATTACTCCTGCTGGTCCTTGCTGGCTTTCCCTTCGTCGCGTCGCCCTTTGCGCTCGATCTCGCCTGCCAGGTGTTCCTCGCCTCGGTCGGCGCGCTGTCGCTGATGCTGCTCACCGGTTATGCCGGGCAGATCTCGCTCGGCCATGCGGGGCTGATCGCGGCCGGCGCCTTCACGACGGGAATCCTCGCGCGCGAAATTCACGCGCCGTTCTGGATCACGCTGCCGGCGTCGGCCGTGACAGGGATCGTGCTCGGCTTCGTGTTCGGCCTGCCATCGCTGCGGCTGCGCGGGCTCTATCTCGCAGTCAGCACGCTGGCGCTGCATTTCGTCGTCATTTATCTCGGCGGCGAATACGAGACCAAGCGCGGCTTCTCGACCGGCATCATCGTCGAGCCGCCGAGTTTTTTGGGCTTCCGGCTGAGCGGCGGCCGGTTCTGGTATTTCGTGCTGCTGGCGGCTGCAGCGCTCAGCCTGCTCATTTGCATCAACCTGCTGCGCAGCCGTTCCGGCCGCGCCTTCCGCGCGGTTCATGCGCGTGAGACGGTCGCGGAAGCGCTCGGCATCAGAATCGCCGGCTACAAGCTGCTCGCCTTCGTGATCTCGTCGAGCATGACGTCGGTCGCCGGCTGCCTGTTCGCCTATTACCGCGGCTTCGTGTCGGTCGAGGCCTTCGACCTGTTCCTGTCGATCCAGTATGTCGCGATGATCATCATCGGCGGCATGGGCTCGCTGCTCGGCGCGCTGCTGGGCGCGGCCTTCGTGACTTTATTTCCTTATGCGATCGAGGCGCTGCTGCATCTGCTGCCGAATGCCGACAAGCTCGCCGGGGATATATTTGCAGTGAACTACGCATCCTTCGGCGTGGTGATGATCCTCTTCCTGGTATTCGAGCCGCTCGGACTGGTCGGCATCTGGCAGCGGCTGCAGAACTATTTTCTGCTCTGGCCCTTCAAGTACCGGCCTCTGGCGGGAGCGCGCAAATGAGCGAAGCCCTGCTCCAGGTCGACAAGATCGAGGTCGTCTACAAGCACGTGATCACCGCCGTGCAGGGCGTCACTCTGTCGGTCGGCCCGAAGCAGATCGTGGCCATCCTCGGCACCAACGGCGCCGGCAAGACGACGACGTTGCGCGCGATCTCGGGATTTCTCGGGCTCGACGACGCCCGCATCACCGAGGGCGCGATTTCATTCGAGGGGAGGCGGATCGAGAACGCGCCGCCGCACGACATCGCCCCGCGCGGCATCGTGCTGGTCCCCGAGCGCGACAAGGTCTTTCCCAACCTGACGGTCGCGGAAAACCTGGCGGTGCCGGTTTCGCGCGCCAGCGCGGCGGAACGGCGGCGCCAGGACGAGCGGATTTACAGCCTGTTTCCGCGCCTTGCAGAGTTGCGTCAGCGCATTGGCGGGCTGCTGTCGGGCGGCGAACGGCAGATGCTGTCGATTGCCGGCGCGCTGATGTGCGGGCCGCGTCTGCTGCTTGTCGACGAACTTTCGCTCGGGCTCGCGCCCGTGGTCGTTCAGGATCTCACGCGGCGCCTGCTCGCGGTGCGCGACGAGCTCGGCATCGCCATCCTGCTGGTCGAGCAAAGCGCCGCCGCGGCGCTGACGATCGCCGACCACGCCTACGTGATGGAGAACGGCCGCATCGTACTCGACGGCGACCGCGAGCGTCTCAGGAGCCATCAGGACGTGCAGGAATTCTATCTCGGTCAGGCCGGCGGCGAGCGCCGCTCATACCGGACCGTGAAGCAATATCGCCGATCGCGGAGGTGGTATGGCTGAACTCGATGTCGCTCATTTAAGCCTGCGTTTCGGCGGCCTGACCGTGCTCGACGACGTGTCGTTTTCAGTCGCCGCGGGCGAGCTGTTCGCGCTGATCGGGCCCAACGGCGCCGGCAAGACCAGCGCGCTCAACTGCATCAGCGGCATCTACCGCGGCAGCGGCGCCATCCGCTTCCGCGGCGAGGCCATTGCCGGACGCGCCCCGCACGAAATCGCGCGCCTCGGCCTCGCCCGCACATTCCAGCACGGCGAGCTGTTTCCGCAGATGAGCGTGCTGGACAACCTGCTGACCGGGCGCCACGCGCGCATCCGTACAAATCCGGTGGCCGAGATGCTGTTTCTGCCCGGCGTGCGGCGCGCGGAGATCGCGCACCGCGAGGCGGTGGAGCGCATCGTCGATCTGGTGGAGCTCGAGCGCTATCGCCACGCCGCCGTCGGCAGCCTGCCGTTCGGCGTGCAGAAAATCGTCGGCTTTGCGCGCGCACTCGCGCTCGAGCCGTCGATCATGCTGCTCGACGAGCCGTCGGCCGGCCTCAACCGCGCGGAGCGCGAGGACCTCGCCCGTTTCATCCTGCGCATCAAGCACGAATTGAACATGACGATGATCTGGATCGAGCACGACATGCAGATGATTGCCGATCTCGCCGATCGCATCCATGTGCTCGATTACGGCCGCACGATTGCGGAAGGTTTGCCGGAAAGTGTGCTCACCGATCCGAACGTGCTCGCGGCCTATCTCGGGGTCGAGGCCTAACTTCGAGTCAACAGGAACGGTCCCGCCTCATCCTGCGTTTCTGCAAGGGCTGGTGTTTTCACGGCAAACACACGCAGGAGATCGACGATGGCTCCAAAATCAGCCGAACCGTTCGTTCGCCCGCCAGCCGCCGGTTCCACGCTCAACGTGCTGGGCGTCATTCATACCTACAAGGCGACCGCTGTCGAGACCGGGGGCTCTTTCTCGCTCTGGGAAGCCATGGTTCCGCCGGGCGCTGGTGCGCCACCGCACACCCATACCCGTGAGGATGAAGCCTTCTATGTGCTGAGCGGAGAGCTCGCCATTGAATTCGAGGGTACGCCCCGCCGCGTCGGACCCGGCGGCTTCTTCTTCGGCGCGCGTAACCGGCGCCACGCCATCCGCAATGTGAGTGACCAGCCCGCGCGTGTGCTCATTCTGAGCGCGCCGAGTTGTGGCCTCGACCAGATGTTCGCCGAACTGGATGCCGCTGCCGCCGCGGGTATGCCGGAATTTGCAAAGCTAACGGCCATCTGCGCCAAATATGGCGTCATCATCGATCCGCGCGCCACCTGAGAACAACCGAATCAAGCGCTCTTTGTTTTCTTCTGAGAGCGCGCCGACATGTTCAGCGCCACCGCGGCACGGATGAGCGCCTTGAATGCCTTGTCATCGATCTTGGTGCGTTCGTGGATGTCGATGGCGCGCCTCATATTGCCTTCTAGGCTGGCGTTGAAGAGAGCGGACGGGTCGTCCAACGACGCCCCCTTGGCGAAGGTGAGTTTCACATAATTCTTGTACGTCTCGCCGGTGCAGATGATCCCATCGTGCTCCCACACCGGAACCCCCAGCATCGCGTTCGACGGCTTTCGCCATTTCACTTCCTCGACCACGTCGGGGTCGGCCTCCTTGATGAGGCCTCGGACGCGGGCGAGCGTCTGGCCGCGCCAATCGCCCAGTTTCTTGATTCTGGCATCGATCAGCCGAGAGGGAGATGCTGCGCCGTTTGCTTCTCTAGCGCCGCTCTTTACTTTCTTCATGGTTGTTGCCGCTCGCCCGAATTCTGCGCCTAGCGCTTCATATCATCGGGTCTCCCGTCCCCCAAGCCGGGCCTGGGCGCGCGTTACCAAAGACCGTCGGCGCGATCGAAGCCGCGATACGGAGAGCGAGAGCGCGGGGAGGATGCATAGGACCGCTCGGCGGCGCCAAAACCAAACCATCCGCCGCCTCGAAACTGTCCTTGCGATTGATATTGTCCCTGCCATCCGCGGTCCTCGCGCTCCGGCAGGCGCGCCATCACCGGCTTGCTGCTGGCATTTTGGGGACGCGGGATCGGCGTGTCCGCAATCATGCGCCCGTCGCCGCGCATGAGCTTCAGCGTGGCGCCGTCAAGGCCGTAAACATCGTGCCGTAAATTCAGCTGTCCTTGCTCGTCCACGAATGCCGTCTGATACGTCACGTGCACCGGAATCGGCTGCTTCAGGTTGATGGTGCGCTCCTGATCGCCGTAGAGGCTCCGGATGCGGGCGATGGTGAAGTTTTCCTCCGGTTGCGAGAGCGACAGCAGCACCTCTGCATACTTTTCCGGGTCCTGGACGCGCATGCAGCCGTGGCTGAAGGCGCGGGCATCGCGCGCGAACAATTTCTTGTCCGGCGTATCGTGCTGGTAAACGAGGAACTGGTTCGGGAAGTTGAACCGAATCCGTCCAAGCGCATTGCGGTCGCCCGGCGGCTGATAGACGCGCAGCGATCCATCCGGGTTGTTGCTGACTCTCAATCCGATCCGCTCGAGCGCGCCCGGGTCACGCTCGAGCGCGGGCAGATACTCGTTCCTGATGATCGAGGGCGGCACGTTCCAGGTCGGATTGACGGTGAGATATTTCATCGTCTCGCTGAGCAGGGGAGTTGCCAGGTTGCCCGGCTTTCCGACCACGATCTTGGTGTGCCAGATGCGAGCGCCGTCCTTGTAGACGCCGAGCGTGAAGTCGGGAACGTTCACGATCACATGGGCTGCGCCGAGATCGCGGGGCAGCCAGCGCCAGCGCTCCATATTGGCGATGATCGTGTCGGCGGCGTTCTTCCGGCTTCGCTCTTTCGTGTCCTTGCCGTGAGGCTTTTTGGACGCTTCGCGATCCTGAGGCGAGGGGTCTTGCTCAGGCTGGGCGAGTTCTTTCGCAAGCGCGGCTTTGAGCGCAACGAAGCCCGGCTGCTGCGGCTCGAAACTCTGCAGGACAGCATTCATGTCCTGTGCGGACGCAACTTTGTCGAGAACCTCCGCCGGGTCGGAGGCGTGGTCCGGGTAAAGGATCGAGGCGCTGACGCGCGTGTAGCTCACGCGCCCGGAACTCGCATGCCTGGCATAGCGCAGGATCGAGCCGGTGAGCTGCAGCTCGGCTTTGGCCGCCTGCTCGTCGCTCGGATTTCCGGAGAGATCGGGCGTCGGATAGTCGCGCGGCTCGAGTCCCTCGCTCTTGACGTTGCGAAGAAACGCGATGGCACCTTCGGCGCGTTTCAATGCCTCGGGGCTGCCGGTCCAGACCGGCTGAAAATTCCGCGCCTGATAGAAGGCCTCGGCCGCCGCTTGCTCCGGCTTGCGATCGACGAAGTCCGACAACTCGCCGGAGATCAGCGCTTGCAGCTTCGAACTCGAATTTTTCTGGAATCCGTTTGGGAGTTCCGTCGTTAACGCACCCGGCGCCAGCAAGCCTGCGGCGGCATTGGCGGGTTCCGATTGCGCCATCGCCGGCACTGGAGCTCCCGCCAGCGCGGCAAAAACGACTATCGCTGCTTTTCGCATTGCAAGTTTTTCCCGTGAAAACAGCTTAATAACCGCACGCCGCCCGATTGGTTCAGGTCGCCGGTTCTGAATGAAATCAGGAGTCTCTGGAACCAATTGCTGTTTCTCGAAATGGCCCAAGTCTCGCCGCGAATTCGCAGGATCGGCCCGTTACGCGCGCGTGTGGGGGTCCAATTCGGGAGTTATCTTCATGTCCGTGCGACTGCGCGCCGCCGCCTGCGGCGCGGCAATACTCTGTGGCTGTTCGCCTGCAATGGCTCAATCAGGAATCGCTTCGGTCTATGCCTATTCGGGCGAAAAAACCGCCTCGGGTGAAAGAGCGCGCCCCGGGGGACTCACCGCGGCGCATCGCACGCTTCCCTTCGGTACTAAGGTCAAGGTAACCAACAAGCGCAATGGACGCAGCGTGACGGTGCGGATCAACGACCGTGGGCCGTTCGTGCGCGGCCGCATCATCGATCTCACGCCGGCTGCGGCACAGGCTCTCGGCTTCAGCGGCCTCGCGCCGGTCGAGGTCACCAAGCAGTCGGCAGGCTGACACGAAAAAAGAGCCCCGCCGAAGCGGGGCTCTCGTCGTGGTCGCTGTTTTACTGTCGACGCTTGTCGTTTTGCTCGCTCGCGGCCGGGGGCTGCGACGTTTTCTGATCGCTCATCCCGGGTTGCGTGCTCTTCTCGCTGCTGCCCTGACCGGTGGTGGATTTGCCGGGTGCCGCGCTCCGCTGATCTTTTGGGGTCGCCGGAGTTGGCTGGGCGTTGCTCGAGCCCTTCTGCTCGGACGGCCCTTTATCCGGCGCCGCGTTTTTCTGCGACGGTGAAGGCGCGCCTTGGCCGGTCGTGCTCTTCTGATCGGGCTCGCTTCGGCCCTGGCCGTTCGTGGCCTTTTGATCGGGCTTCTGCGCGCCGCTCGAGCTTTGGCCGGTCGGTGACGACTGGCTGCTCGAGGACGACGAGCTGCTTTCCGACTTCACCTTGACCTTGCCCTCCAATCCCAGGGCAGTGACGGTGCGCGTGTCGATGCGTCCGGTTGCCTCGAAGCCTTCCTTGCGCTGGAAGGTGATCAGCGCTTCGCGTACGGTGGGACTCCACACGCCGTCCGCGCGGCCGTGGAAATATCCGCGCTTGATGAGAACCAGCTGGATTTCCCGGATCTCGGGTTCGGTGAGGTCAACGGCCACGGTCGTGCTTGATGACGAGCGGGCGAAGTGTCCGCCGCCGCCGACCGGAACCACGTCCACGATCTTGTGGCTGCGGTCCACGAACACGATCTCTTCCTCCGTCACGAAGAAGCTGTAGTCACGGTAGCGCGGGAACGTATCGATCAGGATTGGGAACGTCGACACGGAGACGATGCGCACGTCTCGCGGGACAACCGTACCGGTGTGGATCGAGAAGTTCACGTGGTCCACGCGCGGAGCGTTACGGGCCGACAGGACATCCCGCTGGATGGTCGTGCGCTGCTGCGAGCTGACCTGCACGCCGGCCTGTGACCGGATGCCGGCGTTCGATTGCTCGGTCGTGCTGCTGCTTTGCGTTGACGAGCCGGTCGTCTGGTTCTGTTTGGCAGCGTTAGGATCCTGCGACTGCCGATTTTGCGGCGTCTGAGCCTTGCTGTCAGACGAGGCCTTGGTATCGGGGGCCTTGCTGCCGGACGAGGCTTTCGTGTCGGAGGAGCCTTGGCCGGTGGTCGACTTCTCGGTCTTGTCTTTCGAAGCCTGACCGGTGTTCGACTTCTCGCCCTTCTTCTCGGCCGCGCTCTTGCCGGCGTCGGCCTTGTCCTTGTTTGAGTCCTTTACCGCCTGGCCAGTGGTTGATTTTTCAGGCTTGGCCGAGCTCTTGCTCTTCAGCTCGTCTTTGTCAGACGCGCCTTGCCCGGTGGTGGAGCGATCACTCTTTGCCTGGCCCTTGCCCATATCCTTGTCGGACGGAGCGCGCTGGGTCTGGCCGCGCGGTTCACTCTTTTCGCTCTTGCCACGCTCGGCCGCGCCTTTCATCTCGCGATGCGAGCCTGACTTGCCGGGCGCCATCTGATCGGATGAGTGGGATGAGGCACCGCGGTCGTTCGCGCTGCCGGGAACGTCGCGCATGCCCTGAGCTGACGCCAAGCCAACGCCGGCCATCAGCGCTACCGTCCCCATCAATATCGTTTTCATGTTGCGTTTCATCGTAAAGTTCCTCTCTGGTCGTTGTTCCGTGGCGGTTGAGCCGCCACGTTGATTCAAGAGGAAACATTCAGATGCGCGATTACGTTCCCGGATCGCCGCGTTTGATTCGCGTGTGCCGATTCCGTGCCGTTCATAATTCATAAGATGACGAGAGCCTGAGAAACACAAACAATGCCGTTCGAGTTCCGTAAAATGCGCGTTGCCATCATGAACAACCTTTCAGAATTGGCGGTGGTCCCGCGAAGATTCTCCATCGCGTTTCTTCCGATGGAGGACGCGGCGTGAAAGTGATCCGCGCTGCACTGCACACCGGAACCAACACGAAATCACCACGTTGCATTGCGTCGGGGGGACAACAGGAGGATACCCCCATGAGGACGCTGACCTTGGCTGTTGCCGCCGGCGTGGTGCTGGTAGCGACCCAGGCAAACGCAGGAAGTTTTCCCGTCAATACACTGACCGGCGCTGAACCTGGTCTCGTCGATCAGATCGCCGTGCGCGTCTATGTGCACGAAGGCCGCCGTTATTGCTTCTATTTCGACGGCTGGCATGGGCCAGGCTGGTATCGCTGCGGCTTCGCGTGGCGCGAGGGTATCGGCTGGGGCGGCGTCTACGGCTGGAACAGCTGGACTTACGGACCCTACGAACGCCGGCATCATCGCCATGGCGATTGGCAGGATCACCGTCGGGGCGATCGTGTCGGAGTTGAGTCCGGGTCAACAACCCGCAGCCGGAGCAGCGTTGAGACGCGCAGCCGCAACCGCGCCACCACAAACTCTGGCATTCAGAGCAATACGCGCGTGCGCGGCGAGAGCAACACGCGCGTGCGGAGCACGACCGGACGTGGCGGTGCCGATTTGCAAGGCGGCACCAGAATTCAGGGCGGCGGAAACGCCAACCCGTCCATGGGCGGCAATGCCGGCGGAGGAGCCAGCGTTGGCGGCGGTGGCGGCGAAAGGAGATAGCAGCGTCCGATAAACGAATGAACCGCCGCGCTTTCGCGCGGCGGTTTTTCCTTGCGCGCTTCTCTGGCCAAAGGTTAACCGTTGTTTGCGGATTTGCGGCGGAGGTGTGACGGACGCGCAATTGCCACATCGGCAGGCAAGCCGCGCCCGAATTTTGAATCAGATGCACGCATTTACGACATGCGCGCGACATTCCGCATGATACCGGCGCATGGAACGTATGTTGCGCCGCGTCTACTGCGTGCGGCCGAATAAGCCTATCTACGTCACAACAAGAAGAAACGGGAAACGCCTGTGGAGTCGTCGAACCCAAGCAAGGGAGATGACCCATGGCCTATGTCCCCTACACGAGCGCCACGCGCGACTTCGTCACGGACAAACCAGAACGTAATCGCACCGGCTTTTTCCGCCGGCTGGCGAATGCGATTTTTGTATCGCGCCAGCGCCAGGTCGAGCGAGAGATCGCGCGCTACCTGCAGAACAGCAGGTTCACCGACGAAGCTGAGAGGGAAATCGAGCGGCGATTCTTCCGGTAACGCACGCAACACACAAAAAAGGAGAACTGAAGAAATGACCACACTGCCAATCCGCGCACCGATCGTGCCGCCGCTTGCCGGTCTCGCGCGGGTGATTTCGTATTATTTCAATATTGCGATCGAAGTCTTTGCCGAAGCCCAGCAGCAGGCTGCCGAGGCGCACAAACGTTTTCCGTTCGCCGAGTGGTGAGCGAGCGGCGCTATTTCCCCTCGACGACGCGCATGTCGCGCTCGACATTGCCGGTGCCGAGCACCTTGAGCGCTTCCTTATAGGCGGGCGTGTCGTGGCAGGCGAGCGCCTTGTCGAGGCTCTCGAACTCGACGAGCACCACGCGCTCGTTAAGGCCCGACTCGTAAGTCTTCGCCGGATTGTTGAGCGCCAGAAAGCGCCCGCCGACCGATTCGATGGCCGGCCGCGCGAGCTTGGCATAGGCCTTCCAGGCGTCCGGGTTCTTCATCGAGCGATAGGTCACCACCCAATAGGCCTTCGGCATTTCAATTTCCCCCGTCATTATTGTTGGCGGCGCAAATTAGGACGCGATGGCCTTGCGCAGCAAGGCCTGCGCGTCGCCGCTGCCGTCGAGCGGGCGCAGCATGCGCCGCACGACCTTCCAGCCGTCCTTGCCGCGCTTGAGCTCCCAGCAGTTCGCCCCGACGCGGTGGATGCGAAAGCCGGTTGTGCTCCCGTGCCCTGACACTTCGCGCGGCGCCGCCTGCCGGTCCGGAGTGATGATCTGCAGATAAGATATGGCGACCGCGCTGTCGCCGTCGATTTCGACGCGCGGCAGCCCGGCAAAGTGACAGAGGCCTCCGGCAATCGCGGCCTGATGCTCGGGCGTTTTCACCAGGGCTCCGATCGTGTCGTTGCCGCGCGCACTTTTGCCGCCGCCGAGATCCACCTCGCCATCGGTGACGAACGCCTCGCGATAGTAGCGGTCGGTCCCGGTGTCGGCGGCGGGCGGATGACTGGCGATGAGATGAAAGATGGCGAGCTTGTCTTCGACCGCGCGCACGCGATCTTCCAACGATGCAGTCATGTGATTCCTCCTGCTGCCTGAAACAAATTAACCCAAGGTCTAAAGGTACTTGAGCACAGCACGAATCAATTTGTGATGGAACCAACGGGGATGGACCGGGTTGCGGTCACAAAGTTGCCCGAGTTTCACATGACAAGCCGCACTTCCCACAACGCGTAGAAACTGCAACACCGGAGCCGACATGATTCGCACTCTCACCCTGACAACGATTCTGGTCGCGGTTGCCGCCGCCACGCCGGCGTCCGCGCAGAAGCAGCGTATCGCGAGCTACGATGCAAACGGCAATAGCGGCAATCTCGACGCATTGATCTCCCGCCATGCCGCCGCGAACAACATTCCGGAAGACCTGGTGAGACGAGTCATCAAGCGTGAGAGTGGCGGCCGCCCGCATGTCGTCAGCGCGGGTAATTACGGCCTGATGCAGATCAAGCTGCCGACCGCCCGGTCCATGGGCTATACGGGCACTGCCGCCGGCCTGCTCGATGCCGACACCAACATGACTTATGCGGTGAAGTATCTTGCCGGCGCCTATCGCGTGGCCGGCGGGAATGCGAGCCGCGCGGTGCACTACTACGCCGCCGGATATTATTATGCGGCCAAGGCCAAGGGCCTGCCGATCGGCCAGCCGGATCAGGCGCAGACGTCGTTTGCCTCAACCGCGCCGGTGAGCGACTTCAAGTTCAGTCGGCAGGAAAAATTCAACGGCGCGCGCTCGCACGGCGTCAGCGTTGCGTCGTCCTCGAGCCTCTACAGCGGCCGTCTCGATTACTATTGAGCGATCGTTCCGATCAGTACCAGTGCTGGCGCAGCATCGGGTAGGGCTCCGTCGGCGCCTGCAGCTGGTAGTTATGATCCGGCTGCTGGTACTGACCCTGCGCTGACTGCGCGTTGTAGCCGGGCTGCTGCTGCAGGTACTGCCCTTGCGCAGCTTGCTGAGTGCCCGGTGCTTGCAGATTGCGATTTTGCTGTCCGCCGAACAACGCCTCGAAAAGATTCAACGGACGTTGCGGCGCCCGGGCCGCTTTGGCGCGGCGCGGCCGGTGCGCAACTCGCCGCCGGGTTTCATGCTGCTGCTTCGCCTGCTCTTTGGCCGGTTGCTTGGCCTGCTCGGGATTTTCACCTGCTGAGCCCATCTCTTTCGGTGCCACTGGCACTTCAGGTGCGGATACCTCGCCGGTCTCCACGGGAATGCTCACATTCGGAGTCTCGGTTGCGGCCGGTATGTCGGGCTCCGGATCGGACTCGGTGCGGTCGGCCGGACGCCCGGCGACCTTGGGCTCTTCCGCCGCCGGCGCAGCCGGCGCGGGCTCAATCGCGGCAGGTTCGGCGGGAGCCGCCCGCGTCGGCGTATCGGGCAAGTCACGCAGGCGGCTGAGTTCGTCGGCGCGCTTGAGCGCGGCCATGATCAGAAATTGCCGCGTCTCCGGATGATGGCCGGCGTCAACAAGCGCGCCTCTCGCCGGCGCAATCGCTGTGTTCAATGGCGAGCGCGGTCCGTCCGGCGGGTTAAGCGCCAGGAACAGGATGAAAATGGCGAGGAGTACGCCGCCCACTGGGAGAATACGAAGAATCGGCAGCATCGTTTGTGCATAACTGAGTCGGGAATAATACCAAAGCCTGACCCTCGGTTCGCCAAACGGCGAGCGGGCCTATGGGGCATTTTTGTCACGGAGCCGTCATCCGACCGTCATGGCGGCCCGTGACAGGGGGAATCCCCGTTGCTAGGAAACGGTTCCGAAAAAACGCCGCGGGGGAAACGTCATGATGAACAAGCCGAACTGCCCGGTCATCGCCATCGAAGAACACTATTGGGACCCGGAACTTGCCAAGCATTTCACCGGGCCGGAGGCGGGCCGAGGCAACGAGACCGACCAGCGGCTTTTCGACCTCGGCAGCCTGCGGCTCAAGGAAATGGACGAGGCCGGCATCGACGTCCAGGTGCTGTCGCACGGCGCGCCCTCTACCCAGAAGCTCGGCGCCGATATCGCGGCCGACCTGACGCGTCAGGTGAACGACCGCCTCGCCAAAGTCTGTGCCGCCAACCCTAAACGTTTCGCGGCCTTCGCGGCGCTGCCGACCGTGGACCCCAAGGCCGCGGCCGACGAGCTCGAGCGCGCCGTCACCAAGCTCGGCTTCAAGGGCGCAATGCTGCATGGCATGTCGAACGGCGAGTTTCTCGACCTGAAGAAATTCTGGCCGATCTACGAGCGCGCCGAGAAGCTGGACGTGCCGATCTATTTTCACCCGTCGCTGCCGCACGCGAAGGTGACGGAGATCTACTACCAGGACTACGCCAAGGACTTCCCGTTGGTGGTTCGCCCGGCCTGGGGCTACACGGTCGAGACGGCTACGCAGGCAATCCGGCTTGTTTTGTCGGGCCTCTTCGATGCTCATCCGAACCTGAAGGTCATCCTCGGTCACTTCGGTGAGACGCTGCCGTTCCTGCTCTGGCGCATCGATTCATCGCTCAAGCGGCCAGGCCAGAAGGCGATGAGCTTCCGCGATATTTTCTGCAAGAACTTCTATGTGACGACCAGCGGCTTCTTTTCCGACCCGGCGCTGATCTGCTGCATGCTGGAGATGGGCGTCGATCACATCCTGTTCGCCGTCGACTGGCCGTTCGTGATGAACCCGCCGGCGGTCGAATGGATGCAGAACGTGTCGATATCGGATTCCGACAAGGTGAAGATCCTGAGCGGAAACGCCAAGCGCCTCCTGAAGATGTAATCAGGCGATCGGGTGCTGGCGGTAGTAGTCGGCGTCCGCGGCGGACTGCTTCCACTCTTTGTTGCCGCGCCATTCGATATGGTGCGCCCGCATGTCGGCGCCGTAGCGCACCCGGAATAATAATGTGCGCGCCGGCCCGTTCGCGTATTCGTGCACCTCGCCCGGGGGATGAACGATAAAGGCACCCGGTATCACCGCAACGGTCTGCTCCGGCGTTCGCATTGTGCCGCCGCCGGTGAAGCAGAAGTAGATTTCGGTCGCCTCGGGATGGCAGTGGTAAGGGCTGATCTGGCCGGGCTCCCAGCAGGCGACGGTCACGTCACCGTTGGCGACCTTGCCGAGAATTTTCTCGACGTGGTGCTTGGGGTCCCACTGCTGCTCGCGTTCCAGACTGAAGACATGCATGGCACTGGTGCTCCGGCGGATGGCCATAAAGCCTAGCAGGAGAGGGCGGCGTTGCGCATCGGCCACGCGCATTGATAGAAAGGCCATTCGGGCCCGTAGCTCAACTGGTTAGAGCCGACCGCTCATAACGGTCTGGTTGGAGGTTCGAGTCCTCCCGGGCCC
>JBKPRE010000131.1:0-9738 GCA_046734435.1 Pseudomonadota bacterium | reverse complement strand
CGCTTGGCGGCGAGCGCGCGTTCAAGCGCAGATGCGATATCTCTTGCATCCTCGACGCGGATGCCAAGCGCGCCCATATCCTCGGCCAGCCTCGCGAAATTCATCTTGTTGTAGGTCCACAACTCGCGCGCCTGCTCGGTCTGCTCGCCACCGTAGGCGCGGTCGAAGCCGCGCTTGGACTGGTTGCCGCCGCCGTTGTTGTTGACGATGGTGACGGAAGGAATGTTCCAGCGCACCGCTGTCTCGACCTCGCCAATGTGGTACCAGAAGCCGGCATCGCCGGTAAAAACCACGACAGGTCGTTCCGGACACGCCGCTTTCGCGCCGATGCCCGCGGGGAAAGCCCAGCCGAGGTGACCGGCGCTGCGCATGTAGCTCTGCGCGGGTGTACGCAGATCGTACATGCCGCCCATCCACATTCCGGCGTGGCCGGTATCGACCACGACGATGGCGTCATCGGGCATGTGCCTGCTCAGTTCGCCGCAGATGCGCGCCGGATGAATCGGCACGGCGTCGGACTCCAGCATCGGCTTGTATTTCGCGTACCAGTCGTTGCGCAGCGAGCCGATATCCTTGATCCAGTTTGCCCGCTTTGCCGCCGTCGACTTGTCGATCTGGCCGAGCATGCGCACCAGAACGTTCTTGGCGTCGCCCAGGACGCTTGCCTGCAACGGATAATTACGGCCGAGCGCTTCCGGCTCAATGTCGATCTGGAGCGCAGGCGTGCCGATTTTCGGCACCGCCCAGAAATGCGTCGTCATGCCGCCGGTTTCGGTCCCGACGAAACAGACGAGATCGGCGGCGTTCACGGCGCGGTTGGCGCTTTCGCGTGAATAGCTGCCGACCACGCCGACCGACAGCGGATGAACCCCTGGAATGATGTCCTTGCCGTTGAGCGAGGTTGCGATCGGAATCTGCAGCGCCTCCGCGAGCGCGACCAGCTCCTTGCCCGCGCCCGATGCGCGGGCGCCGCCGCCGGCCACGATGATCGGCCGCTCCGCCTTCTGCAACAGCTCGAGCGCTGCTTTCACATGGGCTGCTTCCGGCTCGGGACGGAACGGCGGCACGCGCGAAAACTGCGCCTCCACCAGCCCATCCATTTCGGCTTCCTCGAGATCGACCTGCCCTTCGTTGCCGCGGAACTGCAGGTGCACGGGACCCGGCGCACCGGTGGTCGCCGTTCGAAACGCCTGCCGCACCATGTCGGGGATGCGCGCCACGTCATCGACGGTGACGTTCATTTTTGTCACTGGCTCGAAAGCCGGCACGTCGTCGATTTCCTGGTAGACCTTGCGGAATTTCGTCTTCGGGTCGCGCCCGCCCGTCATCGCAATGACGGGCGAATGCGCAAGGTATGCGTCGCGCAGGCCGGCCGCGAGATTGAGCGCGCCGATCACCTGCGCCATGCAGACGCCGGGCTTGCCCGACGCGCGCGCATAGCCGTCGGCCATGTAGGCCGCCGATTTCTCGCCATGACAATGAATACGTGCGATCTTGGTGCGCCGCTCCATTTCCGCGAACGTGCGGCGGAGAACGGCCGGCACCATGAAAACATGCGTAACGCCGTAGCCGGCCAGCATGTCGGCCAGCACTTCGGCACCGACACGCTTGGCGTTGTGTCCGACCGTTGACATGCTCAGGCCGGCTCGAATTTCAACGCAACGCCATTGATGCAGTAGCGCAGCCCGGTCGGCGGCGGTCCGTCATTGAACACATGCCCGAGATGGCTGCCGCAGCGGCTGCAATGCACTTCATCCCGGACCATGCCGTGGCTGCGATCGGTTTCCGTCTCGACCGCGCCGGCGATCGGATCGTTGAAGCTTGGCCAACCGGTGCCGCTTTCGAACTTGAGCTTGGAAGCGAACAGCGGCTGATCGCAGGCGGCGCACCGGAATGTGCCGGCGCGCTTCTCGTGAAGCAACGCGCAGCTTCCCGGCATTTCGGTGCCATGCTTGCGCATGATCTGGTACTGCTCGGGCGTGAGTAGCTTGCGCCATTCGGCGTCCGTATGAGTGACAGCGTATTCCTTCGCCATGATCAGTCCCTCTCAATCGTCCTTCCGGGGCGCGCTGAAACCGCGAACCCGGAATCCAGAAGCAACTTTGTGCCGTTCCGACCCGGGATGACGGCAAGAGCCGTCATTTTATTGCCAGCGGATTGACCGGCGATCCGACCGCGCCCGTGATCGGAATGGCCGGCGCGACAAACAGAAATTCGTAGACCTTGTCCTGCTCGCAGTCGTCGGCGAGCTCCTTAAGCTGGAAAATTTCCCCCATGGTCATGCCCATGATCGGAATCGTGATCCAGTGCCAGGGCTGGTTGATCCCCTCCTCGCTCTCGTTTGGCCGCACCTCGCAGCCCCAGGTGTCGCTCGCAAGCGCTGCCAGCTGTGTCTGCTTGATGAAATCGAGCGTTTCGAACGAGAAGCCCGGCGCGTCACCGCCTGGATAGCCGTCCCAGCTTCCCGCCTTCTGGCAACGCTCCATCATGCCGGTGCGCACGATGACGTAGTCGCCGCGTTTGACCTCGACTTTCTGCTTCTTCGCTGTGTTGTAGAGATCATCATTGGTGATGCCGTAACCGTCATCGAGCGAGTCGACGCCCTTGTAGCGGGCAACATCAAGAAAAACACCGCGGCCTACCATCTTGTTCTTCGTCTTCTCGATTCCGCACTTCTGCGCGCCGGCGCTCGTCACTTCGCGGCAGTCATAGCCGTTCCACATGTAGTTCTCATAAAAGACGTGGCCAAGGCCGTCCCATTGCGTGCCGCACTGCAGGGGCATTGTCACCATGTCGTCGGCGGCACGGATGCCGCGCTTGTCGAGCACGCCCGAATAGGCGTCGGTCCCGGTCCGCAACATGGTGTGAATCGGATTGGTGCGGCCCATCGAGGGATACTTGCTCTTCGCACCCTGCGGCCCGGCGTGGTCGAAATTGAGCGCGAGCGAAATGACCTTGCCCTTCTTCACGAGCCGCGTCGCCGCGACGATGTCTTCGGCGGTCGTGTAATTGAGCGTTCCGATTTCGTCATTAGGGCCCCATTTGCCCCAGTTCTTGTACGTCTCCGCGGCATCGCGCATGTCCTGGCGGGTGATCTTTCGGGCGCCCATTGAATTTCCTCTGACGAAAAGGGAACGAAGCCGCCGGAATACAGCCTGTGAGCGCGGACGATGCAAGCCCCACTGGCAACGTTCCTGCGCAATGCTACGATGAAAAAAATTGGGGAGGAGACGAATGCGCTCAACAATAAAACTCATCGCCGCCGGTTTGACGCTGTCCGCGCTCGCGCTCGGCACTTTGCCGGCAGCGGCGGCAGGCTACCCGGACCATCCGGTGAAGATCGTGGTGCCTTTCGCGCCTGCCGGCCCGACCGACGTGATGGCGCGCCTGATCGCGCAGAAGCTGTCGGACAGCCTGAAGCAGCAATTTTACATCGAGAACCACCCCGGTGCCGGCGGCAACATCGGGATGACGCAGGTCGCCAAATCTCCGCCGGACGGCTACACCATCCTCGTCGCGAGCTCGAGCTACGTGGTCAATCCGAGCCTCTACGCGAAGAACCCGTATGATCCCTTCAAGGATTTCGCACCGGTCACGCTGGCAGCGGCGTCGCCCAATATTCTGGTGGTCCACTCCGACTTCCCGGCCAAGTCGGTGAAAGAACTTGTCGACCTGATCAAAAAGAACCCGGGCAAATACAATTATGCGATGCCGGGCACCGGCACGACGCCGCATCTCGCCGGCGAACTGTTCAAGCTCACCTTCCATCTCGACCTTACGACCGTGCCGTTCAATGGCGCCGGCCCCGCAATTCAGTCGGCGGTTGCCGGCCATACGCCGATTGCCTTCACTGCGCTGCCGCCGACCGCTCCGCAGGTACAGGGGGGAAAACTGCGCGGGCTTGCGGTCACCTCGGCCAAGCGTTCCTCCGCCCTGCGGGACGTGCCGACCATGGCGGAAGCCGGTGTCAGCGGACAGGAATCCGAAACGATGCAAGGCATCCTCGTGCCGGCCGGCACGCCGAAGGAAATTGTCGATCTGCTCAACCGGGAAATCGCCAAGGCGATGGCTCTCCCCGACGTCAAGGAGAAGTGCGCGCAGCTTGGCTTTGACCCGGTCGCCAACAAGCCGGATGAATTTGCCGCCTATATCAAGAAGGAAGTCGAAAAGTGGGGCAAAGTGATCAAGGACGCCAAGATCCCGCAAATCCAGTAAGCCCTGTCTGACGTAGCGGAATGCGTATCGTCGATATCCGCGAGACGGCAGTCCCGCTCAAGTCGACGCTCGCCAATTCGAGCTTCGACTTTACCGAAATGACGACGTCGGTGGTCGCCGTGATCACCGACGCCGTTCGAAACGGCAAACCCGTGTGCGGTTTCGCCTTCAATTCGACCGGCCGTTACGCTTGTGGCGCGCAGATGCGCGCGCGATTCATTCCCCGCATCCTCGCCGCCGACCCGGCCTCGTTGCTGGCTGCCGGCGGCAGCAATCTCGATCCTGCAAGAATTCTCGCCTGCATGATGCGGCGGGAAAAGGCCGGAGGCCATTCCGAGCGATCGATCGCGATCGGCACCATCGAGGTCGCGGTCTGGGATGCCGTTGCCAAGATTGCCGACAAGCCGTTGCGCGTGTTGCTCGCCGAGCAATTCAACGGCGGCAGAATTCCGAAGAAAGTGTTCTGCTATGTGGGCGGCGGGTGGTACTGGCCGGGGCAGACGATCAAGGACCTGCAGGATGAGATGCGCCGCCATCTCGGTGCCGGTTACACGATGGTGAAAATGAAAGTCGGTGGCCTGCCGCTCGACGAAGATCTTCGCCGGCTGGAGGCCGTGCTCGAGATTGTTGGCTCCGGCGAGCGCCTCGCCGTCGACGCCAATTGCAAATTCCATCGTGCCGAAGCCCTGCGTTACGCGAAGGCACTCGCGCCCTTCAAGCTGCGATGGTTCGAGGAGCCGTGTGACCCGCTCGATTTCGCCCTGTTCGCCGAGCTCGCAAGGAACTACGCGCCGCCGCTCGCAACCGGCGAGAATCTTTACTCGACGCAGGATGTGGAAAATCTGGTGCGGTTCGGTGGATTTCGGCCCGGCCTTGACGTCATCCAGATCGATCCGCCGCAGGCCTACGGCATCGGCCAATATGCGAAGACTTTAGACATGCTGGCGGGACACAGCTGGCCACGCAGCGCGATGTTCCCGCACGGCGGCAATCAGATGTCCCTTGCGATCGCCGCCGGCTTCGGCCTCGGCGGCGCGGAGTCCTATCCCGGCGTGTTCGGCGACTTCGGCGGGTTTGCCGACGACGCCCGTATCGAGGCCGGCACGATTTCGCTGTCCGACCGCCCCGGCATCGGCTTCGAAGGCCAACAACGCCTTTTTCGCATTATGCGCGAGCTCGCGGGCATCTGATGCGCCTGGAACTGTGCGGATTTGGCACCTTTAGCCGGCCCGCAGCAGTAAAAGGTTTGTAAACGCTGCCGGCATACCTTGGATTAACGCGGCCGTGCGACATGTGACGGCGAATTTACCGGTCGCTCGGGGGACCTCGCCGCGCTAGCCACGGCCGATTTTGATCATGACTGTCAAAGCACCCGTCATTGCGTTCGTCATCCCTTGTTACAACGAACAAGCCGGGATCCAGCACACGTTGACCTATCTGCTTGCAGACATGGCCAAGCTGGAGAAGTCAAAGATCATCTCGCCGAAAAGTTATGTCGTGCTGGTCGATGACGGCAGTACCGACCAGACCTGGCGCCTTGTCGAAAGAATTACGCAAGCGCGGCCAAAACGCGTCCGCGCGCTCAAGCTGTCACGCAATGTCGGTCACCAGAACGCTCTTTTGGCCGGTCTCCTCTCGCAGATCGGCAAGGCCGATGCGACGATCTCCCTCGACGCGGACCTGCAGGATGACATGTCCGTCGCCACGAAAATGGTTGAGCATTTCAACGACGGTGCCGAGATCGTGTTTGCCGTGCGCAGGGACCGCGCCAGCGACAGCTGGTTCAAGCGCAGTTCAGCCGATTTCTTCTACCGTTTGATCAACTGGCTGGGCGCCGAGGTCATACCGCATCACGCGGACTTCCGGCTGATGAGCGACCGCGCGCTGCGCGCGCTTGCGCGCTATGGCGAGGCCCATGTCTTCCTGCGTGGACTGGCCGTCCAGCTCGGCTTCAAGACTGCGACGGTGACCTATGACCGTCTCCCGCGCCTGCACGGCGAGACAAAGTACACGCTTGCGAAAATGGTCGCGCTTTCCGTCAACGGCATCACCTCGCTGTCGGTAAGGCCGATCCGCCTCATCGCCCTGATGGGCATCATGCTGTTCGTCGTGTTTATCGGGATGAGCGTGTGGGTGTTCGGCACATGGATTGCCGGCCACACGGTGCAAGGCTGGACGTCGGTCATGCTGCTGTTCCTGCTTATCGCATCGTTCCAGACCTTCGCCATCGCCGTCATCGGCGAATATGTCGGCAAAATCTATTTCGAGACCAAGTCGCGTCCGCGATACATCGTCGACCAGGAAATCGATCCAAGTCTCGAGAGCGGCCCGTCGCGGGACCGCGCCGACGCCGTGCAGCTTTCAAAAGGGTATTCGCGCACGCCGCTTTGATCGGCTATTGTGCCCGTTGAGCCGACCTCCCGGTCCCTTTTCAACGGCCGCCAATGGATACTGACACTCTGCGCCGCCTTCACTACGCCGCAGCGATTGCCTGTGGCGTCTTTGCCGCCCTCGTCATGCACATTCTCCTGACCGTGTTCGGGCTTGGTCTCGACGCAGTCCTCCGCGATGCCGCATCCGGCAGCAAGCAACAATTCATATCGGCCATGGCGTGGTGGGCGATCGGCGGCGCGGCTTTTGCGGGCGGCTGGGCCGCGGGCGCCTATCTGATCGCGGCGGCCCGCGAGCGCGAATTTATCTACCGGCTCGCGCAGCGTTTCCTGATCGGGCTCGTGTTTGTGGCCGCCACGATCGGCGGCATCATGAGCAAGACGGGCAATCTGGGCGGTACTGTGGACGTTATCGCAGGGCTCGCGGCACTTGGGCTGGCCCTCATCTGCGCTTTCTGCGGCGCGCGGCTCGCCTATCTCAACGCAGAACAGGTCTAGCCGGGGTCCGGTCGCAAGGGTGTCCTGCCCCGCTTCACTACTACGCGTTGTCCACCCCGATATTCGCGCTATACTTTCCATCATTAAGGTCTGGAACCAACCAGCCGGGGGAGACACGCAGTTTCATGGGAGGAACAACCAATGCACAACAGCGCAAGATTTGCAGCCGTGTTGGCAACGGCCGCGCTCGCCTATGTACCCGCACCCGTTGCGGCGCAATCGTGTGAAGACCTGATCGTGGGGGCTGCCCTTTCAGCCACGGGCATTTACGCAGCCAACGGCAACAACACCAAGAACGGTTACGAGTTCGCCGTCAAAAAAATCAACGACGCCGGCGGCATCAAGATCGGTGGCAAGTGCTACCACCTCAAAATAAAATATTACGACGACGAATCGACGCCTGCGCGCGCTGCGCAACTGGTCGAGCGGCTGATCGACCAGGACAAGGTCAAGTTCATGCTCGGCCCATACGGGTCGCCGCTGACCAAAGCGATTCTTCCGGTTATCGAGAAATATAAGATTCCTCTTGTGCAGGGCGAAGCCGCTTCCCGGTCTCTCTTCACGCAAGGCTACAAGTATCAATTCGGGATCGTCGCGACGTCGGAGAAATATCTGACGCCGGTCATCGAGATGGCGGCCGATCTTGCCAAGAAATCCGGCAAGAACCCGTCATCCGTCAAAGTGGCGATGATCTACCAGGACGATGCATTCTCGCTGGACGTCCGCCAGGGCGTCATCGAGCAGATCAAGAAACACAATATGCATACGGTCATCGATGACCGCATGCCGAAGGATCTCAACGACGTCACGACCTTCTTCACGAAAGTCAAAGCGCTGCAACCGGATGTGCTGCTGATTTCCGGGCATGAAAAAGGCGCAGCGACGGCTGCCCGGCAAATGGGCGAGTTCAAGACGGCCGTGCCGCTCATTGGCATCACGCACTGTGAATCGGCAAAAATCGTCAACGACTTCCCGAAGATCGCGGAAGGGGTTGTCTGTCCGACGCAGTGGGATGAGACCATGAAGGCGAAGGATCCCATGTTCGGATCTGCGGCCGAATACAACAAGGCCATGGTTGCAGCGCACCCCGAGTACAAAGTTGTGCCCTACCAGACGGCACAGGCAAGCGCGGCAGTCTACGTCTGGGCCGATGCGTTCAAGCGGGCCCAGTCGCTCGACACCGAGAAGGTGCGCGAGGCGCTGACGAAAACCGACCTGCCGACGTTCTATGGCGGCGTGAAGTTTGCCGAGGATGGCAGCAATCCGGGCAAAGAGATCGTCATGCGTCAGATTCAAGGCGGCAAGTATATCGTCGTGTCGCCGGCCGAGGTTGCTGCCGCACCGCTGAACTATCCACGCGACGCCCACTACTAGCAAAGGCGGAAGCGGGCAGGTCCCTGCCCGCTTCCTCTTCGTCCATCTCAACGACGGGTGGGGACGTCCGCGATGGAGCAGGTACTTGGCAATCTTTCCGTTCTGACAGTCATGCCGATCTTCAATCTCGGCCTGCTGATCGACGGCCTGCTGGTTGGATCGATTTTCGCGCTTGCGGCCTATGGCCTTGCGCTCGTCTGGGGCGTGATGAACGTCAAGAACCTGGCGCAGGGCGACTTCATCATGATCGGCGGCTACATCACCTGGACGCTCGGGCGTTACGGGATTGATCCGTTGCTGGGCGTGCCGGTCGCCGCGGTCGTGCTGTGGGGTGTCGGCTGGATTCTCTATCGCACGGTCATCAGCAAGGTCATTACCCGCGACCTTTTCACCTCCCTGCTGGCGACGTTCGGCATCGCAATCGTCATTCAGCAGAGCCTCAACCTCGCCTTCGGCCCCGACACGCAATCGGCTACGTCTGATCTGCCCACGCTGTCGTTCGCAGACGGGCTGATCACCATCGCCTCCACCCGCATCGTCGGCTTCGCGTTCGCGATCATCCTTGCCGTAGGCGTTATTCTTTTCATGAAGAAAAGCCGCATGGGCCAGGCGATCCGCGCAACCGCGCAGGATGCAAGAGCCGCGCGCGTTCTCGGCATCGACACCGAGAAGGTCTATTCGTTCACCTTCTGCCTGAACGCGGCAATTTGTGGCGCGGCCGGCGCACTGGTCGCCATGGTCTGGAACGTCCAGCCCTTCATGGGAACGACCTATTCGATCCGCCTGTTCGTCATCGTCACCGCCGCCGGCTTCGGCAACCTGCCGGGCGTAATCGCGGCGGGATTCGGCATGGGCGTATTCGAGCAATTCGGCGGATTCATATTGGGCGCCGAATACCAGCAGGCACTCATTGTCCTGCTGCTGCTGGCCGTGCTGGCGGTCCGGCAGTTGCAGCAACTCCGCGTGCGGCAGGCCGTGCAATGACCCGCACGTCGCTCCATCCTGTCACCATCGGCCTGCTGCTGCTCGTCGGGGTCGCGGCGCCGCTGCTGTTCCCCGCCTACACCAACCAGATCGCCGTGCTCTGGCTGATGATCGTCTTCGCCTCGACCTGGGACATTCTCGGCGGGCAAATGGGCTACAACTCGCTCGGCAACATCTTTTTCTTCGGCGCCGGCATGTACACCTGCGCCGTGGTGCAGATCGGCCTTTATTACGACGTCGGGATGTACACGTCGGGGGCGCGCACCACGCACATTGC
>JBKPRE010000130.1:0-10570 GCA_046734435.1 Pseudomonadota bacterium | reverse complement strand
GGTATCCGCGTAAGCCCAGCTTAAATAGGCAGAATTTGCCCAGTTGCGAGCGGCAATCATAAACCGGTTTTTTACCTTGGACGCTCAAGATGCAGGCCTGTCGGTTGTAGGTCCCGCGTCGCCGACCGCGTCACCTGAGTCAGAGTCCTGAGTCATGGTTGTGTCGCGTCGCGGGGCGCCCAAACGGGCGCCCCGTGGAGTATCAGAGAGTCTGCAACCGCATCGCATTCTTGCCGGCGATTGCATCTCCGGAATGGCGAAACTCCCGGCGGCTTCCGTCGATCTTGTCTTCGCCGATCCTCCTTACAATCTCCAGCTCGCGAGCGATCTCAAGCGCCCGGACGATTCCCGCGTCGACGCCGTCGATGACGATTGGGACAAGTTCGCAAGCTTCTCCGCCTACGACGATTTCACGAAAGCCTGGCTCACTGCTTGCCGGCGCGTGATGAAACCGGCGGCGACAATCTGGGTCATCGGTTCCTACCACAACATCTTCCGGGTCGGCACGATCATGCAGGACCTCGGCTTCTGGATCCTCAACGATGTGATCTGGCGCAAGTCGAATCCGATGCCGAACTTCCGCGGGCGTCGCTTCACCAACGCGCACGAAACGCTGATCTGGGCGTCCCGCGGTGCCGACACGCGGGGTTACACGTTCAACTACGAGGTGCTTAAGGCCGGCAACGAAGACATCCAGGTGAGGTCAGACTGGACGTTGCCGCTCTGTACCGGAGAAGAGCGTCTAAAGGGACGCAACGGCAAGAAACTTCATCCGACGCAGAAACCTGAAGCGCTGCTTGCGCGCGTGCTTCTGTCGAGCTCGCGCCCGGAGGACCTGGTGCTCGACCCTTTCTGCGGCACCGGCACGACCGGCGCCGTCGCCAAGCGCCTCGGGCGGCGTTTCATCGGCTGCGAGCAAGATCCCAAATATGCAAAGGCAGCCGAGCAGCGCATCGCCAGGGTCAAGCCGCTGGAAGCGCCGACCATCGCGCCATTCATGACCGCGCGTGAAGCACCGCGCGTCCCGTTCTCCGCGTTGATCGAGCGCGGTCTGGTGACGCCCGGCGCGCGGCTGGTCGATGCCAAGAAGCGCCACAAGGCGCTGGTGCGCGCCGACGGCGCGGTGTCACTCGACGGCGCTGTCGGTTCCATTCACCGCATCGGCGCGCTGGCGCAGGGGCTGGAAGCCTGCAACGGTTGGACCTTCTGGCACGTGGAAACGCCGAAAGGCCTCACGCCGATTAATGCCTTTCGCGCCGTTATCCGCTCCGAGATGGCCGAAGCTGCCGAGTAACTCGGCTCAAGCGGCAATCACATCGACAAGAAGTTCGAGCGATCGCTTCGCGAAAGCATCCATATTCGCCAACCTGTCGGCGTTGCCGGTGCGTAGCGTGACGGCGCGCTCAGTCGGGCCGGCCACGGCCATGCAGGTATGCCCGGCAGGATCGCCGTAGCGGTTGCCGGACGGACCGGCGGCGCCGGTTTCGCCGAAGCCCCATGTGGCACTGTGACGCTCGCGCACAATTCGCGCGATAAGCAGCGCATAGTCCTCGGTCGCAGGGCGGAGGCCCTTCATTTCTGCGTCACCGATGCCGAGCAGCGCGGCGCGCGAAGACTTCGTGTAGACCACCGCGCCACCGAGAAAGTAGGCAGAGGCGCCAGGCACAGCGAGCAAGGTCGCGGCGACGAGCCCTCCGGTTGAGGATTCCGCTATTGCGATCGTCTGCTTGCGCGCGATCAGACTTGCGGCGATTTTTTCCGCGAGCGGCAACAGCGCTTTCACAGATCGCCTCGTCCGATCTGGCTGAGCACGCGAAACATACCCACCTCCGCGCCAGGAAATCGCCCTGATAGCCGCTTGCCCAGCGCCTCCGCGTCAGGTTGCTGCAGCGTATCGACCATCAAGCAGGCTTTGATCTTCTTGTCGCCGCCGCGCAGCTTCTCCTCCATGGACACCGGCATATCGGCGGGGTCGAGTGCAATCCAGATTTCGCCGCCAGCGATTTTGGTGTCCCGCACGAGCTCGTCGAGCGCTGCGGTGAGTGCGCCGACATCCGGTGTTTCGTTGAAACGTGCCGTCACTGCGAAAGCGCCGCGAAACGCGCCACGCCGGATCGTCCGCCGGCATACCGTGCGGTTCATGTTGAGGAACACCTCGGACATGACCCGCTTGGTCATGGGCGTCGGATTATCGAGCCGCTCGAGATAAGGCTTCGAGGTCAGCACATCGGGAGATTCGACAAGATAAAAGTTGAAATAGCCGGCGCTTCCTGAAATCGCCTGATGCCGGCGGCCGAATAAAAACCCGGGTACGGCGAGCCGCTCTTGCAGATGCTCACCCTGGAACCAGGCGTTGAATTCGTCCTCGCGGCCGGTGCGGCAGTCATTGAAGATCGCGAGGATTCCGGGTTGCGCGGCCGGCATTGCTATTTCGCCGCGACCACCATGATCTCAACCTGGTAGTCGGGCGCCGCAAGCCGCGCCTCGACCGTCGCGCGCGCGGGCGTATTGCCGGGCGCCACCCACGCATCCCAGACCGCATTCATCTGGGCGAAATTGGCCATATCGGTAACCCAGATGTTTGCAGACAAGAGTTTGCTCTTGTCTGTGCCGGCCTTCGCCAAAAACCCGTCGATCTGCCTGAGGATGTCCTGCGTCTGCTCCTTGACGCTCTTGCCCTTCGGATTATCGGCGACGATGCCGGCCAAGTAGACGGTATTTCCGTGCACCACCACCTTGCTCATGCGCGGCCCTACTTCTTGACGTTCAACGGCCATGCCACTCCCCTTTCAAAAAATTCAAAACCATTCCTACCGATCTTTGGCGGCCGTGGGAACCGCCAGCGCGGGTGCGACTTAACGCTTGGAAAAGTATGCAAGGAGACGCGTCATGGGATGGTTTTCGCCCGACATGCAGACGATGAAGGATCTCTTCCTGCACTCGATGCAGGACATCTACTACGCAGAACACCAGATCGAGAAAGCCTTGCCGCAGATGGTCGAGAAGGCATCCGACACCGAGCTCAAGAAAGGGTTCCGGACGCATCTCAAGCAGACCAAAGGCCAGATCAAGCGGCTCGATCAGGCGTTCAAGAAACTGAAGGTGACGCCGCAAGGAACAAAGTGCCCGGCCATCGACGGCATCATCGATGAGGCCCAGGAAATCGCCGGCGAGATCGAGGACAAGATGGTGCTCAATGCCGCACTGATAGCGGCAGCGCAGGCCGTCGAGCACTACGAGATTACGCGTTACGGGACGCTGGTGGCCTGGGCCAAATTGCTCGGCCGCAACGATGTCGCCAAAGTGCTGAACATGAATCTCAAGGAAGAGAAGGCGACCGATAAAAAGCTAAACGGGATCGCAAAGCGCAAAATCAATCGCAAGGCCGCCGCGCGACAGCGCAAGCGGCCCGATGCGGTCGAGCGCGCTGAGAATTCGATGCTAGCCGCGGCGGCGGGAATTCCGGCGGTCTAGCGGTCACCGAGGGCGTGCGCCAACACTTTGCGCATGACGTTCGGCAAGGCTTCGCGGGGCGCGTCGGCGATCCTGACCCAGCGCGCGTCTTTGGGCGCTTTTGCCGCCTGAGGAACGCGAGTGACAAACACCGCGAGTTCGAGCGGGAAATGCGTAAAGACGTGACGAACAACGCCCGGAATACGTCGCCACTTTGCGCGCGCGATAGGCGCGAACCGCGGCGCGCGGTCGAAATCGAAATCGTGCGTCCATTCGCTGCCGGGAACTTCGCTCATGCCGCCGAGCAACCCATTCTCCGGGCGACGGCGCAAGAGCACGCTTGTATCGTCACGCAGCACAACGAAAGCAGCGCCGCGCCGCAGCTTGCCTTCGCGCTTCGGCGCCTTGTGAGGAAATGTCTCTTGGTCGCCGCGCGCATTCGCGACACATGCGCGATCCCATGGACAGAGAGCGCAGGTTGGACGCTTGGGCGAACAGATGGTCGCACCAAGGTCCATCATTGCCTGTGCGAAGTCGCCGAAGCGTTTGGCTGGCAATAACGATGCCGCCAGCCGCTTGATCGCCGGCTTGGCGGCGGGCAATTCCTCCTCGACGGCGAACAGCCGTGTGATGACGCGCTCGATATTGCCGTCGACCGGAACCGCGGGATGATCGAACGCGATCGCCGCGATGGCCGCAGCGGTGTAGTCGCCAATGCCTGGCAGCGCGCGCAGCGCCTCGATGGCTTCGGGAAACTTTGCATCATGCCGCTCGACCACGACCTTGGCGCAGCCGTGCAGGTTGCGGGCACGCGCGTAGTAGCCAAGCCCTGCCCAGGTCCGCAAAACTTCTTCAAGGTCGGCAGCCGCCAGCGCCTCGATTGTCGGCCATTTCGCGAGGAACCGGGTGTAATAAGGCGCGACGGCCTTGACCGTGGTCTGCTGCAACATGATTTCGGACAGCCATACACGGTAGGCGTCCGTGCGATGACCCGGTCTTGCTCGCCAGGGCAGCATACGCGCATGTCTGTCGTACCAGGCCAGGACATCGGCGGCCTCCGGCCGGAGAGGTTTCTTTCGCGACGGCGATCGGACTGCTACGGTCATGGCGCCGACGATGGCATAAGGCCCGTCCCCATGAGCAAGCCCTCGCGCAGTTTTCCCCGGCCGCTTTCGGAGCTGTTGAGCGCCACCCTGAGCGACATCCTCAAGGCGCAGGGCTTTGCTTCAACCGAGATCATCTCCCGTTGGCACGACATTGTCGGCCCCGAAATTGCCGGTCACAGCGAGCCACTCAAGATCGATTGGCGGCGTGCCGCGACCGACGAGAAGCCGGAACCCGCCACTTTGGTGTTGCGGGTCGACGGTCCCGCGGCGCTCGAAATTCAGCACCTGTCAGCGGTCATTCTCGAACGGGTCAATCGTTTCTTCGGTTGGCAGGCCATCGGCCGAATTGCCATTCGACAAGCCCCGCTCCGGCGCCGGGAACCGTCGCAGCCTCCCAAAATCGATGGTGCAACGGCTGCGCGGATCGCCGAGGCTCTCCCTGACGTTAAGGATGACAATCTGCGTCAGGCGCTGGGCCGGCTGGGCTCGGCGATCAAGGGAAATTGAGCCGTCTGAACGGCTTGGCAGGCGGGCGTGCCATTGCCACAATTGTGCGGTCCAGCTAGCCAATACGCTGAATTCGACCGGAGTTTAGCCCAGGAGCCTCCTTTGCAGATGACCCGACGTAAATTTTGCGAGACCACGGCCACCCTGGCGCTTGCCACCGGCGTACTCAGCTTCGCGTTGCTCTCTCCGTTCCCCGATATGGCGTTCGCCGAAACGGTGCCAGCCGATGAATTGATGAAGCCGGAGGCGTTGCCCGACATGGCAATGGGCAATGACAAGGCGGCGGTCACCGTCATCGAATATGCATCGATGACCTGCCCGCACTGTGCGCATTTCCAGGAGGTGACATTCCCCGAACTCAAGAAGCGGTACATCGACACGGGGAAGGTTCGCTACATTTTCCGCGAATTCCCGCTCGACAGTCTCGCCGCTGCGGCTTTCATGCTCGCGCGTTGCGCCGGCAAGGACGACAAGGACAAATATTTTGCCTTGATCGACACGTTGTTCCGGCAACAAAGGCAATGGGCCGTGGAAAAGCCGATCCCGCCGCTGCTCGCAATCGCCAAGCAGGCGGGCTTCACGGAGCAGACGTTCAATGCCTGCCTCGCGAATCAGCAGATGCTCGATGGCATCGAAAGCATCCGCCAGCGAGCCATCAAGCAGTTCAAGGTGCAGTCGACGCCGACCTTTTTCATCAATGGGACGGCTCACCCCGGCGCCTTGTCCATCGACGAGATGGCCAAGGTAATCGACCCCTATCTCAAGGGCTGACAAGGGTTTTTTGGCCTGGGCGGCCGCCGCTTCGACGCGGTTTTACCCGCGATCTGGCGGCCCGACCCCCGAAAGGTCTGGAAAACCATGGCCGCTGTCCGCACGGCAGTTGCCCTTGCGAGCGCGGCGATTCATTCTCCGCCCCGACGCGGCAAATGGGTAGCCAAATCCGGGCCAAGCCCCGGGAAGGCTTGCAGAATTAGTGAATGCAAAACTTGATGGACCGGCGGGCTCTTTCGTCCCGCCTCGCGCAACGACCCAACGAGTCGTCGTTCCCGCAATTCCGATTTGGCGGTGCAGGAAGGTCGCAACGTGTGCGCCAAAAAAGTGCAATGAGGCCTTAACGCAATGAAGCTCACAAGGCTGCGCCTGCTTGGCTTCAAGTCTTTCGTGGAGCCGACCGATTTTGCGATTGAGCCCGGACTGACGGGCGTCGTCGGCCCAAACGGATGCGGGAAATCGAACCTGGTCGAAGCGTTGCGCTGGGTCATGGGCGAGTCGTCGCACAAATCCATGCGCGCTGCGTCGATGGACGATGTGATTTTTTCGGGATCGAACACGCGACCCGCGCGCAACAACGCCGAAGTGGCCATAGCCATCGACAACTCGTCTCGGTCGGCGCCTGCCGCCTTCAACGATCAGGACACGCTCGAAATCGCGCGCCGTATCGAGCGGGACTCCGGCTCAAACTACCGTATCAATGGACGCGAGGTGCGGGCCCGCGACGTCCAGATCCTGTTTGCCGACGCCTCCACCGGCGCACGCTCGCCCGCGCTCGTGCACCAGGGTCGGATTGGCGAGATCATCCAGGCCAAGCCCGAGCAGCGCCGGCGCGTGCTGGAAGAGGCGGCGGGTGTCGCCGGTCTCCATGCACGACGTCATGAAGCGGAGTTGCGGCTCAAGGCCGCCGAAACAAATTTGTTGCGGGTCGAGGATGTCATCGGACAGCTTAGCGCGCAGATTGACGGCCTGAAAAAGCAGGCGCGGCAGGCGATCCGTTACCGAACAGTGTCGTCGCAGGTGCGCAAGGCGGAGGCGACACTCTATCATTTGCGCTGGACTGCCGCCAACAGCGAGGTGGCGGAGGCCGAGCACGCTAAAGATGTCAGCGTGCGCACGGTTGCCGATCGTGTCGGGGCCGAGGCGGAAGCCTCCAAGCGGCAGGCATTGGCGGCCGCCGCATTGCCTGAGTTGCGCGAGGCCGAGGCGCGCGCCGGCGCGGCGCTGCACCGTCTCAATGTCGCGCTGCAGGACCTCGACCGGGAAGAGGCCCGCGCCAAGGACCGCATCGCCGAGCTCGATCTGCGGCTTGTGCAATTTGCCGCGGATACTGAGCGCGAGCAGCGGCTCGCCGTGGACGCCGAACAAGCAATCGGTCGCCTCGCCGCCGAGGAGGAAACTATTCGCGTGGAGGCACGCGAAAGCGCCGGCCGCCGCAGCGGCATCGATGCCAAGGTGGCCGAGGCCGAGGGCGCACTCGGCGGCGCCGAGAAGATTTTTACCGACGTCACAACTGCGCTTGCCGACCTCGTCGCCCAACGCAATCGTTTCGAGAATGCCGTGCGCGAGCAGAGCGAGCGCGTCGTTAAAATCTCTTCCGAGATCGCCGCAATCGAGCGGGAACTTTCGACGCTGCACGGCGCCGACAATGCCCCACTCACTGCCGCGGTCGAGGGAGCGCAGGCGGCGCTAACCGAGGCGGAAGCGGCGGCGGTTGCCGCCGAAGCCGCGCACAACGTCGCGCGCGGCGACCTGGAAGCGGCGCGGGAGGCGCTGTCGGAATCGGAAAAACGTGTTCAACGTCTTGAAACCGAGGCAAAGACCCTTTCCAAGATGCTGTCGCTTGAAACCCGCAGCCTATGGCCGCCGGTTATCGATCACGTTGCGGTGGAGAAAGGCTACGAGAAGGCGCTGGGTGCCGCGCTCGGCGACGATCTCGATGCCCCGATTGATCCCTCGTCTCCCATGCACTGGAGTGAGCTTGCAGGCGATGGCCACGACCCTGCGCTGCCGGATGGGGCGGAGCCGCTGGCGCGCTATGTGAAAGCTCCAACGCAACTTGCCCGGCGGCTCGCTCAGGTCGGCGTTGTCGAGCGCGATGCCGGTGTTCGCCTTGCCGCGGGCCTCAAGACCGGTCAGCGGCTCGTATCCCGCGATGGCGATCTGTGGCGCTGGGATGGTTTCGTCGCAGCCGCGCATGCCCCGACTGGCGCCGCGCGGCGCCTCGCACAGCGAAACCGGTTCGCGGAGATCGACTCCGAGCTCGAAAGCGCGCGACGCGACGTCGAGGCCAAGCGCCGCGCGCTGGAGGCAGCGCAGTCGGCCTTCGATGCAGCAAGCAGTGCTGAAACCGAAACGCGGGCACGCGAGCGCGATCTCAATCGGCAGGCTGCGCGGCTTTCGGCGCTCGCAGAGGCGCGTGCACGGCTGACCATGAGCCGTGACGAGGCCACAACAGCAAAGACTGAAGCTGAATCTTCGCTCGGCGCGCTTGCACCCGTTGCGGATCTTGAAACGAGGCTCGCGCAGGTGCACGACGATATCGCCGGCAAGCGCGCCAAGCTTGCTGAAGTTCAGGCCGAACAACAGGCAATCGTGCGCGAAGCCGAACTTGCCGATCGCCGGCTGTCGCAACTCTCCGCGGACAAGAACGGCTGGGTCGAGCGCCAGGAAGGCGCCCGCACGCAGATCGCAACGCTCGAGCAGCGCATCGCCGAGGCCAAGCGTGATCGCACCGAGCTGGAAAATGCGCCGCAGGTATTCGCGGAAAAGCGCAGCGCCGTGATCACCGAGGTGCAATCCGCGGAGGCCGAGCGCCGCGCCTGTGCCGACCGGCTCCAGCAGGCCGAGAACGCGCTGGCGGACGCTGACCGCGACGCTCGAGCTGCCCTCGAGGCAGCCAGCGCCGCGCGCGAGGATCTCGCCCGCGCGGAGGAGCGTTTCGAGGGCGCGAAGCGCAGGCTTGCCGATGTCGGCCGTGAAATTCACGACATGCTGGAGATTCCTCCTTCAGCGGTCGCGGAACTTGCCGAGATCAAGCCGACTGACCCACTGCCAGATCTGGCCGAGATCGAAACCACGCTCGAGCGCCTGCGGCGCGAGCGCGAGCGGCTCGGCGCAGTAAATCTGCGTGCCGAAGAGGAACTGCGCGGGGTCGAGAGCCAGCATGCATCTCTGACCACGGAGCGCGACGATCTGGTCGAAGCGATCAAGAAACTCCGTCTCGGCATCCAGAGCCTCAACCGCGAGGCGCGCGAGCGGTTGCTGGCCTCGTTCGAGCAGGTCAACAAGCATTTCCAGCACCTGTTCACTCAGCTGTTCGGCGGCGGCACCGCGGAACTCCAACTGATCGAAAGCGAAGATCCGCTTGAGGCTGGTCTGGAAATCATGGCGAAACCGCCCGGAAAGAAGCCAGCGACGCTGTCGCTGCTTTCGGGCGGCGAGCAGGCACTGACCGCGCTCGCCCTGATTTTTGCAGTGTTCCTGACGAACCCGGCACCGATCTGCGTGCTGGACGAAGTGGACGCCCCACTCGACGATCACAACGTCGAACGCTTCTGCGACCTCCTCGACGAGATGATAAAGTCGACCGATACGCGCTTTGTGATCATCACGCACAATCCGATCACCATGGCGCGCATGAACCGGCTGTACGGCGTCACCATGGCCGAACGTGGCGTGTCGCAACTCGTGTCGGTCGATCTCGAAGCCGCCGTGCGGTTCCGCGAAGCAAGCTAGCCCTAGGCAGCTTCTGTTTTTTGAAGCCGGCTCTGGGCCACAAGGCGCGGTTCGCCGGAGAGCCAGGCGGAACTGACTGTCCATTCGTGATCGCGCCCGCAGGCGGGGCAGCGCATGTGCGCCGTAATCTTCGGCAATCGACGGAACGAACTCGCCTCAGTTTCGATTGCCGTCGAAACCGCTTTGCCCGTTACTGGACACTTGATCATCACCAAGCTCATTGGGTGATGCCCTCCGAATTTGCTCCCACCCTTGCCCGAAAGCGATGGAACTTCAGGAACATGACCACCTGACGACGGATTTCGGCCCTGTGGATAAATTTTAGGTCATCGCGATACCGCCCGGAACCATTGCCCGCTGCCGGCGTTAATGGCGCGTGTATTTCAGCTGGGCGGCTCCCCCCTTACCCCCCGAATAGCCGTCTGGCGAAGAGACCCCGGGTTTGCGCTCGGGGTCTTTTTTTATCCACCATCACCCGTAGCGATTAACGTCCAACGGCTTGCAGCCGACTACCGGGATGCCGCCGCGCATCCCTACCCGGTTGCCGTTAGCCGCCGCGGTCTTTCTTGAGATAAGCTGTTTCCGTTCAAAGACTCACCGCTTTCCCAATCCGGAGCCGTTTCATGTCCACCACCAGTTGGGTCGTGCTCGGTGTCATTGCCGTGATCGTCGTCGGGGCGATCAGCATCTACAACCGTCTGGTCGCCATGCGGCAGCGGACCAACCAGGCCTTCGCCGACATCGACGTGCAGCTCAAGCAACGCCATGACCTTGTTCCAAACCTGGTTGAGACAGTCAAAGGCTACGCCGCGCACGAACGCGGCACGCTTGAGGCGGTCGTCCAGGCAAGGAATGCGGCGATCGCGGCGCCCGGCGTCGAGCAGAAGGTGGCTGCGGAAAACGTGCTCACCGGCGCGCTGCGCCAATTGTTCGCGCTGTCAGAGAACTATCCGGACCTGAAAGCCAACGCGAATTTCCAGCAGCTGCAGAGCGAC
>JBKPRE010000129.1:0-7502 GCA_046734435.1 Pseudomonadota bacterium | reverse complement strand
AATGAGTGACAGCGCATGATCGACGACGGTGCGGACACCAATACGCGTCGACTTCATAATTTCGCCGAACAGCAGCAGGATCGCCAGCACGAGAAGCATATCCCCGGCCGACATCGTCCAATCGGCTCCGGACACCATGTGGACAGTGCTCACCGTTCCGGTCCAGGAGACGCCCGGCATCAGGAAGGCGATGATGTTGTAGATGGCGAATGGAACCAGCAGAAGAGGAAAGCCGAGCATGAACATGGCGCAGCTTTTCCTCCGAACCCGCCCCTCGCGCTATGCCTCGGTCTTGGCCTTCAGGACCTGGCGGCCCTTATACATGCCGGTCTTCAGGTCGATGTGGTGCGGGCGGCGCAGTTCGCCGGAATCCTTGTCCTCGACATAGGCCGGCCGCTTGAGCGCGTCGGCGGAGCGGCGCATGCCGCGGCGCGACGGCGAGGTTTTTCTTTTTGGCACAGCCATGGAACGAAACTCCTGGAAAAGCGCGATCTTTTGATATGAAGCCGGGCTTATAGAGGAAGGTACGCGCCAAGGCTAGTGTCTTTGCCGCAGGCATGACGCGGCCCCTGGGGCACGCTCGGTGCGGGCAACATAAAGGCCGGCGAGCCGCCGCAAGCCGGGTCCGGGCTGCCGCGCGTTTCTTACCGAAGGATTCGGCAACATTGCCGCTAGAAGTGCGGCTTGATAGCGAGAGACGTCGTTTGCCGACTTGCCGAATGCGCGCCGGGCGCCGGCCTCAACGCCGAATTCACCATTCGGACCCCACTGCGCGACATTGAGGTAAATCTCAATGATGCGCCGCTTCGGCAATACGAGATCGACCCAGAGCGCCAGCGGAAATTCCAGCGCCTTGCGCAGGTAGCTTCTGCCCTGCCAGAGAAACAGGTTCTTTGCCACCTGCTGGGTGATGGTTGAGCCGCCGCGCATTTCATCGATGTCGTCGGCCTCCGCGATCGCTTCGCGGATTTCAGTGAAGTCCACTCCGTGGTGTCTGCAAAAACGCCCGTCCTCCGCTATGATAACCGTAAGCGGCAATGCCGGTGAAATACGGCTGAGCGAAACAGGATGACGCTCGACCCTGGCCCCGGTCATCCGGCGCCAGAGCATCGTCGTCGAAACCGGGTCGACGACCGCATAAATCGGGGTGAGCGCATAGGGAAGCAGCACGAGTGCCAAAATCGCGATCATAAGGAAACGCAGCCCACGGCGTAACCGCGGCCTATTCCACATACCCCATTTTTTATCCGACCCGTCCATCCCTCCCAGCCTAACTTATTCGCTCTGCGAATGACCCCACTTTGCGGGAACGGGAGTAGCCGCTATCAATGCCCCGATGAAAAACGATACCCCCCGCTTTACCGACCGTCTCGCCGCAACGGCAAGCGACATTGAGACGCTGCTCGACCGGCTTCTGAGTCCCGTGGCACTGAGTAGCGAGACGGCGCGGCCACCGCGCCTGGTCGCCGCCATGCGTCACGCGGCATTGGACGGAGGAAAGCGTCTGCGCCCTTTCCTCGTGGTCGAAACGGCGGCCTTGTTCGACGTGGACCGCACCGGCGCGCTGATGGCCGGCGCAGCACTCGAGCTCATCCATTGCTATTCGCTGGTCCACGACGATTTACCGGCGATGGATAACGACGACCTCCGCCGAGGAAGACCCACGGTGCATAGAGCGTTCGACGATGCGACTGCGATTCTTGCCGGCGACGCGCTGCTGACGCTCGCCTTCGACGTCATGGCACGCACGGAGGTCCATGCCGACGCCGCTGTGCGCATCGCGCTCGTGCTTGAGCTTGCACGCGCGTCAGGACTTGGCGGCATGGCCGGCGGCCAGATGCTCGATCTTGCGGCTGAGGGTCGCTTCGATAGCAAGAAAGCGCTCAGCGAAAAAGAAATCATCACGCTGCAGGCTATGAAGACCGGCGCCCTGATCCGCTTCGCCTGCAACGCCGGTGCGATTCTTGGAAAGGCCGAGCCCGCCGAACGCAAGAGCATAGCGCAATACGGTTCCGCAATTGGCCAGGCATTCCAGATCGCCGACGATTTGCTCGATGTCGAAGGTGATGCCAAGACGCTGGGCAAAGCGGCCGGCAAAGATGCAGCAGCCGGCAAGGCAACGCTTGTGGCAACCTTGGGCGTCGCCAAAGCCCGCGACCGCCTCAACGGACTGGTCGAGGAGGCGAGCTCGGCCTTGGCCTCTTTCGGTGAAAAATCGGATACACTGCGCGCGGCCGCTCGCTTCATTGCGGAAAGACGGGCCTAAGTCGCACGAGGGCTGATGAGCCGCAGAACACGTGATCCGTCGATGCTGGTACGGCTCGCGCGGATACACGCGCGATTGCTGATTTCAGCTGTAATCGGAGTTGCGGTCACGCTGGCGTCGTCCACAACGGACTGGCGTCTGGCGACACGCATGCTGACCGGATGGGACGTCGGTGTCGGCCTTTACCTGATCGCCACCTACCTGCTGGTGTCGCGGTCAACGATCAATGAAATTCGCCACCGCGCGGCGATACATGATGAAGGAGCGGCGGCGTTACTGGTGCTCACACCTGCGGCTGCGATCGCGAGTCTCGCTGCCATCGTCGTGGAGTTTGGCAGTGCGGAGTCAGCCGCAGGCTGGGCCGAACTCGCCTTTGGTATGGGCACTATCCTGCTGTCGTGGCTGTTTCTGCACATCGTCTTCGCCCTGCACTATGCGCACGAATATTATGGCGAACGCAGCGACGACCAGATCGGCGGCCTCAAGTTTCCTGGACAACAAAGTCCGGACTATTGGGATTTCGTCTACTTTTCTTTTGTGATTGCGATGACATCGCAGGTATCGGACGTGGCAATCACCAGCAAAGTGATCCGGCGTGTCGCCACAGTGCACGGCGTTCTGTCGTTCTTCTTCAACGTCTCGGTCCTGGCGCTGACCGTGAACATGGTCTCCAATCTGATCAAGCCCGGCTGAGCGCGTGACAAGCACTGTAGAAACGCTACTGCTGATGCTGGCGGTGCTTGCCGCCGCGGCTATCGTCGCGCAAGGGCTCCAGACCGCACCGTCAATCATCCTGATGATCGCCGGTATCGGGATGGCACTGGTGCCGGGGCTTCCGACAATTACACTTGCCCCGGAAATCGTGCTCCTGGTGATCCTGCCTCCACTTATCTATTCGGCCGGCGTCGCCATGAGTTGGCGTGAATTCAAGTTCAATCTACGACCTATAACCCTGCTTGCATTCGGCTGCGTGGTGTTCACCACTTGCGCCGTCGCTGCTGTCGCGCACTACGTCCTGAAATTCGAATGGGCAATCGGCTTCCTGCTTGGAGCTATCGTCGCGCCGCCAGATGCCGTCGCACCCTTGGCCATCGCGCGCCGGCTGGGGCTGCCGCGGCGCCTTCTTGTGGTCCTCGAAGGCGAAGGGCTGGCCAACGATGCAACCGCGCTCGTCCTCTACCGGTTTGCCGTTGCGGCGGCGGCAACTGGCACATTCTCCTTGCCGACGGCGAGCGGCATCTTTGCAATGATCGTGGTCGGAGAGATCCTTTATGGCATTGCCGTCGGCTGGCTGAGCCTGCGATTGCGTCAATGGGCACACGAACCGCGGGTAGAAATCACCCTGTCTCTGATGACGCCCTATCTTGCCTTCTGGGTGCCTGAGCACTTCGGCGGATCAGGCGTACTGGCGACCGTTGCGTGTGGGCTTTATGTCAGCTGGAATGGGCCGCAGCTCATTTCGTCGGCGACGCGGCTACAGGGCATTTTCTTTTGGGATTTGCTCGTCTACCTGGTCGAGGGCCTGGTATTCCTGCTGACCGGATCGCAGGCACGGGCACTGTTCGATCAGGTTCACGCATTTTCGATCCGGGATTTGGCGGTCGCCACGGCGTGGACCACGCTGATCATCGTCGTCGCCCGCTTTGTCTGGATTTTTCCCGCCACGTACATTCCGCGCTGGGTCAGCCCCTCCCTCGCCAGACGCGATCCCTCACCACCGTGGCAGAGCCCTTTCCTGCTCTCCTTTATCGGCGTGCGTGGCGTTGTTTCGCTTGCTGCAGCGCTCGCTATTCCCTTCACGCTCACCAACGGCCAGCCTTTTCCTCACCGCGAACTGATCCTGTTTATTACCTTTGGCGTGATTATCGTCACGCTTGTCGGTCAGGGACTAATGCTGCCGCTGGTCGTGCGCTGGCTTGGCGTGGCGCGTTCCGGGGAAGAAGAACGCTCAAGCCAGATCCAGTCCGAACTTGAGGCGCGTACGTCTGCTCTCGAAGCGGTAGAGAAGCGGCTCGAAAAATTCATTCAGGAGCGCGAATTGCCTGACGAGGTCATCGCGCTCCTGCGCACGCGCAACCAGAGCCGCAGACAAATTCTGCCGAGTAATATGGCCGACGGCCTCGATTACATGCGCCAGAGCGCTGCGTTGAAGAAGGAGCTGATCGACGCCGAGCGCGATTTCATCTACCAGCTGCTGCGCGACGGAAAGATCACTGACGAGGCCCGCCGCCGGATCGAGTACGAACTGGATCTTGAGGAGGCGAGCGTCGCCAATCGCGGCCGCGACGGTGGCGGCTGGATGTGAAGATCAGCAAAAACTCAAGAATGCGCGTCCAAAATTTAGCATCAACGAGAACGGTTCACGAGTATAAGTCCTGCTGCAACCAGTGCCACAGCCGCACCGAATGCGGGCGTCAGAGGCTCGTTCAATACCAGATGTCCGGCGGCCACGCCGAACAACGGCGTGAGAAATGTAAAGGCCGATAGCCTGGTGGCCGAATAGCGCGCAATCAGCGCGAACCAGATGACGAATGTCACGCTGACCACCCACACGGTTTGATAGACCATGGACCCGATCGCCAATGCCGACGGCATAGCGGTCATGCGTTCGCCGACGACGAATGCGGCGATCGCCATGATCGGTCCGGAGACGACGAGCTGGTAGAGCATTACTTTTTCGGCAGACGCATGCGTCAAAGCACTGGCCTTGATGGTCAATGTGGTCGCCGCCCAGAACAGCGCGCCGCCCACCATCATTGCATCGCCGATATGCTGGCGCGGATCGAGCGCCGGCGTCGGCAAGCCGAACGCGATCAGCATGCCGGCGAATGACATGCCGAGGCCTAACCACTGCGCCGCGCCGAAGCGGTCGGCTGGAAGAACGATGCGCGCACCGATCACGACAAAGAAGGGCGCAAGGTAGATGAACAACACGGCGCGCGTCGCTTTCGTGTAGAGGAGGCCCTGATAGATCAGAACGAACTCGACCGCGAAGAGCGCACCGGCCGTCAGCCCGTACCACAGCGTGCCGTCGCGATCGAAAAGCGGGATACCGCGCAACCGGCACCAGGCAGCGATCAGCAAAGCCGCCACGAAGGACCGGATCGCGGCCTGCATCAGCGGCGGAATGTCATGGATCGCAAGTTTGGTCGCGACCTGGTTGAAACCCCAGGACAGACACAGCACGACAACGATCCCGGCCGCGAGCGCGTCGAGCGGGCGTGTGGTTGAGGTGTAAGCGGGCGTGGATGACAAATGCGGCTCGGTGACTAATTTCGATTACGCCGCCTTGCAGTGCGCGCAAATTCCGGAAATTTCGATGACCGGCGTCTTGGGAACGAAGCCTGCCGCACGGGAAGCGCTTTTGATCGTATCGGCGACCGCGGCCGATGCCGCTTCGCCGACCGCACCGCATTTTTCACAGATCAGGAATACGACCGGATCGCTGCTATCGTGATTGTGCACGCAGGCAATGAAGGCGTTACGGCTTTCGATTCGATGCACCAGATCCTGCTCGCGCAGGAAATCGAGTGCCCGGTAAATCGTGATCGGGGCCGGCCGCACGCCTCGCCCCGCCAGGCGGTCGATGAGCTCATAAGCTCCGAGCGGATGATGGCTTGCCAACAGAGCCTCGAGCACGCGCCGGCGCATCGGCGTCAGCCGCTCCTTGCGGGCAGCACAGATCGTTTCGGCATGGGCGATGGCGTCGTTCGCGCAGCGCCTGTGATCGTGGTCGGGCTTGGGGAATACCGAGTGCGCGGACGATTTTCTGGTCACTGACGTGTTCCGCCTTCCTACGGAAGTCTAACGGCAAACCACTGCAAATCCTAAGCCTTGAACATACATATTGCACTGCAGCAAGAACAGGAGCAGGTTCCGGCTGATCCAGTTTGACGCCCCACCGCCAATACCATTGCAGCTTCATTTTAATTGAGGACGGCATGCTCAAAGGCAAGACAGCATTAATCACGGGCTCGACATCAGGCATCGGCCTCGCCACCGCGCGCGCTCTCGCGCAGGACGGCGCGCATATCATGCTCAACGGCTTCGGCGACAAAGCGCAGATCGAAAAAATCCGCACCGGCATCGAAAAAGAATTCGGCGTGAAGACAGGCTACTCGGCTGCCGACATGACCAAGCCGGCCGAGATCGCCGACATGATTCGCTCCACCGAGAAAGAATTCGGTGCGCTCGATGTCCTGGTGAACAACGCCGGCATTCAGCACGTCGCCAATATCGAGGATTTCCCGATCGAAAAATGGGACGCGATCATTGCGGTCAATCTTTCGTCGTCGTTTCACACCATTCGTGCCGCGATGCCCGGCATGAAGGCGCGAAAATGGGGCCGCATCATCAACATCGCGTCAGCGCATGGGCTGGTGGCCAGCGTACAGAAGGTGGCCTATGTCTCCGCCAAACATGGGCTTGTCGGTCTCACTAAGGTCGTCGGATTGGAGGCTGCGAATGCCGGCGTGACCTGCAACGCCATCTGCCCCGGGTGGGTGCTGACACCTTTGATCCAGCAGCAGATCGACACGCGAGCCAAGGGCTCGGGCAAGAGCGTGCGCGATGCCGAAATAGCGCTGCTCTCGGAGAAACAGCCGATGCTCCAGTTTACGAAGCCAGAGAGTATTGGAGCACTCGTCGTTTTCCTGTGCAGTGACGCGGCGGCAACGATCACCGGCTCCGCCTACTCGATCGACGGCGGCTGGGTAGCGCAGTGATACGCAAGCAATGATCGAACTCCTCGCGCGCGCATTCGGCGGCGGCAAGTCGGAAAAGCCGAAAGCCGGCAAGCGCATCAATCTGGCGCTGCAGGGCGGCGGCGCGCTGGGCGCATTTACCTGGGGCGTGCTCGATCACATCCTCGAGGATGGACGGCTGACGGTCGAGGGAATCTCCGGTGCATCGGCCGGCGCGGTCAACGCCATCATATTGGCCGATGGCCTCGCTCGCGGTGGGCCGGACGAAGCGCGCAAACGACTTGCGGATTTCTGGCGCGCGGCCAGTCTCGGCGGCAACCTGCCCGAGCTTCAGCGCCGTGCCGTCGACCGGTTGTTTTCATTCTGGCCGATTGAAGACACGCCGATCGGCTTATGGATGCAGGCGATGACCCGCTATCTGTCGCCCTATGACTTCAACCCGCTCAACATCAATCCATTGAAGGATCTCGTCGGCCGTTTCGTCGACTTCGAGGCGGTGCGGGCAGCCAAGGAATTGCAACTGTTTGTGTCCG
>JBKPRE010000128.1:0-45804 GCA_046734435.1 Pseudomonadota bacterium | reverse complement strand
GTCGATATTGACTCACAGGCGAGTCGTGCCGGTCAATTCGTAGAAAGAGTGTCTGCAGCGACAAAGACCGCTGATAGTCTCGTCAATAAGCTCGCCGGCAACGCAGCCCGCATTGATGAGGTCAGCCGGGTAATCGCCAATGTAACATCACAAGTAAATTTGTTGGCGCTCAACGCCACAATCGAGGCCGCCCGGGCAGGCGAATTTGGAAGAGGCTTCGCCGTGGTTGCTTCTGAAGTAAAGGCGTTGGCCGCGCAAACTTCCAACTCCAACACGCAGATTGCGGCGCAAATTTCTGATATCCAGAATCTAACGGTTAATGCGGTGCAATCTGTCCGATCTATTGGCGAAGCCGTTGAAGATGTTGCAGGCTCGACGCACGCAATAGCTGGCACATTGGAAAAGCAAAGCTGCACCACGAATGAGATCGCGCAGACCTGTCAAAAGGCCAATGCTGGTGTGACCGCACTTGCTGATAATATCGCCGTGGTTAAGCAGGCGATCGCTAAAACGGATCGATCGGCAGCAGCGGTTTTCGACGCCTCGACGGCACTTTCTTCGCATACACGAACATTGCAAGATGCCATAAACGGATTCTTGGTAGCCGTTGCGGCGGCTTAATGAATAATTGTCGCTCGGGCCACCGCTAACGGTTTCCGATATTTCAGCCAATATTTGCGAAATAAGATGAGGTCAAAAAGCTCTAAGCAGAATGTCCGCTTCTCTAATCGGCCGGTTTGGGTCAAGCGCTTTTTTCTGTCCACCACTCCAGTGTCGATGTCGCTCACGGGCTCGCGCTTCTTCCATCATGGGGTTCGAGACGAGGTGGAACAATCTATTGGTCGGTCTTGCCGTCGATTGGCAGAGCTGAGCCCGGACATACGATCTCACCTCATTCATCGCCCCGCGAGGGCATCATGCCACTGCGTGGTGGAGCTCGTTTTTCTCCTAGTGGATGGATTTGATCTTTCCTGTCATACCGCGGCCACCTCGTGCCGGGTCCAGCGGAATTTGGTGCCGTCGCTCCAGATGCGATGCATGATCACAGCCAAGCGACGCGCCAGCGCTACGATTGCCTTTTTCATGCCGCGGCGCCTGGCGATCTGCATCGCCTAGGCCTTGAGCCAGACGCAACACCTTCTGATCCGACCAGATGGGGAGGTGAGCGATGGGGTTGCATGCACGGACGTGGTTCACGCCGAAGCAGAGGGCAGAGCTTTGGCAGCGCTGGAGGAGCGGTCAATGCGTGGCGGATAACGCCCGCGCGCTTGAACGGAGGAACAAGAGCTGCGTCTACCGGGTGTTGGCGCTCAATGGAGAAATCGCTCCACTGCCGCAGTTGAAGCGGACGTGTACGGCGCAAACCGTCATGTCTGCTTCGGGTCAGAGGCGGACAATAGGGCCGCTTTGAGACGTGGTACGGCGTAGTCAAGAAACACTCGCACCTTAGAAGGCAACAGTCGCTGACCGGCATAGACAAGGCTTACAGGCCACGGCGAAAGCTCGAAATCCTTGAGTGCCTGAACGAGCTGCCTGGCCCGAATTTCCCGCGCAACTTGATAGGAAAGCACGCGCGCGACTCCGACCCCGGCAGCTGCGGCGCTGATCGCCGCCTCGGCGGTATTCACGATCAGCCGGGAGTGAACAGGAACAGATTTTGTGGCTTTCCCGAAAGCGAAGGTCCAGACATTTGGCGAGATGAGGCCCTCAAAAGTGATGCAGTCATGCTGGTCGAGTTCGTCGGGAGTTTCGGGCATCCCGCGGGCAGCAAAATAGCCTGGGCTGCCGCACACAACGTGGCGGATGGTGCCGATGCGCGTGGCGATCAGGCTGCTGTCGGGCAGATTGCCGATTCTCACCGCGAGGTCGATCTGCTCCTCAAACAGATTCGCGACCCGGTCCGCAAAAATCAGACGGACGTCGATGTCGGGATAGGCCTTCAGAAATTCCGTCACGACCGGCAGGACATGAAGACGTCCGAACACGATCGGGGCGGTGATGACGAGATCGCCTCTGGGGGCGCCATATTCTCCCGTGGCGGCGCGCTCGGCCTCGCCCACCAGCTCAAGGATCCGCTTGCAGTCTGCGACGTAGGAGCGCCCTGCATCGGTCAATGTCAGGCGACGGCTCGACCGGTTCAGCAGTCCGGTTTTCAGATAGGCCTCCAGCTCGGAGACCTTGCGGCTCACATTGGTGAGCGGAATCCCGAGACGACGGGCTGCGGCTGACAAGCTGCCCGCTTCGGATGCCGCGACCAAAATCGACATGGATTCGAGGCGATCCACGACCTAATCCTTCCAGTTTACGGAAGGCTAATTACCAATAAACCCATCTGTTTGGCAATTTCGGAAGGCCATAGGTTCGGCGCCGTAACCATCGAACCGCAAAGGACACCCATCATGTCTCGCATTCCGATCCCCGCCACAATCGATGCCGCCCCGGCGGCGTCACGCCCATTGCTCGAAACGGTCAAGAAGCAACTTGGTGCGGTGCCCAACCTGTTCCGGCTCGTCGCCAATAGCCCGTCCGCGCTCCAGGGCTATGTCGCGCTCTTCGACGCCTTGAACAAAGGCTCATTGCCGGCGCCGACGCGGGAACGCATCGCACTCGCAGTTTCGGAATTGAACGGCTGCAGCTATTGCCTGTCCGCGCACGCTTATCTCGGCAAAAACCTGGCAAAGCTCGACGATGCCGAAATTTCCACGAACCGCAACGGGAGCTCGAATGATCCGTTTGCGGCTTCCGCCGTACGTTTCGCAGTCAAGGTCGCGCGCGAACGCGGCCACGTCGGCCAGGACGACGTCAATGCGCTCAGGACCGCCGGCTATGATGACGCGCAGATCATCGAGATCGTGTTGCACGTCGCGCTTACCACCTGGACGAATTACATCAACGAAGTCGCAAGGACCGACATCGACTTCCCGGTGATCGCCAGCCGGAAGGCAGCCTAAACGCATGTATCGGCGGCGCTCGCGCACCATTCGCTGCGGGCGCCACGATCTTCAACAAGAAAGAGAACCGTTATGCATCGACCACCGCTGCCTCCGTTTACGTCCGAAACCGCCGTTCAAAAAGCGCGTCTGGCAGAAGACGCCTGGAACAGCCGGGATCCCGCGAAAGTGGCGCTCGCTTACTCCACCGACAGCCTTTGGCGGAATCGGTCGGAATTTCTGCAAGGCCGCGCGGCGATAGAAGCATTTCTGTCGCGGAAGTGGGCGCGCGAGCTGGACTACCGCCTCATCAAGGAGGTGTGGGCTTTTCGCGACAATCGGATAGCCGTGCGCTTCGCGTATGAATGGCACGATGACAGCGGCAGCTGGTTTCGCAGCTACGGCAACGAGAACTGGGAGCTCGACGAGCACGGTCTGATGCGCCTGCGCATCGCGAGCATCAACGATCTTCCCCTCAGCGAAAGCGAGCGAAAATATCACTGGCCGCTTGGCCGCCGGCCCGAGTCTCATCCGTCGTTGAGCGAGCTTGGCCTCTAGGATCGCGTCGCGGTGACTTCAGACAGACCGGTCGATCGCCCAGCCGATCGCACGGACGAAACCATATGCGGCCAATGAAACCAACCCGATGCCTGTCAGGCCGACCGCGATTCCGCCGGCGAGAATTGGAATGTCGGCTGGAATCAAATCCCAAAACCGGATGCCAAGCGCATCCTTTGCCATCAGCAAAAGGCCGGCCAGGAGGATGATCGCTGCGACAAGCAGTCCAAGCCGATGAAAATTTCTGCTGACATCCGAATTCCGCCAGCGGGCATACCGGGACTGTCGGTTGTCATCGCCAGTCATGGACATCGGTTTCTCCCACTGGGGTGATCACGTTTTGCAGGCCGCTTATCCGCTCGCCCGACAATCATCCATTTTGTCGGCAGCCTCTTCACACGCGGCAGCCAGTTCCAGAAACTCCTGCCTGGCGGCAGGGTCGTCCGCGCCCGCCGCAAGCTGTCGATAATGTTCGGCCTGCTCGCGGTAATAGTCGGAGTTGTGCATGCGAGACCGCCGTTCAGTGTCGATACGACCAAACACTAACGCCGCAGGTCCCGTATTGGGTCAGGAAGTCTGACCCAATGGATTCAAAGACGCCGTGTATCGGTGGCGCTCGCCCGCCTTCCGTAGGGAGCGCCGCTAATTAGCGGAGATCTATTATGGATCGGCGGCCGCCGCCTGATCGATGCTCTCAGCGCTCACGGACACGTTATTTGTTGTTGAAAGCCGAACTGATCGCAGTCGCGTGAACGATGTAACAAATCCAGCGCCAAAACGAACAGACAGCATGCGTGAAACAGTTCCGAGAGATAATGCCATGACTCTGACTCTGGTGACCAAACCTCCAGCTCAATCCATTGCGGGACAGGTTCATCGCCCAATATTGATTCAATGGGTTGCAATTCCGCTGCGGTTGGTCGTGGGATACGGCTTCATTGCGCACGGTTACGCAAAGCTGTCTCGCGGGCCCGAAACCTTTGCCGTCATTCTTCACACGATCGGCGTGCCCTTCCCACATTTGATGGCGTGGCTGACAACCCTGGTTGAACTGATCGGCGGCTTCGCGGTTCTGATTGGCGCCTTTGTACCCATCGTAAGCCTGCCAATGATGGCCGTATTGCTGACCGCCATGTTCACGATCCACCTGCCTTATGGGTTTTTTTCGGTAAAGCTCGTCGAGGTGACTGAGCACGGCACAAAATTTGGTCCCGTGGGATACGAGGTTATCCTGCTTTACCTGGCGAGCCTGGTCGCACTTGCATTCGGGGGTGCAGGCCCGCTCTCGGTCGATCGATGGCTATCGGCGCGCACGTTTTTGCGCAATCCGTCATCTTGATACACATCGAAATCGGGCGTTCGGCAGGATGTAGCTTGTGTCAGGTTTGTCCGCGTTGGTCCTTGCGCAACGGATATTGCCGATCATTGCCGCAGGCATTCATTTGCGATCGTGGCGCCTTTACGATGTCACTTCTTCTCCGGCCTCATGAGATAGTAGCCGGCGACTATCGCCACGATCAGCGTGACCACGAGTCCTGCAGTTGCGAGCGGGTCCATGTTGGTTCTCCCCGAGACAAGAGCCCCGAACTAGGCTGGGACAATAACCTCATTGTTATGGCGGCAATTGCTGCACTTGTAGACGCGGATCTCGCCCTTGAAGTCGGGAAATTTTTCCAGGCGCATCAACTCCGTTTCTGCGCCGCACTTTGGGCAGACCATGAAAAGATTGCCCTCCTCAAAAGGATTACTCGTGTCTTCGGTAGACCAAGCCGCCACCCAAGAATTTTCCGGCTGCGACATGCAACACCCGTGTTCGCTACCGTCAGAAGGCCAAGGCTGTAATTGTGATCGCCGCAACAATCGCAATAAGCAACGCTACAGGCTGTCCCCTGACGTGCTGCGAATAAACGAACCGGGCCTTTTGATTGCTTTCCATGCAGTCAGCAACTCAACGCATGACCGACACAACGCCAAGAATATCCAGCTGATTATGACCTGCAAGATTCACCAAACATCAGATGCATAAAACATCAGTGGGAAATGTCGCGAAGTCTGAAACATCAGATGTATAAAACATCATCGGGGAAATGGTTTGGCGTTTGTATTCCATCTTCTGACATGTCTTAATTTTCAAGTTGCTCTCCTCCCGGAGAGGAACAGAGTCTTGATCAACCCAATCAACTAGCCCGGCAGCTCGTCGTGCCGGGCTTCCGTTTGAATTGAACCAATGACGACGTCCGCTTTGCCTCTCAAAGCAGACGTGTGCAGCGCAAGGGGCCGTGTCTCGAGCGGCTGCTGCAGCGAGGCAGCAGCCAGACTTATTTGCGCCTGAGGCCGAGCCGGTCGATCACCTTTGCGTAGCTCTCGAGATCGTCCTTCATGAATTGCACATAATTGGCCGTGCCATTCTCCTGTATGCCCATGCCGAGCGACTTCATACGTTCGGCCATGGCCGGCTCGCGCATGATTTTTGCAATCGCCGACTGCAGCCGCGCAACCACCGCAGGCGACATCCCGGCGGGGCCTTGCAGCCCCAGCATGTCGGCGACGTCAAAGCCCTTGACCCCCGCTTCATCGCAGGTCGGCACGTCGGGCAACGACGGCTCACGCCTGAGCACGCTGACGCACAATGCGCGCAGCTTACCGGCCGCGATGTGCGGGACCACGTTGGGAAGACCCGACCATCCAGACTGGATCTCGCCGGTGAGCAGACCGTTCACCAGGGCGCTGCCGCCGCGATACGGAACGTGAAGAAGCTTGATGCCGGTTCGCTCGGCGAAAATCTCCATGGTCAGGTGGTGAATGGATCCGGCCCCTGCGGAGCCGAAAGACATCGTTCCGGGCTTCGATTTCGCGAGCGCGATGAATTCAGCGAGCGTGTTGGCCGGAACTGACGGTATGACGACGAAGGCTGTCGGAACGGTGGCAAGCGCGGTGATGGGCGTGAAATCCGCCAGCTTGTAGGTGGCATCGGGGCTCATCGTGATGTTGATGGCGAGCGCGCCCGAGTCGTTGATCATGACCGTGTAGCCGTCGGGCGCCGAACCAGCGACGCGTTTGGCAGCAAGAATGCCGCCGGCGCCCGGCACGTTCTCCACGACGAAAGGCTGTCCCAATACTTCCGCCAGCCGCTGCGACAACAGGCGCGCCAGCACGTCCGGATTGCCTCCCGGTGCCGCGGCGGCAAGAACATGAACCGGGCGGTTTGGGTATTCAGCTTGTTGCCCGTGCGCGGCCGTTGCGGATGCAGTCAGGGCACAACCGAGTGCCATTGCTACAATGCGCCATGCCATGGAATTCCTCCGTTTGCCCCAGTCAAAATTCAGGCTTCGCCCCAGATATCTCGCGCCAGTTCGACAACCAGGCGAAGCTTGGCCTCCTGCACCTCGGGTGTCACCGGATTGCCGGTATCAACACTGGCGAAGCCGCACTGCGGGCTCACCGCCAACCGTTCAAGCGGAACGTATCGGGTCGCGTCGTCCACGCGCGCGCGCAGTTCCGTCTTATCTTCGAGTAACGGCGTTTTGGAAGAGATCAATCCGAGCACAACCGACTTGTGTTTGGGAACGAAGCGTAACGGTGTGAAATTGCCGGCACGCGGCGTGTCGTACTCGAGAAAATAGAACGGAATTTCGAGCGCATTAAAGAGTCGCTCCGCGACATCCTCGTAACTGCCCTCGGCGTGCCAGTGGCCACCTCTGTTGCCGCGACACAAATGCATGCCGATGTGAAGGGATTTCGGTGCGGCGCGCAGTACACGATTGGTGATCGCGATATAGGCGTCGATGAGCTGGCTCCAATCGTCGCCGCGCGCTTTCAACATTGCTTGCACGTCCGGATCGCCGAACTTCGCAAATGCGGTCTCATCGATCTGCACGTAATGGCATCCCGCCTGGGCCAGCGCACCTAATTCTTTGGTGAAGGCCTCGGTCGTGTCGTTCCAGAACTCGTCGACGTCGCGATACGCGTGAGCGAGCACCGCGGCATCGCCGCCACGGAAATGCAACGCGCACGGTCCGGGAATCGTTATCTTGGGGAGAAGTGCAGTCCGGTTTTTGACGAAATTGAAATCATCGACGTTTATCGGTCGAGTCCAGCGCAGCTTGCTGTTGATGAGCGCCAGCGGTTGCGTTCCGCGACCGCCGCCGCTGTGTGCACCCTTTGCATTTGTGCCGGCGATCGTGTCGATGCTCACAGCTCCCAGCTGCTGGTAAAAGAAGCTGTGATAGGACCTGCGGCGGTATTCGCCATCCGTGGCGAAACGCAGCCCGAGCCGCTCCTGCAAGGTGATCGCCTGGGAAATTGCCGCGTCCTCAGCCTCGGTCAGATCATTTTGCGAAATTTCACCGCGCGCGAAACGCTCGCGTTGCTGCAACAGCGCGGCCGGTCGCAAAAGGCTGCCAATATGCTCGGCCCGGAATGGCGGTTGCTCGCGCGTCAAAGCGGCAACGTGAACATTCATGATCCGAGCCTTGGGTTGGGGCAAAGCGGACATGCCGACTGCATTACCCGGTCTTTCGCAAGGGAAAGCTACATCGGCCCCTGGATGTTGTTGTCTCGGACGACCTGGCCCCAGCGCGCGATCTCGCTCTTCAGCAGCGCGCGCGCGGCGGCGACCGTACGCTGGTCCTTCGGGTAAGGCGACACGCCGGTATCGGCCCACGACTTCACGATTGCCGGATCGGAAATGATCTCCTGCAACGTGGCGTTGAGCTTGTTGACGATGTCCTCCGGTGTTCCACCCGGCGCGAACAGCGCGTGCCAATAAAGGATTTCGAGCTTGGGCCCGAAGACCTTCACGAAGCTGTCGGCGGTCGGCAAGTCGGGTGATTTGTCTTTGGCTGTGATCCCATAGGCCTTGACCTGTCCGGACTTGACCTGCTGCACCACGGATTGCGGTGTTGCGAAAAACAGGTCGACGTGGCCGCCGGCGATATCCTGCAAGGCCGGCGCGGCGCCGCGGTATGGAATTTGGTCGACCTTTATCTTGGCTTCCTGCGCGAGCAGCGTGGTGGCGAGATGACCGGTCGCGCCAACGCCCGGCGTTGCCGCTTTCAGCGTCTGTTTTTTCATCAGCGCCAGCAGCTCGGTGAGATTATTGGCCTCGAGCGTCTTGCGCCCGACCAGCACCAGCGGGTTGTTGTTGATGAAAATGATCGGAATGAGGTCTTTCTCGGTGTCGTAGTTCACGTTCTTGTAAAGGGCGACGTTCGCTGAAATCTGCAGGTTATGGATAAGCAACGTGTAGCCGTCGGGCGCGGCATGCGCGACGCGGCCGGTCGCGATCGTGGTGCCGCCGCCGCTGATATTCTCGACGATGAAGTTCTGCTTGAGCTTGTCCTGCAGCGCCTGGGCCAGGACACGCGCCACCTGGTCGGTCGGCCCACCGGCCGGGTAGGGAACAATGATCGTGACGTTCTTGCTCGGATAGGGCTGCGCCCATCCCGGTACGGCGAGAACGAAAAGGCCGATAACGGCCAGCACGATTGCGGCGGCGCGCTTCATCAGTGTCCTCCCGGCTTTGTTTTCAGGAAGCTTACGCCGCGGGAATGATCGGCAACAAGAGGTAGGGCTGGCGTTCGGGGGCGAAATGCAGCGTATTCCGGCAGTCGAAGATTGCCGGCGGCCGGTCTTCCTTGTCGATGTGCAGGAACGGCCCAACACCTTTCATCGGATAGGGCGCGTTCGGCAATGCGATATCGGTGCCGTCAACCTCGTAGTCCCTGCCGCGCACCGTGAGCGCAAGGCGATAGCCTTGCGGCACCACGATCGATGTCGGCCAGATCTCGACATCAAGCTCGACCGGTTCGCCGGGCTTGAGCGGCTGCGCTTCGTCGTGCGTGTGCCAGGGGCGATAAGGCTTCGAGCGTTTCGGGTCGAGCTTGCGGTGCGATGCGCGCAGCCAGCCGAGGCCGACCGGGGTGCGCGGATCGTTGGAACCGATAAAGGTGACTTCCTTGCCGGTGGGATCGAACACGCGGAGCACCAGGAACAGGTCGGCGTCGGTCGTTTCCGACGACACCCAGAGTTTCGCGGCGACGGGGCCGGTGATCTCGAGGTCCTTGGTCATCGGCGGCGTCGAGAAGGTGAGCCCGTCGCCCTTTGTTTCATAGCTGAGCGTCATTGCCTGTGACGGCATCTTTGAGCTCAGGCTTTTCCCGTCCGGCTGCAGGAAATATTTTGTCCATTGCGTGCGCGCGAGCGGCCATTCGTTTTCGGCCCGCGGCATGAATTTCTCGCCGGGGTGCCGGATGTTGAGCGACACACGCGGCTGCTTGTCCCAGCCGGTGCTTTCCCCTTTCAGGAAGTGGCCGAAGAATTTCTTCTGCAGGGCCTCGCCGTAGCGGCTGTAGAAATGCGTGAAGTGCGTGTCGCCATGCACTTCGAGCCATTTCTGCTTCGAGCCGGCCCGCAGCCAGCCCTCGAAATTGCCGCGCGTGTGCAGGCCCATGCCGCCCCAGTTGCCGGCGGAGAGGAGCGGGGCTTCGATATCCTCGAATTTCGCAATGCGCTTTTCGTAATACTTGTCAAAAAGGTGCCGGCGCTTCGGCTCGCCTGGCGTGTCGGCAACGTTTCTGGCGAGCTCTTCCTTCGGCAGCGTCTCGGGTCCCGCCACGTATTCTCCGGTCACCACGCTCTTTTTGCCGCGCGTGCCGACTCCGTACTGCACGCTCGCCACCTGGCGCGGGTGCCAGCTGTTGAGGAAGTCGCTGAGGATGCCGCCGTGACGGCAGAGCTCACGATAGTAGTCGGACGAGCCTTCCCAGATGCACAGCGCGGCGAGGTGAGGGGGCCGCAAGGCGCCGACCGTCCACTGGTTCATCGCGTAATAGGAGATGCCATTGATGCCGACCTTGCCATTGCTCCAGGGCTGTGTGCCGGCCCATTCGACGCACTGGTAGAGATCCTGCGTCTCACGCTCGCACCAGACATCGAGATAGCCCGGCGAGTGTCCGGCGCCGCGCGAATCGATGCGCAGGCAGGCATAGCCGTCCGGCACCCATTTCTCCGGGTCGACCAGCTCCCAGTTCTGGTACTTGTTGCTGGAGCCTTCCAGCACCTCGGGCGCGGCCTTCACCAGCCGGTCCCAAAGGCCCTTGTAGCCCTCCTGGAACGCGAGGCCCTTGGCGTAAGGACCGTAGCTCAGGATCACCGGGTAGCGGCCTTCCGGTGTCGGGCGAAAAATATCCGCGCGCAGAACGATGCCGTCGTCCATCGGGATCGCGACGTCCCAATCGATGCGCATTCCGTCCCGGATTTCTTTCTTTGCTTCCATTGCGCTCCCGTACGTTGTCAGGCCGATGCCGGGCGGTGCCGCTTGACCGCCTCCGGGTTGGTGGAATCGGCACCCATGTAGATGCCGCGCTCCCACTTTCGTTTCAGGGGATCGGACACCTTGAGCGTCATCTTGCCGATATTCTGGATCTCGATCTCGACGGTCTCGCCGTCCTGCAACGCGCCAAGCCCCTCATGGTTGGTGCCGCAGGCAATGAGGTCGCCCGAGTTCATGGTCATCACGGTCGTGGCGAATTCGACGAGAGCCGGAACGCGATGCTCCATATCGTCCGTGCTGTAATTGTGGCGCAGCTGCCCGTCGTTCCAGAACCGCACGATCAGATCGTTGGGATCCTTGATCTCGTCGGCGGTAGCGATGCAAGGGCCGATCGGCGCAAAGGTGTCGAAGGATTTGCCAAGCCAGCTGGTGAGCGGCGTCGCCGGCCAGGTGCGGCGGCCCTGCTCACGCGCCGAGACGTCGATCATCGTGGTGTAGCCGAAGACGGCTCTTTTCCAGTCCTTCGCCTTCACCATCTTGGCGGGACCCTTGATCACCAGTGCAAGCTCCGCCTCGTGCATGAAAATCCACGGCACCGTAAATTCGGGCAGCACGATGGTGTCGCCCGGCCCGATGACCGCGTCGGGATTCTTCATGAACATGTTGAGCGGTCGCGGCTCGCGTTGCGCGTGCTCCCAGTAGTTGGCGATGCAGGCGAGAATTTTTCCAGGACGCGGCAGCGGCGGCCGCAGGCGAACTTTACCAATCGGGGTGGCGGCTCCGTCTTTGGCAAGCTTGTCGAGTGCGGGGCGCAAGTTATCGAAGTCGTCGATAATGCCCTGCATCGTGAGCTGCGGCGTGTAGCTTTTGCGCACCACGGGGGAGAGATCGACAACGCCGCGGTCCGTGAGCTGGCCCGGCAGGATCTCGCCAGCTGCCGACGTCTGGAAAAGAACGAGCTTCACGAATATCCCCTGGCCAGGTCACGATGCGGGCGGCCATTCTCTACCGGCCTGCGTGTCCTTGCCAACAGTGAGCGTTCCAGTTTTGGTACTGCTGTATTGAAGGCATCAGAGGGAATTTGGCCATGGGAAAACAGCAGACGTTCCTCGTCGCGGAGAAATGGACGGTCGGGTATCGCCGCTCGACCGGCGAAACCACGCTTGTTTTTGAATTCGCGGGCCGGGAGCCGATCAATCTTCTGATCCCGAAGAAATACGCAATGGACCTCGCAAACGGAATTCTGGAGCAATATCGCGAGCAGTCACCCACGCCGACCTGACAACCCGTCCGCCCCGTTCAAAGGCTAGTAGGAACATATTCCTTGACAGCGTGACGCTTTGCCGTTACGGCTCGTTCAGGCTCGCCGAGGTGCGCAATCCGCGCCGGGGCCTGATCCACAACATTTTGAACGGAGCTTCGCTATGGTGAAACGAACGCGCGCGCCCACGCGCCCACGCTCGAAGCAGCGACCAGCCTATCGCAAACCCCGCCGAATGTCGGGCCCGATCGGTGTACCCATCACTTATACGCCCGAGCTATTGGCAAACGGCCGCTATCGATACGAGCGGACCGATGAGTCGCTTATATCGATTGCGTCGGATTTTGGCGTGCACAGAAATACGTTCAGTGCTCTCGCGGTGCGTGAGGGGTGGGCCCGATACAAGCGACCACCGCGTGACTTGTTACCCGCTGCCAAGCTGTTGGCGGAGGCAAACGACCTGAACGACCCGCCGAGCGCGGCTGCCGCCGCTCCAATCGAGGAAAATACTGAACTTCAGCAGGCGCGCTCCACAGAAAACGGGCCGGCTTTGCCGCCGCCTGCCGACACGATCATGCGACTGCATCGCGCGGTGCTTGAGGAACTTGGCGCTGTTGAAGCCATGCGAGCCCGGCTGAAGCGCGAGCCGCAAGATCCCGCAGACGCCGAGCGAACCGCGCGCACGCTCTCAAGTCTCACTGAAACCCTACAGAAGCTGCAGCGTCTGCAATGCACGCTCCCACAGACCGAGCTCAAAGATGATGATGACATGCCAGCCGATATCGATGAATTCCGTAGAGAGCTTGCGCGACGAATTAGAGTCTTCGTTGAAGGCCGGACTGAACGAGGCCATGTTGAGGGAGCTGGCACTCCGCCCTTGGCTTCGGTTCGCTCGTGACTTCGTTGCCCTGGCCCATCGGCATCAGGAGCCGCCGGCCTGCGGCAATAACGGAAGACCATGGACTACCTGGTTGATGTTGGGCGGACGCGGCGCCGGCAAGACCAGACTCGGCGCCGAGTGGGTGAGGGCGCAGGCGTGCGGAACGCGCCCTTACGCCGATCAACCCGCAATGCAAATTGCGCTCGTCGGAGAGACCGAGCACGACGTGCGCGAGGTCATGGTCGAGGGTCCGGCCGGTATTTTGCGGGTATCTCCACGGCGCGAGCGCCCGCATTGGACATCGACGCGCCGCCGGCTGGAATGGCCGAACGGTGCTATCGGGCTGGCGTTTTCGGCGGAAGATCCCGAGCAGCTGCGCGGCCCGCAATTCGATGCCGCGTGGTGCGACGAGCTTGCCAAGTGGCGTCATGTCGATGCGACGTTCGACATGCTGCAGTTCGGGTTGCGCCTCGGTTTGCGGCCGCGGCAGCTCATCACCACCACGCCGCGGCCGATCGCGTTGATCAAGCGGTTGCTCGCCGATCCGCGCACGGCCGTCACGCGAGCACCCACGTCCGCCAACGCGGCGCATCTGTCGCCTGCATTTCTCGATGAGGTGTTGGCGCGCTACGCCGGCACGCGGCTCGGGCGTCAGGAGATCGATGGCGAGATCATCGAGGATCGTGCCGATGCCCTGTGGACACGGGACCTCATCGAGGCCGCGCGCGTGCCAAAGGCGCCGCCGCTGTTGCGCCTGGTGATCGGCGTGGATCCGCCCGGCTCGGCGCGGCCGGGCGCGGACGCCTGTGGCATTGTGGCAGCCGGGATCGCCGACAACGGCACGATCTACGTGCTGGCGGATGCCACGGTTCAGCAACTCGCGCCGCATGGCTGGGCGAGCGCGGTGGTGGCGCTGTTCAGCCGGCTGGGGGCCGACCTGGTCGTCGCCGAAGGCAACCAGGGTGGCGACATGGTGCGCGCCGTGCTGCAGCAGATCGATCCCGCAATACCGGTTCGCACGGTGCATGCAACGCGCGGAAAATGGCTGCGCGCCGAGCCGGTGGCGATGCGTTACCAGCAAGGCAAGGTCAGGCACGTCGATCCCCCGCTGCAGGCGCTCGAGGATCAGATGTGCGACTTCGGCATCAACGGGCTCTCATCGGGCGCTTCGCCCGATCGTCTCGACGCGCTGGTGTGGGCGGTCACCGACCTCATGAAGCACGGCACCGGGCCGCGCATCACCATGCTTTAGCCACGGTGCGGTCCAATCAGGGCGGCTCCATGCCGTGATGCTTGATCACCGGGGCAGCATCGCTGGCGGCGAGAGCTTTGACCAGGGCCTTTGCCGGCTCCGGCTGTTTTGCGTTGGCGTGAAGGCCGGCCGAGTAAATCGTGATTTTCTGGATATCTGGCGGCAAGGCTCCAACATAATCGACACCCGGAGCGCGGATTAATTCGCTGACTTGCTGAAAGCCAATTTCGGCTTCGCCGGTTGCGATGATCGTTTCCATGCGCACGCCGGTGGGAACCTGCTTGAGCTTCGGCCTTATCTGATCCGCAATGCCGAAACGCCCAATCAGGCTCACCACATGATCACCGCTCGGGCCGGTTGAGTAACCAATCGATTTGGCGGCCAGAAGCATTGCCTTTACCGCTTCGCTTGAACCGATATCGGGCTTGGGAGCGCCTGCGCGTACGGCCACTCCGACCGCCGACTTCATCAGTTCGGTTCGACTTCCGGGAGCGACTTTGCCTTGCGCAATGAAACTGTCGATGACCGGCGCACCCACGATGACGAGATCGTAGATCTCGCCGTCGCCGATGCGTTTTCTGATGCCGGCGGTACCGGTCCATGTCGCGACAACTTTGTGTCCGGTGCTCTTTTCGAATTGGGGGATCAGCTCGAGAACGATTTCCTTTGTTGCACCGGTTGCGAGCATCGCAATGTCAACGGCGCTTGCTCTGGAAGAAACAAAAAGAACGGCCGCCGCACAAACAAATGCGATCCTCATGACCCACCCCCTGTCACACATCATATTCTGCAGGCGGCCGAGGAAGTCTTCAATGGTGCTTTGGCCTGACGCCTCGTGGTACCGGGCCGCGCGTGACGGTCCTCTAGCGGCCTTGGGCCACTACAATTTTTCGCGGGCTTTGTTGAACGGATGCTCGGGATTGTAGCCGTGCGCCGCACGGTAGCCGTCGTAACGCAGCCCCTTGTATTCCAGTATGATGCACAACACGAGCGCGACGAATGCGACGGCAATGACGAATCCGCCAAGCTCCGGCATCGGATATTGCATCAGGCCGGTGGCAACAGCGCCAACCGCGAAGAAGTACACGAAATAGCCCGCGGTCTTGTGATAGGCCTCGAACTTCCGCCGTCGCGGAGTCATATCGTAGTGATCGCCGCGCCAGGTTGAGGGGTCGTTTGGATCGGCCGTGTAATAATTCTTTCCACCGTGTTTGCCTCGGACCCAGCCCGAGACAACCTGCAGGCATCCCAGCGTAACCGTTGAAATCCCGAAGAATGAATGAAGTGAGCCGCTAAATCCGCCGCTCACCATCAGGGCCATTGCAGCGCCGGCAAGCGCCAAGCCGACAGCAAGCATCAGACCGTATTTATGAACGCTGAACCACCACCAGACGAGGTTCCTGAGTGCCACTTTTTCGCGGATGCCATTGAGCGTCGGTTTCGGTTTGCCGAACCTGATCGTGATGATGCAGATCGGAACCAGCACGAACCAGACCGCGACCATCAGGATTGCGTGGTAATCCCAGTGAATCGGGATCGTCCGCCCGAGAAAGTCGAGATACACTTCGGTCGGAATGTGCGGCTGCATCAGCAGATATCCTTGCGGCGTGTGAAATTCTAGAATTTCTCCACCCAGGGCCGCAATTCCAATTCCCACGTCCAGGCATTGCGCGGCTGGCTCAGCACGTTCCAGTAGCTGGCGGCGATCGCATCCGGATCGAGCATGGAATCGGGCCTGTCCGGCGGCTCGGTCCGTACTGCGCTGCGGATGCCGCCGTCGATCACGAAGTGCGCAACGTGGATGCCGGACGGCGACAATTCGCGGGCCATGCTTTGCGCAAGACCACGCAAGGCGAACTTTCCCATGGCGAAGGCTGCCGACTGGGGATAACCCTTCACGCTCGCTGAGGCGCCGGTGAAAAGAATGGCGCCATGACCATTGGGAAGCATACGGCGCGCCGCCTGTTGTGCCACAAGAAAGCCGCCAAAGGCGCTGACAGCGATGGCTTTCGAGACATCGGCGGGGGCCAGATCCACGAATGCGCCACGCGCACGCGCGCTCGCATTGTAAACGACAACGTCGGGCACGCCGTAGCTGCGCTCGACCTCGGTAAACAGCCGCGCCACGTCGTCCGCCTCGGTGGCCTCGCACGCATGGGCCGTGGCACCGGTCTCCTTGCAAAGCGCGGCAAGCTTACCGGTCTGACGGGCCGCCAGCGCGACGCGTATCCCTTTGCTTGTGAAGAGCCTGGCCAGCGATGCGCTCAGGCCCGCGCCGGCACCGACGATAAGGGCTGTCTTGTATTCAATGGTCTGCATAAAGAATTTCCTGATGAACGATTTCGGGGGCTGGCGGGCGGTGTTTCATTCTAGCTATGAACGGGACGGGCGCGCGCCAGCAAGGGATATTGCTTTGCACGCTTTTTGGCAGTTTTTGCCAGTTTTTCCTGAAAACGGAAATACGGCGAGGCAATTTGATCAAAATCAACCCGGCCAATGGTTTGGGGCCTAGAATTTATCCAGTTTTGAACATGGAGCGCATCGTCATGAAAACGGTTGCATCTCATGGGCGGCTCAGCATCAGCGGCTTGGGCTGGAGCTGCAGCGCCACATTCGTCGTGCTGTTTGTCCTCTGCATGTTGGCGGCGTTGTTCGTGCCGCTTCGCCTGGCCCACGGTTGGATCAGCCTCTGGTCGGACGCGCCAATTGACTCCTCACGCGTGTGGATCGACGGGCTGATCTGGAGCGTCGTGGTCGGATGGCTGGTCGCACTGGTTTTCGGCACGATCTACAACAGCATTGTTGCGCGCCGCGCGCTGCACGAGATCACCTGATCGAAACCGCTTTGCGGTGGACGCTAGTCGGTTCGCGGCAATTCACGAATCTCGACCGTTCCTCCCGCTTCGAAGTGCGGATTGCCTGCCAACATCGATTTTGCGTGATCGAGGCTATTCGCGTTTAACCGGATATAGCCGGTAAGGTGCGCCGACAATGCCGCCGCGCCACCCGCCTTGCGCACGCAAGCGCCAACGCCAATCGCGCTACCGCCTTTGAAATGGCCGCTGTCTTTCAATTTCTTGAGGTACGGGTCCCAGTCATTGTCGCCGTCGCTCGCGTCGTCGTGCATGAGAAAAATATATTCGGGCACGTCGAACTCCCTGCACGTGATAGCAGGGCAGCAAGTAATCAATTCGTTGCGGCGGAATGGCGTCAAAAGGTCGTGGAACTCTCACTCGACCACCAAATTCGGCAGAAATTCTTCCGCCAATTCGCCCTCGGACATCTCTTCATCGGCCGGGCGATCCCTGGTCTCGAACTCATGCCCGCAGGTCATGCAGCGCCAAAAATACACCATTTCATCGCCCGCGTTTTCCGACCATTCGGGCAGGGTCTGAATTGTTTCGCAATGCGCGCATTTTGGCGGAACCCGTGGGGTAATTGCTGACATGGCACCCTCCGTTTTTTGCCGGGTGCATTGCAAAGCAATCCGTTTGAGCGCGCCTTGATATGAGTCAAAGCGCAGGCCGGCGTCGCGGGAGGTATTTTTCGATATTGGATAGCTTGCGTGGTTATCAGGAGTCCAATCTACCGATCGCACCCTGCTTCTCGCCTACCCCGAACCAAAGTTTGTAAACCGCAAAAATTGCGACAAGCGCGCCGACGACAACGAAATTGATTTTTGCCGATGAGCTCTGAACGTGAAGTAGCCATGACGCCGCGATCAGCCAGCCGCCAACAACTACGTTGATCCACTCTTCCCACAGGCGAAATGGCGATATCGTCAGCATTTCCGTGCATATAAGAACGATCCCCGTCAGGACGGCGACATATGTTGCCGTCAGGTCGTCACCGAATTTCAATGGACCAGGCGAGATGCACAGCCAGATCGCGAGCAGCCAGCCGCACCAATTTTCCCATTGTAACGGGGGATTAAAGCGCACTTTGGCCACGTGAGCCTCCTGTCATCGTATAAGGTTTGCGGTCCATTGCACGAGCTGGGTGGCGCATTTGCCGAACGCCTCGTTCAGCGCATCGACGGTTCCAGCGGCGTTCGCCGATTTCGGAGCCGAGCTGCATTCGAAGACACGCGAGCCAAGAAGGCGGCCGTTCGCGGAAATCTTGGCGCCAAATTCGACGTCGGCAGACGGTGTGCCGGACACCGAAAGTTGGAATTTTCTCAGGTCGAGGAAGAGCTGATTGTCGGCAGTCACGTTTTCCGAGGACCGGGCAACTGCAAACCCGGCATTTTCGAAACTCTGGATCATTTTTTCCTGCACGAGCTTGGGCGTGCTGTCACTCCATTCGGCGCCCGCGAAGGTCGGGTCTTCGTTGCCACTCGGCCGCACCAGGATCTTGCGGGTCTCGAACATGAGTAGCGATGCAGGATCGGCAACGATCAGCGGGCTTCGCGGCTTGTCCAAGGAAGGAAAGGTCTTGGGTGCGGCCAAATCGTAGACGACACGTGGTGCGTTGGCGGCTTCGCCGCCGGTGAGGCGCTCCAAGCCTTTGACGATTCCGTCAAGCTTGTCGGAGTTGCGCGCCAGCGCCGCTGAAAACGTTTTGAGGTTTGCAATGGTGTCCCGAAGATCGTCCGCATTGTCGGTCAGGATGAGATCAAGCCGCCGCAAAGCGTCGCGGGCTGCGGTGGTCATGCTTTGACCGGCAAGTGGGTCGGCGGTCAGGGTGGCCGGCTGCCCCGGGGTGGCGCTCAGCGGCTTGCTGCCGCCCTGCAGGGCGACCACGGGGACGCCGGTCAGGCCCTGAAAATCCAGGCCGGCTTTGGTATCGGCGCGCACCGGGGTGTTTGCAGCCACGGCGATCGTTGCCGTTACGCGATTGGGATTGCTTGCATCAAGCTCCAGCGCGGTGACTTCACCGACGCGAATTCCGTTGAACAGAACCGCGGCGCCGGTCAACAAGCCCGAAACGGTATTTTCGAAATGGATCTTATAGGTCGTCCGCTCGGTCAGGCTGCCTGTATTGTGCAGCCAATACACAAAGCCAAAGCCTGCAGCGATCACAGCCAGGACGAACGCGCCGATCAGGATATAGGGTGCCCGGATTTCCATGGGTCCTCAGTGGCTAGCGGGCGCGCGGGTCCGTGCGCGGGCGTTGTGAAAATAAGATCTGACCCAGGGATGGTGCGAGCCGACGAGCTGCTCGATCGGTCCTACCTCGACGATCTTCCCATCGGAAAGGGCGGCAACGCGATCGCAGACCGTATTCAGGCTGTCCAGATCGTGCGTCACCATGAAGACGGTTAGACCGAGCGTCTGTTGCAGCGTCGAAATCAGCGCGTCGAAATCGCTGGCCGAGATCGGGTCAAGGCCGGATGTAGGCTCGTCGAGAAACACGATCTCGGGATCGAGCGCGAGAGCACGCGCCAGGGCGGCGCGCTTTGTCATTCCGCCGGACAGCTCCGCGGGAAATTTGCTTCCGTCATCGGGGGAGAGCCCGACCATTTCAAGTTTCGCGGTGGCGAGCTCGTCGAGCAAGGTCTGCGAAATTTCCAGATTCTCGCGCATCGGAAATTGCACGTTCTGCTGGACGGTGAGCGAGGAAAACAGCGCACCCTGCTGGAACAGGATGCCCCAATGCCGGCCGATATCCTGCATGGCGGCGGTGTCTCCGTAGTCGATCTCCGCGCCCATGATCGCGATGCGGCCCCCGCGCGGCGGAATCAACCCGATGATGGTCCGCAGCAGGACCGATTTGCCGCCGCCCGATGCTCCGACCAGGCCGAGGATCTCGCCACGGCGGACGTCGAGCGAAAGGCCATCGAGCACGTTTTTTTTCCCGAATCCGACGGTCAGGTCGTGCACCGAGATGGCAAGGTCTTGGGATGTTTCCTGCATCGCATTCACATCCCGATCGAGGCGAAAAAGACCGCGAACAGGCCGTCAAGAACGATGACCAGAAAAATCGACTTAACGACTGATGTCGTTGTCTGCAATCCCAGCGATTCCGCGCTGCCCTTGACGCGGAACCCCTCGCTGCAAGCGACCGTGCCGATGACAAGCGCCATGAACGGCGCCTTGATGATTCCAACTTCAAAGTGAGTCACCGATACCGCCTCGCGAAGGCGGGCTATAAAGATCTCGGGACTCATGCCGCCGTAAAGCCACGCGACCAGCCCGCCCCCGTAGAGCGCCGCCATCGAGCCCAGAAAGGTCAGGATGGGCAGGGCGCAGACCAAGGCGATGACTCTCGGCAGCACCAAGATGTTCACCGGATCACGGCCCATGGTGCGCAGGGCATCGATTTCTTCCCGCATCTTCATGGAACCAAGCTCGGCCGTGTACGCGCTGCCCGACCGGCCGGCCACCATGATCGACACGATCAGCACGCCGATTTCGCGCAAGACCAGGATGCCGACCATGTCGACGACGTAGGCGTCGGCGCCGAATTTCCGGAAGTGGAAAATTCCCTGCTGGGCAATGATGCCTCCGATCAGAAACGTGATCAGAAAGATGATCGGAACCGCCTGCCAGCCAACCCGATACAGATGATATATGGTGGACGTCGCGCGCAGTGAGCGAGGCCGTAATACCGCGCCGCCCAGAGATGCGCCGATGGCGCCAAGCATAGCCAGGAAATATCCGAAATCGGCGTAGGCACCTGCCGTCGCACGGCCGATCCGTTCAAGCCAAACCGCTAATTTGTTTCTCTCGGCCTGCTGGACCGGCGGGTGTTGATTGACGTCATGCACCTTTTCGAGGAGCCCACGGAACCGCTCGGGTACTCCGACAAGCGTCGGCTTCAGGTCCTGGAGCTGATAGCGCCGGATGACCCGTTCCAACAACCAGGCGCCGAGCGTGTCGAGATGCTCGACACCGGAAAGGTCGATGACCACACTTTTTTTCTGTGCATCGATTGTCGGAAGAGCTGCCGCGAGGCGCTCAAGCGAAACCGATTGCGCGGCGGTCCAGGGGCCGCTTGCGATCAGGCTTGCCGGCGACACGCCGCGGGTGAGTGTCGGATCGCTCATCGCTCGCCGTCCATAGGTAGGCGTTATGTTGCGCCTATGTAGCTGGAAGCGCTTAACAATGACTTGAGGCAGATCAACGCAAGCAGGCGTAGGAACCGACGTACGGCACGGTCGGAACAGAGGGCGAGGGCAGTGAAATCGAGCCGTTATGTGATTCAAAATGCAAAGCAAAAGGTGCGCTGCCCAGGCAGCGCACCTTTTAAATAAGCGATATCACGCAGCCGACTTTACCTCGATCTTTTTGGCCTGCGCGGGCGCCGGTTTTGGAATCGTCACCTTCAGCACGCCCTTCGCTATATTGGCCTTGATGGCGTCAGGACTGACGCCCTCCGGCAGCTCCAGCGTACGTTCGAACGAACCGTAGCTGCGCTCGACAAGCCGATAGTTCTTGTCTTTCTGCTCCTTTTCGGCCTTTTTTTTCACCGCGGATCGTGAGCAGATTGTCGGACAGGTTGATCTGGACGTCCTTCTCCTCGAGTCCGGGCAGTTCAGCGGTGATCTCGATTTCCTTGTCGGTTTCGCTGACATCCATGCTCGGCATCAACGCCGTCGCGCCGTTGCCGGGAAGAGTCGGGAACCCGCGGGTGAAATCATCGAACAGCCGATCAATCTCACGCTGCAAGGAAACGAAGGGACTGGCGGCGGCAACCGATCGTTCCCGGCCAACAGGTAAAAGTGATTTCAGGTTCATACGTGCCTCCATCATTCTCTCTGCGAACATGCTGCCTTTTCGAGGCAGCAATTAATTGTCTACAAGGTGTCCAAATGCCGTGCCTTGAGACAGGTCAAAAGATTAAGTTGCCGCTGCTCCCCTCGGCTCGATGACGATGCCGGAGGTCGGCTCAACCCAAACCATGTGATCCTTCACGGCCCTGACACCGGGGATATTTTCCGCAGCGATTTTCAACGCCTCACGCTGGCGCTCGTCGATAATTACGCCCCAAAGTTCGACCACTCCGTCGCGGACAACGACATTGACCATCGCCGCCGGTGCCCAGCTCTCTTTTTGCATTTCTGCAAGGAGTGTCTCGCGGATGGCCGCATCACCCTTTGCCGGTTTCGGTTCAGCGCGCGCAAGGCTGACCATCGCATGCATGAGATTGGAGCGCGTCACCATTCCCACGACCTTCTTCCCGCGCATGACGGGCACACGCTTGATGCGGCGGCGCTCCATCAAATCCACGATGTCTTCGAGGCTCGTGTCTTCGGTGACGGTATGAACATCCGTCGTCATGACTTCGGCAACCTTGCTGCCATGCGAATGAGAGTACTCGACAGCAAGTCTGCCGGGACCCATAAGGAATTCGAGCCAGCGTGAACGCCTGCGCTCGGTACTGGTCTCCTGGCGGCGGAGGAAATCACCCTCGGACAGAATGCCGACAAGCCCTCCATCGTGGTCGATCACGGGCAGACCGCTGATGTGGTGTTGAAGCATTTGCCGCGCTGCCTGAAGGATCGTGGCATTCGGCTGCACCGAGATTACGGTGCTGGTCATTACATCTCTGGCTTTCATGGCAGGCCTCCAAACTTCAAAATACGGTCAAACGGCCCGCGTCATGTTGACCCAGATCAAACGTGCAATTTGAATTCACCCCTATAGATGCGGCGTCATGTTGGAGGTCACTATGGCCAGCAAACGACGGTCTCAACGCAGGGCAAAGCCGGGCACCCGCAGCACCGGCCGCTATTTTCATATTGCGGTCCGACCGGCCCGCGAATTTGTCCGGTTCCGCGTTCAAGACATAGGCAGGCGCGGCGGCGTCCAACGGCTCGCGGGGCAACGCGCGAACGGCTCGTGGGATACGCAGAAGTGGCTGATCGAGAAGACCGACGCCCATGTCGAGAAGGACCAACTGGTCGCGGACACCGCCGAGGCAAGAAAGGTGATAGCCAGCCTGGGCGCAACGCCGGTCCGCGTCGCGGGTGATCGGTTCAGGGCGAAGCCACGTCGCAACATTCCAGAGGCTGAAAAGCCGACGCCGGCCATGCGCCGGGCCCAGATGAAAAATATCAAAAAGGCACAAGCTGCTGTCAGGCAACGCAAAGGCGTGCGTTCGAGAAAAGCGTGACGGTCAAATGAGGATGTCGGTTTAATAGCCAGCATCTCACGAAATAGAAACACACAGTCGCACCACCGGGCTGACGATGCGTAACGCGCCGCGATCCGTCTTCGCGCTTGATGCCACAAAAGATCTGGGCGCGAAAATTGCGGCCGCCCTGGGTGTGCCGCTGGCACGCCACGAGGAGCGCGAATTCGAGGACGGCGAACATAAAGCGCGGCCGCTTGACGATGTAAGCGACGCGGACGTCTACGTTGTGCAGAGTCTGCACAGCGGTCCGCAGCAAAGCGCGAACGACAAGCTTTGCCGCTTGTTGTTTTTCATCGGGGCACTAAAAGATGCGGGCGCTTTGCGGGTAACGGCGCTGATTCCCTACCTTTGCTATGCCCGAAAAGACCGCCGTACCAAACCAAATGATCCGGTTACGACACGGTATGTTGGTACGATGTTTGACGCTCTCGGCGCAGATTGTGTCGTCACTCTTGAGGTCCACAACCCGGCCGCATTTGAAAATGCCTTCCGGTGCCGGACTGTCGCTCTGACCGGCACGCCGTTTTTTGTAGACTACGTCAAGAATACATTGTCAGAAGCCAAGTTGGCGATCATTTCTCCGGATGCCGGGGGTATGAAGCGAGCTGAATTGCTGCGCGAAAATCTGGAACATGCTCTCGGCCGTCCCGTCGGCAAAGGTCTCGCGGAGAAACACCGCAGCGCGGGGGTAGTCTCGGGCGACCTGTTTGCGGGCGATGTGGTGGGCGCGACGGCATTGATCGTCGACGATCTCATCAGCACCGGAGGAACCTTGTTGCGTACGGCTCGTTCGGCGCGCAGCGCCGGTGCCAAAAGCGTGATCGCGCTTGTCACCCATGGCTTGTTCATGGCCGGCTCAAGTGACGTTCTGGCCGATCCGGCGCTTGACCAGATCGTCACTACCGATGCGGTGCCGCCTTTTCGGCTGGACAATCCCGCGCAGAACAAAAAGCTGGTTATCTTGCCGGTCGCTTCGCTGTTCGCCGAGACGATCCGCCGTTTGCACGAAGGCCGGAGTCTTTCTGACCTTATTGTGTTCTGAGACAACGCGCGAGCTTACGGGCACTTCCTTCGGCCAAGTCGAGATAAGCGGCGCACAGCCGTGGCCACTTCTCGGGCGTGCGAGGTTGTTCTTCCAGCAAGTGCGCGATGGCGAGCCGCGCGCGAAGCGTGGCACGGTGACAGTAGTAGAATGTAAAAAGTTCATCGGCCGGTCCGTCGCGGAGCAGGTATTTCAGCCTTCGCCAAAGATACCTGCCAGCCCAGGCCGCTTTGAGCCGATCGCATTCGAGAGCAAGAAATGCGACTTCATCGAACGGATCAACCACACGGAGCCGGGAATTGAATTCGAGGCAGTCGATAATTCTTATCTTGTCGTCCAACCAGATATGCTCCGGCCTCAGATCGCCGTGGCCATCGACGATCCGGCGGTGGCGCAATCGCGCGGTGATCTGGTGTCCGCGCGACTTCAAAAAGCGGCGTTGAATGGTATCGATCAGGCGCACCGGGCCGTTCGGAATTCCAAGCCTTGGATCAAGCAGCACGCGCTTGTTGTAGTCGAGACTTCTTGCCCAGTCGGCCAGGTAGATCGAGGGCGGCAAATTGACCGGCGTTGCCGAGCGATAGAAAAAGGCCAAAGTCTCGATCAGGCGATCAAGCTGGGCCGGTCCGAGGCGCCCGTTCTCGATCACGCGGTCGAGCATGAAGCGTTCATCCAGCCGCTTCATCTGCACGAGCCAATCGACCGGTGCACCATCGCCGCCGATCGACAGCTGGTCGCCCCGCTTTATGAGCGGCACAACCCCGAGATAAACGTCGGCAGCCAGCCGCCGGTTTAAGCGCAATTCCGCACGGCAGGCTGCTTCGCGTTTCGCAAGCGTGGAAAAGTCGAGATAGGGGAAACGAACGGGCTTCTTCAGCTTGAAGACCTGATCGCCGGCGAGGAAGACCCAGGACATATGGGTTTCCCGGCGCCCAACGTCGGGGGGCCTGGGACTGTAGGTGTCCGGCCGACTGAGAAAATCTACCTTTGCTGCAAGCGCCAGCTCGGCGCCTTGAATCGGAAGTCCGCGCACGGGCCGCTCCGGCGAGTAGTTGAAATCTAACGCGTTTCTTCCTCTCTCAATTGATGCTGGTCAAATCGCCTGCCGTCGTTCGAAGGCATATTAGCCTGAAGATTTTTGCGGGTATCGGCATGTCTTCCGCGGTCGTCAAGCGCCGTCAACGGACCGAAGAAATCCGGCGAGAGGTCGTCATCGGATCGCTGCGCCTGGCGGGCGATCTGCGGGTGCCGGCTGGCGCCACGGTACTCGTTGTTTTCGTTCATGGCAGCGGCTCGAGTCGCCTGAGCCCGCGCAACACCGCTGTCGCCAGGACATTAAACGAGCAGGGCATTGCGACACTGCTTTTTGACCTGCTCACGCCGGAAGAGGAGCTTGACCGCGCCAATGTTTTCGACATTCCGCTCCTTGCCGAGCGGCTGGTCGATGTCGTCGGCTGGATCGGCGAGCAGGCCGACCTTGCCGGATTGCATCTGGGATTTTTTGGAGCCAGTACCGGCGCGGCCGCGGCTTTGGTCGCAGCGGCAACGCTGGGGGCGCGCGTCGGCGCCGTCGTGTCGCGCGGTGGCAGGCCCGATCTTGCCGATATGGCACTGGATAACGTCGCCGCGCCCACTTTGCTCATCGTTGGCGGCCGCGACGCCGGCGTGATCGAGCTCAATGAGAGCGCCTACGCGAGGCTGAGATGCCGGAAATCAATTGAAATCGTGCCCGGAGCCACTCACCTTTTTCCCGAGCCTGGCGCGATGGAGGCCGTGATCGCGCTGGCCGTGCGCTGGTTCAAGACCCACCTCACGCGGCCCTCGGAAAAGCCAAGGTAGGAGCAAGGCAAATGCCATTCATCGATCGCGACGATGCTGGCCGGCAGCTCGCCAAGGCGCTTGCGCGCTACAAAGATCGCAAACCGGTCATCCTGGCCCTGCCACGCGGCGGCGTCCCGGTGGCGGCGAAAGTTGCCGAAGCACTGCATGCACCGCTCGATCTGCTTTTGGTGCGCAAGATCGGCGTTCCGTTCCAGCCCGAGCTCGCCATGGGGGCAGTGGTCGACGGCGCTTCGCCGCTGACCGTACGCAACGAAGAAGTCATCAGCCTCACGGGGATCAGCGAGGGCGAATTTTCCGCAGTGCGCGATCAACAGCTTGCGGAAATCGAGCGGCGTCGAAAAATGTATGTTGGCGATCGGCCTCATCCCGAGCTTTCCGGCCATACGGTCATCGTCGTCGATGACGGCATTGCGACGGGAGCCACGACCCGTGCCGCCCTGCAGGCGGTGCGTCTGCGCAAGCCGAGCACGCTGGTTCTGGCGGTTCCGGTGGCCCCGAGTGACACTTTGAAAAAACTGGCCGGCGAGGCTGACGAGGTCGTCTGCCTGGAAGACTATGAAGAATTCGGTGCCATCGGCTTCTTCTATTCGGACTTCCGGCAGGTTTCTGACGATGAAGTGATCGAGATTTTGGCCAAACACCCGATCAAAGAGAACGCATCGTTCAAGAAAACCGGCTCATGAGCCAGGAACCGTCGACAGGGAGGAGAAGATCATGGATAAACCGAATTCCGGTGGCAAGGCAGCGACGAATGTCGATATCACGGGCATCCTGGGACCCATCGAGTCTGACAAGCTCCTGGAAATTCTGGCCCTGCACCCGACCGTTTCCGAGGTCGAGGAGGCGGCGATGTGGCTTTCCGGCGATCCCGACGTGTTCGGCGCCAATCCGCCCGTCAAAGGCAACGTTTCGGACATCGTGACGATCCTGACTGTCGAGGAAGAGGAAGAGCAGCGCTAGTTGTTTTGCTGCAGGCCGGGGCTCGAACGACATGGATCCTTCAAGCAGCCCACTGCTCACGGATCTCTATCAAATGAACATGATCCAGGCTTACCTGGATCATGGCGAGATCAAGACCGCCGTCTTCGAGTTCTTCGTGCGCAAATTGCCGGCGCGCCGCGGATTCCTGATGGCTGCGGGCCTTGAACAGGCGCTGCAGTTTCTCGAAAATCTCCATTTCTCCACCGAAGAAATTGAATGGCTCGCAAGCACGCGACGTTTCGAGAAGTCGCTGCTCGACAGCCTGTCGGATTTTCGCTTCACCGGCGACGTTCACGCCGTCCCGGAAGGCCGCATCTTCTTCGCCAATGAACCTATCCTGCGCATCACCGCGCCGATGCCGCAGGCCCAGCTCGTGGAGACCCGGCTGATCAATCTCCTGCATTTCCAGACGCTGATCGCATCGAAAGCCGCCCGCATGGCGCTCGCCGCGCCAGGAAAGTTGCTGGTCGATTTCGGCCTGCGGCGCGCGCACGGGGCGGAAGCGGGGCTGCTGGCGGCCCGTGCAAGTTACATAGCCGGTTTTGGCGGTACTGCGACCATGCTCGCCGAACAGGCCTTCGGCATTCCGACCTACGGAACGATGGCGCACTCATTTGTTGAGGCCTATGACAGCGAACTCGCTGCATTCGAAAGCTTCGCCCAGTCCCGGCCAAAGAATCTCACGCTGCTTATTGATACATACGATACCGAGGCAGCCGCGCGAAAAGTCGTTGCGCTGGCACCGCGGCTTGCGGCCAGAGGGATTACCATCGCGGCAGTACGGCTCGATAGCGGTGATCTGATCCCTCTTGCACGCAGCGTGCGCCGTATTCTTGACGATGGGGGCCTTTCGCGCGTTTCCATCTTCGCAAGCGGCGGGCTCGATGAGGATTATGTTGCCGAAATCGTTCGAGCCGGCGCTCCGATCGACGGGTTCGGAATAGGCACCAGCCTGACGACCTCCTCAGACGTGCCGGCACTTGACTGTGCCTACAAGCTTCAGGAATACGCGGGTCAGCCGCGCCGAAAGCGCTCTTCCGGCAAGGCAACGTGGCCTGGACGTAAGCAGGTATGGCGCCGATACGGGCCGGATGGCCGGTTTGCCGGCGATACCCTGTCGGTGGAATCCGACGTGCACCCAGGCGAGCCGCTGATCGAGCCCGTCATGAAGAACGGCCGCCGCCTTCGTGCAGCTTTGACGCTGGCAGACATCCGCGCCCAGGCCAAACGCGACCTGGAGCGCTTGCCCGAGCCGCTGCGCGAACTTGAACCGGATACCGCCTATCCCGTTGAGGTCGCGGACGCCCTGGTCAAACTCGCCGCCGATGTGGATCACCGGTTGGCGGAAAACGAAAGGATCTACGTCTGAAAGAAAACATGGCCATCGGCGAGAGGGATGTGCTTCTCGTTGTCGACATCCAGAACGATTTCTGTCCCGGCGGCAGCCTTGCCGTGCCACGCGGCGATGAAATTGTGCCTTTGATCAATTCTCTGGCGGCCAAATTCCCGCACGTCGTGCTCACGCAGGACTGGCATCCGCGCGGGCATCTGTCGTTTTCGTCGTCCCATGCCGGCAAGCAACCCTTCGAAACGATCGATGTCGCCTACGGCAGGCAGATCCTCTGGCCGGATCACTGCGTGCAGGGAAGCTCCGGCGCCGCTTTTCACGCCGACCTGAGCATCGCCCATGCCGAGCTGGTCCTGCGGAAGGGCTACCACCGCAACATCGATTCCTACTCGGCATTCTATGAAAACGATCGCAGGACCAAAACGGGACTCGCCAGTTACCTGCGCGAACGCGGCTTCACCCGGGTGTTTCTGGCAGGGCTCGCCTTTGACTTCTGCGTCCGCTATTCGGCCGAGGATGCACGCCGCGAAGGCTTCGAGGTTGTTGTATTCGAGGATGCCTGCCGCAGTATCGATGTTGATGGCTCCGCGGCCGCAACGCGAAAGCAGTTCGAGTCGCTCGGCATCCGCTGCATTTTGGCTTGCACATTCACTACGGGGAAGCCGTGAGAATTCCGTGAATGCACCAAAGTTGAACCCCGTTGACGCTACACGTCGGGCTTCACCAATTCCGCAATATCTGGCTCGCCGCAATGCGCAAGAATGACATTTCGCACATGGTCTCTGAACTTGAGTAAAGACGGAAAATCCGTGCCGCACGGCCTGACTGGCTTTTCGATCCGAACGCTAACGGGGCTCCAGCGCGGAAACCACTGGTTGCTGCGCAGAATCGTGCGGGTACCGCGGATGATGCCGGGTAGAATTGGAAGACCAGCCTCGGCCGCGACCTTGAAGGCGCCGAGATCATGCTTCGCACGCTCTGCGGCAAGCCTTCGATCGTGCGCGCGGCGCGGCGGTAGGCCCGCACCCGAAACTGGTTTTCGCCCTTTATTTCCAGCAGGTCGGCCGTCTGATCGAAAATCGCCGCGATTTCAGCATTCTGCACGGGCATTGTTCGCAACACCCCTTGAAATGAAAAATTGATACGCCCGTCGCAATAGCGCGTCCTTGATCCAGATCATGCATGACACGCCGAAAAATGGGCTTCGCGGTGGTCGCATCGATATTGATCTGCCGCAAAGTCGGCCACGCGTATCCATGCAAGCTTTAAAAACCAAATTTCTCAGGAACGAAAGCCGTGCAAAAAAAAGCAAAAAAAGCTGCGCCGAAAAAAACGCAAGGCCTCAGAGAAGACCAACCCTCGGTGCTCACGATCTCGCCGGAAAAGGTCTTCTTTATCATCGTCAAGGCACGCGAATTCGACGCCAAGGATGTCGTGACCGACCCGAGTCCGGGATCAAATCCGTCCGACGACAACGACAGAGCAATTCTCGAAGATCACTCCAATGATCCGGTCGTCGAGGAGCTGACATCGCTCATCAATTCACTCTCGGAAGATGAGCAGATCGATCTCGTCGCTCTCGCATGGCTCGGTCGGGACGACTATACCGCCGACGACTGGGATGACGTACGACAGGAAGCCTCACGCGCGCACAATGAACGGACCGCCGGCTATCTCCTCGGCATGCCGCTTCTGGGCGACTTCCTGGAGGAGGGCCTTTCGCTACTGGGCTATTCGGTCGAAGAATTTGAGTTCAATCGTCTATAGCGTGACGACCTGCAAATTGAATGCTGCAGAACACTCCAAAATGGTCAGACACGAAGTCGAGGCCGCGGGCGCCATCAAAGACCACCGAGCAATTTTTGGGCCTCAGACCTCGGGTCAAAAAGACATAATCAATGCGCTGATTTTCAGTCCACCTCGGCTCGACATAAGGATTCCGGGCAGGCGAGTAGGTGAGTCCTCGACTGCGCGGGTGACATTTTGCAAAGGCATCCCGGAATCCGAGCTCGTCATCCAGGACCAGGCGGATGGCTGGAGAGTCCGGGACATCATTAAAATCCCCGCAAAGTAGTTTTGGACAATCTCCCGGCTTGGGGTCGTACCGCCTGATTGCGGTCAGAATTGCCTGCGCCTGCTTCCTTCGCCCTTCGATCATCTTCGGGTGATAGGCCAGGTGCGTGTTGACGACCAGCAGACGTCGAGCTTCCAGCACAAATTCCGCGAACAGAACTTTCCTCGGCGGATCATCCGGCATTTGCGGCAATGGCTCGATCGCCGAACGGACCACCGGCTGCGAACTGAGGATCGAGAGGCCGTTTTCCCCCACGCGATGACCAAGGCGGCACATCTCGGCAACAAGCTCGGCCTGACTGCCGCCCGATTTCGGATCGCGATAGACTTCCTGCAGGCAGACAATCTCGGGACGCAGCTTTTTGAGTCCCGCTGCGAGCGCATGATACCGCGGCTCAAGAGGCTCGCTGATATTCCAGAGGTTTAAGGTCAACAGGCGGAAGGTCACATCGCACCGCAATATCGACGGTCGAATAACATTTATCCCCGTTGCGTCAGGCCGGCAACGTCGCGCGAGCATAGTGCTACTTGACGAGGCGAAATAACCCAGCCTTCTTTGGCGCTATGCCACGCAGAGCCGACTCAATGCACCGTATCATTGTCGCCACCGACGGCTCCACTACGGCGAACCGGGCCATCGATGCCGGCGCGTCTTTGGCGAAAGCGACCGGCGCCGATCTTATTCTGCTGACGATTGGCGGAAGCGTTACGGGGGCCGAGCTCAGGACTTTGGCCGATACGGCGGGCGACCTCAGCGACACGATGCAGTCGGCGGCCGATAAGATTCTGAAAGAGGCGCGTCGACGGGCCCAGCGGCTGGGCGTTCGCTCGATAACGCTGAAAACAGGCTGGGGCGATCCTGGCGACGCGATCATCGACGCGGTGCAACGATCAAAAGCAGATTTGCTGGTTGTCGGGCGGCGTGGTCAAAGCCGGCTTTCCGCCCTTCTGCTCGGCAGCGTCTCGCAGAAACTGGCCAGTTTTGCACCATGCGCTGTCATGGTTGTTCCATAAGACGCACCACTTGTGCGGCGCCCGTGTCCGCCTAGTATTCGCCCAGCGGTTCACGGGACATGCGACCTTTTCAGCAGATTTCTCTCATTCTTGACGAGAGGCAGCTCCTGACGCGGTTCTGGCAGGCTGCCTCGGTCTTTTGGCGAATGCAGACCGGCCGGGCCGCGACGCTCGCAATATTTCTGATCACCGTCGTGCTGCTGCAGCTGCTGGTGCAAGTTGCTCTCAATGTGTGGAATCGGCACTTCTTCGATGCGCTTGAGCGGAAGGATGCCGCTACCGTTTGGTTGCAAGCGCAATTGTTTGTTCCACTCGCCGCGGGGAGCATTTTGCTGGCAGCGGCCTCAGTGTGGGGCCGTATGACCGCCCAACGCAGCTGGCGCGAGGCGCTGACTCTCCACGTGATCGAGAAGTGGATGGAGAAGGACCGTTTTCGTCAGCTCAACCATCTCGCCAGGGGCTCGGAAAATCCGGAATATCGAATCTCGGTCGACGTGCGAATCGCGACCGACGCGCCGATCGATCTGTCGCTTGCATTTGTTTCATCTATTCTCACAGCACTCACCTTCTTTGGCGTGCTTTGGACGATCGGCGGCAGCATCGATGTCAATGCGTTCGGTCGATCGGTGACGATTCCCGGTTATCTGGTGTTCGGCGTGATCCTTTATTCCGGAATGATCACGTCTCTCATGATCATTTTTGGCCATCACCTCACCAGCGTCATTGAACGTACCAACCAGGCCGAAGCGGAATTCCGCGCTGCGGCCGATACGTTCCGCCAGGAACCCACCTCACAGAACCGGCACCAGGTCGATCGGCGTGAAACATTGCAGCTCAAGCTGCAGGCCGTCCTGCTGTGGTGGCGCGAATTCTGTTGGCAGCTCGTTCGCACCACGCTGGTGTCGCATGGTAATTTTCTGTTTGCACCGGTGGTGGCCTGGATCTTGTGCGCGCCGAAATATCTCAGCGGCGCCATGTCGCTCGGCGAATTGACCCAGGCAGCAGCGGCCTTCGTTGTTGTCCAGGGAGCCTTCAATTGGTTTGTCGACAATTATCAGCGTCTGGCTGACTGGCGCTCGTCCGCGCACCGCGTTGCAACCTTGTTGCTTGCCATTGACGAGCTTGAGGCAAAAGAACGCAACGAAAAAAAAGCAACATCCTGACTCAAAAGGAAGTGATGGCGACCTGACTCGTCAAACGGTACGCGTCAGCGGGTGAGCAAAGTCCGGTTCCCTCCTGAATGAGGGCCGCCGAGCCGGCAGCCACGCCAAGCCGGAATGCGTCGATCAGGGGGTCTCCTTTGGCCAGGCTGTAGACGATCGTACCGAAAAAGCTATCGCCAGCCCCAACGGTACTGATCGGCTTGATGGGCGGGTTCAAAGCGCGCAGCGCGCGATCCCGGGTAATGAGCATGGCGCCCAGGTGACCAAGAGACAATGCAACCGTCTCGACCTTTCCGGACCCGATGTATCCGCGAGCAGCCGCGATCCAGTCGGCTTCCGAGGACAGCGATTTTCCTGCCAATTCCTGCATTTCCCGCAGGTTTGGCTTGATCATGTCGACGCCGTGCTCGATCGCGGCGGCAAGGGGCGCACCCGACGTGTCCAAAAAGAACTTCGCACCCAGCCTGCGCGCTATCGCTGCGGCCCGCGCATAGAAATCATCGGGCACGCCGGGCGGCAGGCTGCCGCTTCCTACGACAAAGTCCGGCTTCCTGGCAGCGAGAGCCTCAAGGCACTCGCGCCACTCGGATTCGCGCAGCGGCTCGCCAGGCAACACAAACCGGTATTGAGACCCCGTGCTGCTTTCGGTGACTGAAAAATCCTCCCGGGTGTCGGCTGCCGCCTTGATCAAGCAGCTCGAAATTCCTTCTTTTTCGAGAAGCCGTCGCAGGAGTTCGCCCGTAAAACCTCCCACGGGAAGAATGGCTTCGACGTCACCGCCCAATCGCTTGACCACGCGCGCCACATTGACGCCGCCGCCTCCCGGGTCGCGCCGCGGCTGAGCACAGCGCAGCTTCAAACTGGGAACGACCCGCTCGACCGCGGTCGACAGATCAATCGCTGGATTGGGCGTGAGCGTGACGATCTTCGGCATTGGCGTTCCGATTTATCGCCCTTTGCTCGCGTATGGCTTTTTATTTCCTGCGCGCCTTGCCTTGATCAGGTCGCGGTACCACGCAAACGATGACTTCGGGACGCGGCGCTGATTCGCGTAGTCGATATATGTTAGGCCAAAGCGCACGCTGTAGCCCGCATCCCATTCAAAATTATCGAGCAACGACCAGACAAAATAGCCGCGGATGTCCGCGCCATTTGCCACCGCCGTGTCCATGGCGCCGATATATGCTCGGATGAACGCAATGCGCTCAGGGTCGCGAACTTCGCCGTCTGGGTCGGGTGCGTCATTCCCGCCGAAGCCGTTTTCAAGCACATAGACCGGCAGCGCATATTGCCTGGAGACGGTCAGGAGCGTTTGTTCAAATGCTCTTGGCGAAATTGGCCAGCCATTCGGTGTTATGGGAAGCTCAGGCGGCTTCTCGCCAAATCCGAACTTGAGCAGAGACCCTGGATCGTCCTTCACAAAGACCGGGCTGTAGTGATTGAGGCCGAACCAGTCCACCCGCCTCGAGATACGAGCGAGATCGCCGGGCTGCATAAATGCTTCGACCGAACGCTGCAGGTGCTCGGGATACCGGCCCAGGCACTGCGGATCCGGAAAAGCTCTGTTCCAATAGGCGTCGCAGCGCTTTGTGGCTTCGGCATCGGCCGGTGTCGACGGCAGGCAAAGCTGGTAGTTGTGGATGGCCCCGATCGAAGCGCGGGCGACTCGTTCGCGCAGGACGTCGACCGCCGCGCCATGCGCAAGGTTTATGTGGTGGATGCTCTTGTGAAGAGACTCGGCGCTTGCGGTCGCGCGTTGACCTTTGCCGAAGCCGAGGCCGAACAAGGTGAAGATCGAGGGCTCGTTGAAAGTCGTGAAGCGTTTGACCCGATCGCCGTATCGCTGCGCTACCAGCGCGGTGTAATCGGAAAACCATTCGACCGAGTCTCTCGTCGTCCATCCGCCGAGATCATCGAGCGTCTGAGGCAAGTCCCAATGGTAGAGGCATAGCCAGGGCTCGATGCCTGCCGCGAGAATGGCGTCGATGAGACGATCATAAAACGCGAGACCCCGCTCATTCGATGCGCCACGGCCCTGCGGAAGCACGCGGGGCCAGGCAACGGAAAAGCGGTAAGCCTGCACGCCAAGCTGCCGCAGCAGGGCGATATCCTCGGGATAGCGATGGTAGTGATCGCAGGCTACGTCGCCGGTGTCCCGGTTCGAGATGGCACCGCTATGGGCGTAAGTGTCCCATACACTTGGACCCCGGCCGTCTTCCTGGGCGGCTCCTTCGATCTGGTAGCTCGAAGTCGAAACCCCCCAGATAAAATCACTTGGCAGGTGCTCAATCGGTAACGCTGTGGAATCTGGTTCCTGAACGGGACCGCTGGCGGGCGTCACGATGCATTCCCTTCGTCGTTAAAAAATACCTTGCTGAGCCAACCGTTTTCTTGATGCATATCAACACTTTGAAAGTCGCCGACCGGCAGTCTGCTGGTATTTTCGGGGCTGCTGGCAATGTCGGATCGTATCTCAAGAGCGGGTTGGGGCGGGACGCCTACCGGCAGTTTTGATGCCAGTGGATATTTCCGTGTCGCCGAGCGTGACGGAATTCTCTGGCTTGCCGACCCGGACGGTAGACGCTTCCTGTCAAAGGGCGTGAACACGGTCTGTTTTGATCAAGATCATGTTCGGGACACTCAGCGCGCCCCGTACGCAGAAGCCTGCAGGCGCAAATATGGCAGCGAGCCCGCCTGGCGGGCAGCTGCCGGCGCGCGTCTTGCGAATTGGGGCTTCAACACGCTTGGCTCTTGGTCAGATGAGAGCGTCGCAGATGCGGGATCGTTCGGACTTGCAGTGACGCCCAATCTCAATCTCGGCATGTCCTTTGCGTGGGCGAAAGAATACGATCAGAATTTTCCTGATGTTTTCGACGCCAATTTCGATCGTCACGTGAGGAACCGTGCGCACGAAGTCTGCGCTGCTCGAGCCGAAGACCAAAAGATTCTAGGCTGGTTTATCGACAATGAATTGCGCTGGGGGTCGGATTGGCGCGGCGCGGATGAATTACTGACGTTGTTTCTCGGCCTGCGAGCCAAGGCGCCGGGCCGTACGGCGACTGTCGATTGGCTGCGCGCGCGTTACCGGGATTTTCAGGGCTTTAACGCGATCTGGCGCACGCCAGCGCAGTCTTGGGAGACTCTGGATTTGTTAAATCAGATTGCGCCGCCTTATACGCGATTGCCTGTCTATCAACGTGACGCAAAGCAGGAGCATGCTGCCAATCACGCCGATGCGGCGCGGGCCGAATTTTTTACTGCTTGCGATGCTTTTGCCGGCCTGGTCGGGCAGCGCTATTTCGAAATGGCCTGCGGCGCCATAAAGGCCGCGGATCCAAACCATCTCATTCTGGGAAGTCGTTTTGCCTACGTCCCGCCGCCGGGAGTCATCGAAGCTGCCGCGCGGCGCTGCGACGTTATCTCTGTAAATTGTTATGACCTCGATGCCCTTCCAATAATCGATGCCTACAATACCACAGGCAAACCTTGTCTTATCGGCGAATTCTCGTTCCGCAGCGCTGACTCCGGCTTGCCAAATACGAATGGCGCTGGGCCATTGGTATCCACACAATCCGAGCGCGCGGCTGCCTACCGGCGCTACGCTACCGCCGCTCTCGCTCGACCCTCGATGGTCGGGTTTCACTGGTTCGAGCATGCCGACCAGCCGGCCGAGGGCCGCTTCGATGGAGAAAATTCGAACTTTGGGGTCGTATCCATCAATGATGAGGTTTACGAAGAACTCACGCAAGCGATGAAATCAGTGAATGCCGAAGCGGAAGCGATTCATATGTCTGCCGGCCGCACCAGTTGAGGCAAAAAGTCGAGATGAGCAATCAAGTCAAAATTGTCTTGCTCGGCGCCACCAGCATGTCGTTTGGCCTGAGTGTCCTGCGCGACATATTCAGCAGCAGTGAATTGCGCGGGTGTACCCTGACTTTGGTTGGCCGCCACCCCGATACGTTGGCCAAAGTTTTTAATCTGGCCCAGATCCTGAACTCCAAATGTTCTGCCGGGTTGCGCATCGAGCAGACAACCGACCGCCGGGCCGCCCTCGACGGCGCCCGTTTCGTTATCAATGCGACGGCGATTGATCGAAACCGGTTATGGAAGCTGGATTTCGAGGTGCCTCGCAAGCACGGCATCCGTCACACGCTGGGAGAGAATGGGGGGCCTGGAGGGCTTTTCTTTACGCTTCGCACCTTGCCGCTGGTGTTCGATATTGCGCGCGAGATGCGGGACCTCTGTCCGAACGCCCTGTTCATCAACTTTTCCAATCCGGAAAGCCGCATCATCCTGGCGCTCGGGAAATATAGCCCGATTGCCGCGCTTGGGCTCTGCCACGGCATCTTCATGGGACAAAACGACGTCGCCCGCATCATGGCCTTGCGCGCCGAGCAGGTCGAAGTCTGGGGTGCCGGCATCAATCACTTTCAATGCCTGCTGAAGATCCGCGACCGCGCGACCGGTGAAGATCTTTATCCGGTCCTGCGAGCCAAAGAAGCTAAATACGATTCACAATTTTCGCCGCTGACGCGCCGGCTTTTTCGGGCATTCGGATACTGGATGACATGCAGCGACGATCATCTCGGAGAGTACCTCTCCTATGGTTGGGAAGGCGGTGAAAAGGGCTACGACTTCGCCGCCGACGAGCAAGAGCGAATACGGTTTTCACAACAGCTCGAGCACGTGCTCGCCACCGGCTCGCCGCCCGCGCAATGGCTGACCCCATCGGGAGAGCGTGGCGCGGCGGCGATTGGGGGCATCATTCACAACAACAATCGTGTGCTGGAATCCGGTATTGTCTTTAATCGCGGCGTCGTTCCAAACTTGCCGGCGGAAGCTGCCGTTGAAGTCCCGGTCATGACGGATGCGGACGGGATCCATCCGATTTCGCTCGGACCATTGCCGGACCCGATCGCCAAACTTCTCACGATGCAGGTGAATGTGCAGCAACTCGCGGTCGAAGCCGCGGTGCACGCTTCGAAAGAAATCGCCCTGCAGGCTTTGTTGATCGACCCGGTCGTGAATTCGGCGGAAGCGGCCGAGCGCATACTCGACGAGTTATGGGAGATCAATCGTCCTTATATCCGCCCGTGCATCTAGGTGGTCCGCACGCAGTGCACGTTGACAATCGCCAGATGTGCAAGTTGACATCAACCCCACGCGGACCTTTGACCCCGCGCGGTCATACCGAATGAGCACATATCGTCTCGATCGTGTTTTCAATCCTCGTTCGGTCGCTCTCATCGGCGGCAGCCCTCGGAAATATTCCGTAGGAGGCGCGGTTCTCAGAAACCTCTGCCATGGAGGATTTGGCGGTGCGATTGGCCTGGTCAATCCGCACCACAGGACAATCGAAGGCATCACCGCGGTCAAAACAGTAAATGATCTCACCGATACACCGGATCTCGCAGTCATTGCCACCCCGCCGGCCATTGTGCCGGGGTTGATTGCCGGATTGGGATCCAGGGGTTGCGCGGCGGCGATCATCCTCACGGCGGGTTTGGGTCACGGCCCCGGTTCGCTCTCCGCGGCGGTTGAGCGCGCGGCGCGTGCAAACGGTATGCGCATCGTTGGCCCCAACTGTCTCGGCGTTCTCGTGCCCGGGCAGAAGCTCAATGCCAGTTTTGCAGCCAGCTCGCCTGTTGCGGGAGATCTGGCCCTGATCTCGCAGTCCGGGGCGATTGCCGCGGGTCTCATAGAATGGGCCGCGCCGCAGTCGGTGGGATTTTCGGCCGTCGCGTCGATCGGGGATCAGCTGGACGTCGATTTCGGCGACCTGCTTGACTATTTCGCGCTCGATCGCGGCACCCGGGCCATTTTGCTTTACATCGAGTCAATCAAGGACGCCCGCAAGTTCATGTCCGCCGCGCGCGCCGCAGCGCGGACCAAGCCTGTTATTGTCGTCAAAGCCGGCCGCCACGCGCGTGGCGCGGCTGCCGCGAAAACTCATACCGGCGCATTGGCGGGCGCTGACAGCGTCTACGACGCCGCGTTCCGGCGAGCGGGCTTGCTGCGCGTCTCGGATCTGGACGAGCTATTTGCCGCCACCGAAACCCTGGGCCATGTCAAATATCTTTCCGGGAAAAGGCTGGCGATCCTGACGAACGGCGGCGGTATCGGCGTCCTCGCCGTCGATCGTCTCATGGACCTTGGAGAGAAAGACGATCTCCTCGCGGCAATAGGGCCGGGGGCCATGGCCAAGCTCGATGCGGCGCTGCCTCCCATCTGGTCCGGGGCCAATCCGGTTGACATCGCCGGAGATGCGGATGCGGCACGTTATGCCGCAGCTCTCGAGGCGCTGTTAGCCGACGATGAGAACGATGCTGTCATGGTCATGAACGTGGCGACGGCGCTTGCTTCGCCGTCGGATGCCGCGGCAGCCGTCGCGCAAACGGTTCGTACTCACAAGAGCAACGCAGTCTTTCCCAAACCCGTTTTCGCCGTTTGGGTCGGGGACCGTGGCGAAGCGTCAAAAAAATTCGAGGCTGCAGGGATTCCGCACTACCCATCCGAAAGCAGTGCAATCGCGGGCTACGGTCACCTGGTGCGCCACCGCGAAGCGCTCGACATGCTGATGCAAACGCCACCAAGCCTCCCGGAGGATTTTGTCCCGGATACCGCAACGGCGCGCCGCGTTGTCGCCGGCGTGCTGGCGGGCGGCAGAGCATGGCTAGATCCGGTCGAGGCGGAACAGCTGCTGTGTGCATATTCCATTCCGATCGCGCCGGCCATTCCCGCGTCCGACCCGGAGGCGGCTGCCCGTGCGGCCACGCCGTTCCTCGACAACCATCAACTTGTTGCCTTGAAGATTCACTCGCCTGACATAATCCATAAATCGGATGTTGGCGGGGTACGGCTCAATCTGGCGAGCGCGTCGGCCGTGCAGCAGGCGGCGGCTGAAATGCTCGATCATGTCCACGCAGCCAAACCCGGCGCGCGGCTCTCCGGCGTCACCGTCCATCCGATGATTGTTCGCCCGTTGGCGCGTGAGCTGATTGCCGGCGTAGCCGACGATCCCACCTTTGGACCGGTGATCGTGTTCGGCCGTGGAGGGACCGCTGTCGAGGTCATCAACGACAAGGCGTTGGCGCTTCCGCCGCTCGACCTCAAGCTTGCGCAGGACTTGATTGCGCGCACACGCGTGTCGCGCGTGCTCAAAGCCTATCGAGACGTGCCGGCGGCGGATGAGGCGGCGGTCGCACTCGTGCTCGTCAAGCTTGCTCAGCTGATAGCGGATGTGCCTGAGATCAGGGAAATCGATCTCAATCCCTTGCTGAGCGACGACTCGGGCGTTATCGCCGTTGATGCACGCATCGCGGTCGCGCCCCTTGAAAAAGCCGGTCGCCGATTTCCCGGCCATCCGCGCTTTGCTATTCGACCTTATCCAAAGGAGTGGGAACGGTCTTGCCATTTGCCGAATGGCACCGCGGTGTCCGTACGCCCCGTTCGCCCGGAGGATGAGCGGCTGTACGCTGACTTTTTTGCCCGGGTCACGGCGGATGACCTGCGTCTTCGGTTCTTCACCCAGATCAAGGAATTCAGCCACGCCTTCATTGCCCGCATGACCCAGCTCGACTATGCGCGGGCTATGGCTTTTGTGGCGATCGACCAGGCAAACGGCGATTTGCTCGGCGTCGCACGGCTGCACGCCAATGCCGACTACGACCGGGCCGAGTACGCGGTCCTGGTCCGATCGGATGTGAAAGGCCAGGGCCTCGGATGGCTGCTCATGCAAACCCTTATCGAATACGCCCGCACCGAGGGACTACGCCGTATCGAAGGCCAGGTTTTGAAAGAAAACACGACGATGGTGACGATGTGCCGGGAGCTTGGTTTTGCGGTCGCCGGCGATCCGCATGATTCTGGCAGTTACCTTGTTGGTCTCGAACTGGCCTCCACGGCGGGTAAAATCTAGGTTCCTGCCTGCGATACTGTGCGCCGCACATGATCGAGCAGTGAAGTCAACAAGGGCTTCTCGACAATAGGTATGCCGGCGGCCTCAGCGCGATCGCGCAGAGATTGATTGGGATGACTGGTAATGAGAATCGCGGGGGTATCGATGCGTCGTGCGCGCAACGCTGAAACGAGATCGAGACCGTTCATTCCTGGCATGTTCTGATCGACAATCAGACAATCGAATTTCGGAAGGTGTTGTTCTGAGAGGAGTTGCTCCGCATCCGCGTAGACGCGAACCGCAAATCCCTCAATCACGAGAGAAAACTTCAATGACTCACGGACCGCACGATCGTCATCAACGATGAGGATCGAATGATATCCAAGGCTTTGCTCGGATTGCGGTTTCATCGCTCGGCGCACGCATAAAGGCTCTAGGCCCGGTTCGCCGACAGAAGACCTCAAGGCGTCTCCTTTTGCCTTGATCTAGCGCAACTGTAAGGCTCGTCATTCACGGCGATCGAGGAGCCCGCCCACCAGGGCCATTCGAACCAGTTCGGACAAGCTTCTGGCCTGCATCTTTTCCATGACGTTTGCTCGATAGATCTCCACCGTCCGGGGGCTTATTCCAAGATCATAAGCGATGGTCTTGTTTGGATGGCCGGCGACCAGGCCTTCGAGCACCTCCCGTTCCCGATTGGAGAGCGATTCCAAACGGCTGTTGATGGTCGCTTTCTGCGCCTCACGTTGGCTGTCGACGGCGTGGCTGCTGAGGGCCATGCGAACAGCGCGCAAAAAGACATCATCATCAAACGGCTTCTCAATGAAGTCCAAAGCCCCGGTCTTCATGGCTTCGACTGCAAGTGGCACATCGCCGTGGCCTGAGACTACAATGACGGGCAGGGATACTTTCAGTTCTCGCAGGCGTTGCAAGAGTTCGATCCCGCTCATTCCGGGCATTCGCACGTCGGTCACGACGCAGCCAGCCTTGACTTGAGGCAAAGCCTCGAGGAAGTCCGTAGCAGCCGCGTAAGTTTTGACTTGAAAATTCTCAGCGCGCAGCAAGAACGCCATCGAGTCGCGCATAGCCTCATCGTCATCAACCACGTGCACAATATCGGCGTCAGACGGCATCTCTTGCATCCTCCTCGGTGACCGCCCGCAATGTAAACCGAAAGACCGTGCCACCGCCGGGGTTTGGCTCAATCCAGATCCGTCCTCCGTGAGCCTCGATGATGGTCCGTGAAATGGAGAGTCCCACGCCCATGCCGTGCCGCTTCGTCGTCACAAACGGGCGAAAGAGCTGAGCAGATACCTCGGGGCTGATCCCTGCGCCTGTGTCGGCGACGCCGGTCAGCAACATTCCATCCTCGGCTGGGGTCGTGGATATAATCAGCTCGCGCCGGGGTGAATCATGCATGGCTTCTATAGCATTGCGTATCAAATTCAGGAGCACCTGCTGGATCTGGACCTTGTCGGCAAGAACAAGATCGTTTGATCGGTTCAAGTCGAATCGCACGTGGATGCCTTGATCTTTTATGCCAACAAGCGCCAAAGCGCTTGCCTCTTCTACAAGCTTCGCCATGCTTTCGACGCGCCGTTCGCTTTCGCCTCTTGCGACGAAATCGCGCAGGCGTCGAATGATCTGGCCCGCGCGTATAGCCTGTTCTGCCGCGCTATCCATCGCTTCTCGAACCACGCCCGCGCGTTCATCCGTCGTCTGTTCGAGCAAACGCCGTGATCCTTTCATGTAGTTGGTGATCGCCGCCAGGGGCTGGTTGAGCTCATGTGCCAGCGCTGACGCCATTTCGCCCATCGCGGTCAGGCGCGAAATATGCACGAGCTCGGATTGCAGCTCCTGCAGTCGAGCCTCCGTCTTTTGGCGCTCCGTGAGATCGCGAATAAATCCGGTGAAATAGCGCTGGTCGCCCGATTTCATCTCTCCGACAGCGAGCTCCATCGGAAAGGTTGACCCGTCTTTGCGCTCGCCGACGACGACGCGGCCGATGCCAATGATGCGCCGTTCTCCCGTGCTCAAGTACCGTGCGAGATAGCCATCGTGATTCTCGCGATAGGGTGACGGCATCATCATTTTGATGTTCTTGCCGATCACATCGGCTGCCTGATAGCCGAACAGCCGTGTAGCTGCCGTGCTGAATGATTGAATGATGCCTCGCTCGTCGATCACGATCATCGCATCTGGAACAGTGTCGAGAATTGATGTGAGATGAGCCTCCCGGGCTGCGCTGTCGCGGTCGCTCACCTGCGCGTGTAGCCAGCCTTCCCGAAGCCGCTCACCGAACCATGCCATTGCAATTCCGACAGCCGTGAACGTGATGGCGCGCGAAAGATCGACCGCAAAGTCTGCGGACGTCGGATCGATGACGACCGCATATTCAGCCGTGAAATAAAGATGAAGCGCCAGGCCCAAGCCCGTTGCGATCAATCCAGCGCTCCATCCACCCACAATTCCAGCGATCAGTGTCGAAGGAACCAAAAAGAGGTACGGTTCATGAAACTGCGGGCCGAGAACCACCAAAGCGACGATGGTGGCGGCAACCAAGGACAAGGCCAGCGCATAAGGACGCCAGGATCGTCCGAGAACCTGCCAGAGCCGGGGGAGCCACCGTAAGGCGTGTTGAGACAGCCGGGTCGTATCAGCCATTGTTTTTCCCGCCACGGACATACTCTCAATCGCAAAACATGAGGAAATTCAACGGTACCAAGCGGGTTCCAGCTCCGTAAAAACCCTTATGGATCATATCTGAATTTCCCCCAGCCCGCGTACGCCGTACCAAACGCCCCAGTAGATCCATTGAAGGGGCCAGCCATGTTGACGCAGACCGCAATCCGCACTGGTTTCAACCGAGCCGCAAATAATTCCCCATCGCGGGTACCGATATCCGGTGGTTCGTTTTTTGAATCAATCAGCCTGATGGGCGCCACAATGCCGTACGGCCGCGATGCCGAGATCTATGGCGAGAACGAGCCGGCGGACTACGTGTACCGTGTTATCAGCGGTGCGGTCCGGACCTATAAGGTTCTTGGCGATGGACGCAGGCAAATCGGCGCCTTCTACCTGCCCGGTGACATCTTCGGGCTCGAAGCGGGCGATGAGCATTCGTTTTCGGCTGAAGCGATCAGCGACGCGAAAATTCTCGTCGTCAAGCGAAGTGCCCTGCTGGCACTGGCAGAGCGCGAGAGCGAGGTAGCTCGCCAGCTGTGGTCGGTGACAGGCCAGGAGTTGCGGCGCGTTCAAGATCACATTTTGCTGCTGATAAAGACCGCGAAGGAACGGGTGGGCAGCTTCTTGCTGGAAATGTCCAAGCGGCGCCCCAGCGGCAACGATGTCGAGCTTCCAATGTCGCGACAGGACATTGCCGATTATCTTGGACTTACGATCGAAACGGTTTCCCGCACGCTTACCGAACTTGAAAATTCGGCTTCCATCAAACTCGCAAGTGCCCGACATATCGTGTTGCGCGATCGGCGGGCGTTGGCTCTGCTCAACGGATAGCCTGCGCGTCGCAAAGTGCGCCTGTAAGAAACGGTTTCGGCATACCTGAGCCGAAACCGTTTCTTTTATATGTGGAAAAATAATCCCTGCACGTAACCCGTCTTATCTTACCGGTTAACCGGCGTGACGGATTTGACCACGAAAGTATGCATGGTGCCGTTGGCATCGCTGATTGAAACATATTCTCCGGGCAAAAATGCATGATGCCCGAACATAAAGCCCGCCTCATCGTCGTCATCACGTGCGACATTGTAGTCAATCACCCACCGGCCATGCTCGGCGCCCCCTGCCTTGTGCGTCAGCACGCCGGTCTTATCATCCTCTCCGGGAGAAAAATGCCGGACGCTGCATGCGGCGCGGTGCGTCTTCCACGCGGCTAGGTCGATATGACCATTACTGTCGAGTGGAGCAACGAGGTCATAACCGATCTGACTTGACCCATTTGGAAAATCCTTGGATCGGGCTAAAGTCAGCGCAATGCGTTTCAACGTGGCGCTCATGTCCATCTCCTAGGTAATTTTTGCACTATGATGGAAACAAGAGCGCCAGTATTGACAGAGATCAAGGTCGGTTGCTGGGTATTTTAAGTAGCTATCGGTCCTGCTATTGGGGCGAATCCGTGCGCACCGAGCTTCCCAATAATTTTGATGTCGGCCGCTATTTGGCGGCGCTTGCCGTTTGCAATCTGATTTTTGTTGCGAGTGCCTATGCGCAAATGGATCCCAGGGAACAACGGGGTCTGACCCTGGCGAGGGCAAATTGCGCGTCCTGTCACGCGATCGGCAAGGTAGGTGCAAGCCCGCTTAGTCTGGCGCCGCCGTTCCGGGACCTTCACAATCGCTATCCGGTGGAATCACTTGAAGAAGCGCTCGGTGAAGGTATTGTCACCGGCCATCCGAATATGCCCGAGTTCCGGCTGGATCCCGGTCAAGTCGGCGATTTCATCAGTTATCTGAAATGGCTCGAACGTTAAGTGTGAGGATGTCATGCGCCGACTTGCCTTGTCCCTCTTGCTTCTGACTGTCGCCGCCGGAACAGGCGCGTACGCCGCCGACGCGTTCAAAGGAGAAGCGCTCGCCAAGCGTTGGTGCGCGACATGCCACATTGTGGCGTCAGACCAGCAACGGGGTACGACACAGGCGCCACCTTTCTCGGCCGTCGCCAGCAAGCCCGAATTTAATGAGAGGACGCTTGCATATTTTCTTTTAACGCCTCACCCGCGCATGCCGGACATGAATTTGACACGCAATGAAGCAGCCGATCTTGCGGCATACATTAAAAATCAAAAGTAGCTTTTGTGACTGACGGCCGCCCGGTTACGGGGTCCCCCATGGAGTTCCAGCTGCGTGCCTTGACGCGTCTACTTTGACCTGTGTCAAGGCAGGGTTCCTGCATCGCTTGCAAGATTTCGCAAATTCCGATTGCAGGAGATCCGCCATGAAACCACTTCTGACCTCCGCCGCAGTTTTCGTTATTGCCGCAACGATGCTGTCGACTCCGGCGATTTCGCAAACCGGTAGCAGTGGACAGGCCAATCCCCCGGCCGCCAGCGGTCCCACTGGCCCAGGTTCCGGCCCAGGCCCAGGCTATGGTCCGCGCGGCCACGGCTGGGGACACGGCATGATGATGGGGCCGGGCATGATGGGCATGGGCGGTATGGTCGGCATGTGTGATCCGCGCGGTGCCGGCCTCGCCG